>JAJBUK010000035.1 GCA_020860385.1 Clostridiales bacterium
CCGCCGGCCCCACCCAGGAGGAGCTGCTCACCGAGATTCGCGACCTGCTGAAGGCCCAGCAGGGGGACAAGCCCCAGGAGTAACGGATGCAGCGCAAGCGTATCTGGGCCATGATGGGCGTGGTGTATGTGGTGATCGCCTTCCTGCTGCTCCTGTACTGGATGGCACGGATGACGTTCATCCGGGGCATCACCGGCATCATCGTCTTCCCCGCCTGCGGGGCGCTGAGCGCCCAGTTCTTCAACCAGGCGTGGATCATCCGCCATGGCCGGGTGGACCATGTGGAGGACCCCGACTTCCAGGAGCCGGAGGAGCCCCAGCCCGGCTGGCAGCGCAGCGCCGTCCTGGGGGCGGTGTTCGCCCTGGTGACCGTCCTGGTGCTGGCCATGGGGATTCGGGAAGTAATCGCCTGGTTCGCAGCCGGGGGCGCGGCAGGCCACGCCTGACCCGCTTTCCCGTTCCACAGCTGTGGGAAAAAAGGTGGAAAAGTAGAGAAACTCACCCCGACGCCGGAGCGCAACCCACGCTCCGGCGTCTTTTTTTCCACATTTTTGGAAATCCTGTGGAAAAAAACGGCGGAGCGGCCGCATTAGACAAGGCATTTTACTTTACAGATAGGGAGATGGGATACCTCTCCCCTGCCCGGAAAAAGCGAACAGTTCCGATTGACAAATCCTAAGGCATAGTATATAATGAAACCGTAATAGTAGCTGCGAAGAAGCAGGATGAGTACCCCGCACCGCCGGACAGAGACGCGCCCCAGGGCTGGAAGGGCGCTGCGGCACAGGACGGGGGAAAGACGTCTGCGGAGCAGGCCGGGAGACCGGCGCGGTCCCCTTCCCGCCCCAGCGAAGGAAATGAGGGCGCGGTTTTGACGCCGCGCTGAAATTGGGTGGCACCACGGCAGCGTTTTCCGCTCCCGTCCCAAGATTGGGATGGGGGCGTTGTTTTTTCTCAGTTTTCCTCGCGGAGGCGCTGCGCAAAGGGGAAGGCTGCCCACCTTCCCTCACCTGGTAGGGGCGCACAGTGTGCGCCCGGCTGACGGTTCCGCATACTGCGGCGGCTCCACAGAAGGAAATCATATCTTTCCGCGGATGATGGAGGAAATCACAATTTATTGCGTCGATTCCCGTTTCAAAACTGCTCTGTTATGTGGCAGCCTGGCGGGCGCACACTGTGCGCCCCTACTGGAATATGAAAACGAACGCTTTGTTTTATTCGACCATCACAAAAATACCACCGGAACAGACTGCGATGTTTTCAGACAGGCACATTGTTCCACTTTTTTGCAATCGTATGTGTAGGGGCGGCCCTTGGCCGCCTGCGGAAACCACCTGCTTATCCAGGGCGGCCAAGGTTCGCCCCTACAGGAAAATACAGCTTCAAACCTCACGTTCTACTTCTAAATATACGCATCAAACCCCTATTTCGAAAAAAGGAAGGAATCACACCATGGCAAAACAGAAACCCCGCACCCTCTCCGGGTTTATGGAGCTCCTCCCCGCCCCACAGCAGCAGATGGAGCGCATCATGGCCGTCCTGCGGGAGACCTACGCCCTGTACGGCTTCACCCCTCTGGACACCCCCATCGTGGAGGACGCCCAGGTGCTGCTGGCCAAAGGCGGCGGCGAGACGGAGAAGCAGATTTACGCCGTCTCCAACTACAACGAGGGGGGCGGCAAGGACGGCGGCTTCGCCATGCGGTTCGACCTGACGGTGCCCCTGGCGAAGTATGTGGCCATGCACTACGGCCAGCTGACCTTCCCCTTCCGCCGCTACCAGATCGGCAAGGTCTACCGGGGGGAGCGGCCCCAGCGGGGGCGGTTCCGGGAGTTCTACCAGGCGGACATCGACATCATCGGGGACGGCAAGCTGGACATCGCCAACGAGGCGGAGATCCCCTCTATCATCTATCAGACCTTCACCCGGCTGGGCCTGAAGCGCTTTCAGATTCGGGTGAATAACCGGAAGATTTTGAGCGGCTTTTACGCTATACTGGGACTGACCGAAAAAAGCCAGGATATTATGCGCACCGTGGACAAGCTGGACAAAATCGGTTCGGAAAAGGTGGGGGAGATTTTGACGGACGACCTGGCCTTGACCCAGGAGGCCGCGGAGGAAATTTTGCGGTTCATCGCCATCAAGGGCAGCAACACTCAGGTGCTGACCGCCCTGGAGGGCTACCTGGGCCGCAGCGACCTGTTCGACCAGGGGTACCGGGAGCTGTCCACCGTGGCAAGCTACCTGACCGCCTTCGGCGTGCCGGAGGAGAACTTCGCCATCGACCTGACCATTGCCCGCGGGCTGGACTACTATACCGGCACCGTGTACGAGACCACTTTGCTGGACTATCCCCAGGTGGGCAGCGTCTGTTCCGGCGGGCGGTATGATAACTTAGCGGAATATTACACCGAAAAACAACTCCCCGGCGTGGGCATTTCCATCGGATTGACCCGGCTGTTCTTCGTGCTGGAGGATGAGGGGCTGCTGAACCCGGCGGCCAACACCGCACCGGCGGACGTGCTCATCATCCCCATGACGGAGGATTTGAGCGCCGCCATTTCTCTCGCCACCCGGTTCCGGGGGGCGGGCATCCGCACCCAGCTCTACACCGAGCAGAAGAAGTTCAAGCAGAAAATCGCCTACGCCGCCAAGCTGGGCATCCCCTTCGCCGTGTTCCTGGGGGAGGACGAAATCGCCAGCGACACCGTCACCGTGAAAAATCTGGAGAAGGGGGAGCAGGCCACGGTTTCCTTCGACCAGGCGGCAGAGACGGTGCGGGCCGTGCTGGAGGAGAAGGAGAAAGTGAGCATTATACTGGAGTAAAAAGTTCACGGTTCAAACTGACTGAAAAATACAATATTTTAAAGAATCAAAAAAAGAAAAGAGGTAATCCCCATGCTGCAAACTTCCCCCGCCGGCCGCCCCGGCGAACCCAACCGCCCCGGCACGCCTGGCC
>JAJBUK010000008.1 GCA_020860385.1 Clostridiales bacterium
AACTTCTCTACTTTTTATTCGGGGGAGAAGGGCCATATCATTTTAGCACATACAAGCGGGGCAAAATTTTTTCGCGAAAACGGTTGACAAACCGGAAACGCTGAGTTATAATAAAACCCGTCCTGTGGGAACAAAGCCAGTTCTCAATGGCGGAATAGCTCAGTTGGCTAGAGCACGCGGTTCATACCCGCGGTGTCACCGGTTCGAATCCAGTTTCCGCTACCACTTCTCCTGAATGCCAGCTGTGTTCAGGAGAAGTCTCCCTCAGGATCGGCTCTATTATGGCCCGTTGGTCAAGTGGTTAAGACACGGCCCTTTCACGGCTGTAACATGGGTTCGAGTCCCGTACGGGTCACCACTGTGGAGGCTTAGCTCAGCTGGTTAGAGCGCCTGCTTCACACGCAGGAGGTCACTGGTTCGAGTCCAGTAGTCTCCACCAAACCCCCAAGGCTTTTGCCTTGGGGGTTCTTTCATCGCTTCTGAGGCGGTTCATTCCGCCATCTGGTAGACCAGGGAGGTCTCCCCCTCCTCATTGTTGGAGCTGATGAGAAAGACGGTGTACCGCCCCGCCGGGAGGCCGCTCAAATCCCACACCCCTGCGGCGGAGCCGCCGGTGAGGGGGAGGTAGTAGCAGATGCCGTCCTCGTCCAGCACGCCGACGTAGACCGTCAGCTCCGCCTCCGTCCAGGTGCAGGAAAACAGCAGCTGGCTCCCTGCCCCGGATACCGTGACGGGCTCCTCCCCGGCGGCGTAGGCGTCCACTGCCAGGTTGGTGCAATTCAGTGTGACCAACTCCCCCTCCCCCCAGGATACGCCCTCCATGGGGGTGTATGCGTCGGAGACATCCTCCTGCTCCGTAAAGGGTAGGGGGTAAATGTCCGCTTCTGCCGCTGCGTCAGCATCAATGTCCGTCCCGCTGGCGGAGGCGGCTTCGTCCTCCACAATGCTGACGGACAGGGCGCTGTCGTCCGGGTGGGATGTATCTCCTTCGGTACGGTCGCAGGCGGAGAGAAGCAGCGCCAACAGCAGCGCCAGGGGCAGGAACAAAAGGTTATGCAGCGTCATGGTGACCTCCTATTCTGATGGGTGGCGTTTGGTGTCCCCTTTATTGTACCAGAGAATGGGGCGCGGTGGGATTAAGATTCTATGAAGATTCCCGCCGCCGGAAAAGCGGGTTGACAGTAGCCGCGATTCCCTCTATGATAACCCTATACAAAAATACCCTTCCAGGGAGGTGCCTATGGAACAGAGCAAAACAGAACGGCCGACCCCCGGCCTCAACCAGAACCAGCTGAAGCTGATTGCCGCAGCCGCCATGCTGATAGACCACATCGGGGCGGAGCTGCTGCCCGGAGTGATTGCCCTGCGCATCATCGGGCGGCTGGCCTTCCCGGTGTTCGCCTACTTCATCTATGAAGGCAGCCGGTACACCCACGACCGGCGGGCCTACCTGACCCGAATGCTGGGGCTGGGGCTGGTGTGCGTAGCGGCCTACTATATCTATGACGGGGAGCTTTACGGCAACGTCTTAATCACCTTCTCCCTGTCCATCTGCGTGCTGTACGCCGTCCAGGGGTGGAAGCGGCAGCGGGACGGGCGGCATCTGGCGGTGGTAGCCCTCTGCCTGCTGGGGGCGTATCTGCTGTGCGCCCTGTTCACGGTGGACTACGGCTTTTTGGGGGTGCTGCTGCCGGTGCTGGCCGAGGTGTGCGACCTGCCGCCGGAACGCCGCGCCCGCCTGCCCCGGTTCCTGGGGGAACGGCTGCCCCTGGTGGGCTTCGGGGTGGGGCTGTTGCTATTATCCCTCCAGACGGGGTGGGTGCAGCCCTATAGCCTGTTCTCGCTGCTCCTGCTGCTGGCCTACAACGGGCAGCGGGGGAGCCACCGGATGAAGCACTTCTTCTACTGGTTCTACCCCCTGCACCTGCTGGTCATCGGCGGGGTCAGTATGCTGCTTTCCTGACGCAAAGGCATCCGGAACAGAGCGTTTTCCTTGACAAACAGCCTGATTCATGCGAAAATAGAACTATCTTTTCAGGGCGGCATGGCCCGGTCACAAAGACAGAATGGAGGCTACCCCATGAAACGAAGAATCCTTGTCCTGCTGCTGGCGCTGGCCACAGCCTGTTCCATGACCGCCTGCGGCGGGGGCGCGGAGAGCAGCGTCACCGACGGCGAAACTTCCTCCGCCAGCACGTCCGCCGAGGCGGAATCCGCCTCCGGTTCCAGCCTTGCCAGCGAGGAGGAGGCCATCCTTGCCGCTGTCCCTGCCGAAGCCAGGGAGGACTGCGTGGCTTACCTGACCGACGGCGTCATGAGCAATGACACTGTGGTCATCACCCTGGACGGGGTGGACATCACGGCGGATATGTTCATCTACTTCCTGAGCTATTATGAGACATATTATATGTTGATGTTCTCCAGCTCCGGCTACGATGTCAGCCTGGAGGACAGCTATAGCGACGATATGACCTATGCCGACCTCTTCATCCAAATTGCGGAGGATGCGTCCGTTCAGATGGCGGTGGCCCGCAAGCTGGCGGAGGATGCCGGAGTTGCCTTTACCGAGGAGGATCAGACCTCCTTGGAGGAGTCCATGGCCGACCTGACGGAGTCCGACCTGCTCTATCTGGGGGCGAACGAGGCGGTGATGGAGGACCTCTTCACCTGCACCATTTACGGCAACGCCTACCAGCTGGCGGTCTACGGCGAAGGCGGCTCGGAGGAAATCACTGACGAGATGACCGAGGCGTATGCTGAGGAGAACGGCTACTATAACTGCCGCTATATCCTGTTTAACGCCGTAGATCTGGAGGGCGAGGAGCTGGAGGCCGTCCAGGCCGAAGCCCAGGCCTGCTATGAGGCCCTCTCCCAGCTCAGCGGCGACGAACTGGTGGAGGAGTTCCAGGCCCAGCAGGCGGAGTTGAATGAGAACGGCGACACGGAGGAGTACTACGTCGGCCCCTCCAGCGACCTGTCCTTCGGTGACACGGTGCTGGCCCTGGAGGAGTATCAGGTGGGCATCACCGACGCCACTGACTACGGCTACTTCGTGGTGCTTCGCCTGCCCTTAGGGGAGGAAAACCTGTCCAGCGTGAAGCAGGATTACGCGGATGAGCTGTTCAGCGCCGTCATCTCCGACACCGTCTCCGCCGCCGACATCACCTATGCGGACGTGCTGGAGGAGCTGGACTATACCGCCTTCTTCGACGCCCTGGCCGCCTTGCAGGAGACCATCGGCAGCGCGTCCTGACCCCTCTGTAGCCCGGCGGCGTTCATAAAGGCTTTACAATTTCTTTGAATTCTGTTCAAGAACGCCCCGCGCCTGTGTGCTATGATAAGACCGTGAACAGAAGTTCTTCTTTTTTCTCCTCTCTTTTCTTTTCCAAGCAGGGGGCCGCCTCACAGCCGTGGGGCGGCCCTTTGTGTTTTTGTCCAAAGGAAGGGATAAAATCGGAGATTGCAACCGGCAGGCCATTGTGCTATACTCAGTTCCGCACTGGTGCGGCTTTGCCCGTCGGCAGAGAAACGTGGCATCCAGAGAGAGGGAATCGGTCATGTTATTTTCAAAGCAGGATTTAAAGAAATTGATTGGGCCGCTGCTGCTGGAGCAGGCCCTGGCCATCACGGTGGGTATGATTGACGCCATGATGGTGTCCTCCGTAGGGGAGGCGGCCATCTCCGGGGTCTCCCTGGTGGATATGATCAACAACCTGATTTTCGCCGTGCTGTCGGCCCTGGCCACCGGCGGGGCCGTCGTCACCTCCCAGTACCTGGGCGGCGGCAACCAGCAGGCAGCCTGCCGCTCCTCCAAGCAGCTGATTGTGTCGGTGGGGGTCATTACGGTGGCAGTCTCGGCGGTATTCATGCTGCTGCACCGGCCCATCCTGCTGCTGTTCTTCGGCTCCATCGAGGCGGACGTGCTGGAGGACGCCATCACCTATCTGCTGATTACGGCGCTGTCCTTCCCCTTCCTGGCGGTGTACAGCTGCTGCGCCGCCCTGTTCCGTTCCATGGGGAACTCCAAAATCACCTTCCAGGTGTCGGCCCTGATGAACGTCATCAACATCGTCGGCAACGCCATCGGCGTCTATGCCCTCCACGCGGGAGTGGCGGGGGTGGCCGTCCCCACTCTGATTTCCCGGGCCGTGGTGGCGGTGGTGCTGTACCAAATGCTGAAAAATCAGTCCCTCACCATCCATCTGGTGAAGGAGCGCTATCATTTTGAAAAGGACGTGGTGGGCCGAATCCTGTACATCGGCATCCCCAGCGGCATTGAAAACGGCCTGTTCCAGCTGGGGCGGGTGCTGGTGGTCAGCATCATCTCCGGCTTCGGCACGGTGCAAATCGCAGCCAACGGGGTAGCCAACAGCCTGGACGCCATGGGGTGCATCTCCGGCCAGGCCATGAGCCTGGTGATGATCACCGTCATTGGCCGCTGCGTGGGGGCCAGGGACGAGGCCCAGGTGCAGTATTACACCAAGCGGCTGCTGGGCATCACTTATGCCCTCACCGCCGTCCAGAACATCACGATTCTCCTGCTGCTCTCCCCCATCCTGTCCATTTACGGGCTGGGGGCGGAGACCACGGAGCTGGCCCGCACCCTGGTGCTGATTCACGACGGCGTCGCCATGCTCCTGTGGCCGGCGTCCTTCGTGCTGCCCAATATGCTGCGGGCCTGCAACGACGTACATTTCACCATGGGCATTTCCGTGTTCTCCATGGCCGTGTTCCGGGTGGCGTTCAGCTACGTCCTGGGCGCCCACATGGGGATGGGGGCGATAGGCGTCTGGATCGCCATGGTGATGGACTGGGTGTTCCGGGTCATTTGCTTTGTGAGCCGGTATCTGTCTGGCAGCTGGCGGAAGAAGGCTGGGCTGACGGCGTGATGGGGCGCATACTTATGGAACGGAAGTTCAGCGAGGGATGGAACGGGTTCACAACCGAATCAGGGAGCGCCGCACAGTTGTGCGGCGCTCCCTTGTGTGTTTCGCGTATCGGGCAGGTCAGTCCCCCTCACCTGTCCCACTTCTGGATGAGGGCGCGAATCTGGTCGGTGAACTTCGCCAGGTCCTTGTTGGTGCCCCCCTTGTTCCTGCCGATGACCTCCAGCAGCTGCCGTCCGGCTTCCTCCAGCCTCCGGTAGGCGGGGGAGCCCTCCTGCCACTTGGACTCCGGCTTCTTCGGCGGGGCGACGCCTTTTTCCGTCACCACTCCGGCGGCCAGGTCAAACGCCTCCCGCCACTCCGGGGCATGGGCGCGGTAGCCCATCCGGTTCAGCTCCGCCGCGAAGCCCTCGCAGACCGGGCTGTCCCCATGCACCACGAACACCTGAGCGGGCCTGGGCTGGTCGAACTGGGAGACCCATCGGATAAGCGCATCGTGGTCGGCGTGGGAGGACATCCCGTCCAGCTGGACGATGGAGGCCCGCACCGCCACGTCCTCGCCGAACAGGCGGACATGTTCCTTTCCCTCCAGCAGCGCCCGGCCCAGGGTGCCCTGGGCCTGATAGCCCACGAACACCACGGCGCACTCCGGCCGCCACAGGTTATGCTTCAAGTGGTGGCGGATGCGGCCCGCGTCGCACATGCCGGAGGCGGAGATAATCACTCTGGGGGTCATATCGGCGTTCAGCGCCTTGGACTCCTCACTGGTCTGGGTCAGCCGCAGATTGCCCACCTGGAACAGGGAGATGCCGTCGGCCACCAGCGCCAGGGCATCTTCGTCCAGGTAGCCGGTCAGGTCGCCGGAAAAGATTTGGGTGGCCTGGGTGGCCAGGGGGCTGTCCACCACCACCTCGAAGTCGGGCAGGGAAGTGACCAGCCCGGCCAGCTTGATTTCCCGCAGGAAGTAGAGCAGCTCCTGGGTGCGGCCCACCGCGAAAGAGGGGATGATGACGTTGCCGCCCTTGGCAAAGGTGTCGTTCAGCACCTCCGCCAGTCTGGCGGTATAGTCTGTGTGGGCGTCATGGTTCCGGTCGCCGTAGGTGGACTCCATGATAACGTAGTCCGCGCCGGAGATGGGCTGAGGGTCCCGGATAATGGGCTGATTGGCGTTGCCGATGTCGCCGGAAAAGACCAGTTTTCGGCTCACGTCCCCCTCCCGGAGCCACAGCTCCACATAGGCGCTGCCCAGGAGGTGCCCCGCGTCGGTCATGCGGAACCGGATGCCCTCCCCCAGGGAGACCGTCTGGCCGTAGTCCACCGGCACCAGCAGCGCCAGCGCCGCCTCTGCGTCGGCCACGGTGTACAGGGGCTCTACGGTCGCCTTCCCGGCCCGGCGGCCCTTCTGGTTGGCCCAGTTCGCGTCGCTCTCCTGGATGTGGGCGGAGTCCAGCAGCATGATGGACAGCAGCTTACAGGTCAGGCCGGTGGCGTAAATAGGGCCCCGGAAGCCCTGCTTCACCAGCAGGGGCAGGCGGCCGGAATGGTCGATATGGGCGTGGGTCACCAGGACGGCGTCGATCTGACCGGCGGAAAAGGGGAGGGCCTGATTGTCCACCTCGTCCTTGCCCTGCTGCAGGCCACAGTCCACCAAAAGCCGCATCCCGCAGGCGGAGACATAGTGGCAGGAGCCAGTGACAGCATGGGCCGCGCCATAAAATCGAAGTTCCATGGAATCCCTCCTTTGGGAAACGGGCAGGCGCCGGGCCTGCCGGAGTAAGCGGATAGATTTGAAACTATTTTAATACATCTTTCGAGAAATGTCAACGGCTGGAAGCCAAGGCATTCCATGCTCCTGCCGCTGCATACGATTCGAAAACGGGATATTGCGGCCAAGGTTTTACAGCTTTTTCACACAAGAGCAGGCAAAATATGGTATTCTAAAAACAATTTTAAGCGGAAGGAGCTTTGTATTGACCAGCAAAAAACTCATCATAGAAAAAATTAAAGAAGCCGTCTCCTCTGTGCTGCCCATCACCGTGGTGGTGGCCGTCCTGTGTTTCTGCTTCATTCCCATCAGCACCGGGCTGATGCTGTCCTTCCTGGTTGGCTCCCTGCTGCTGATCGTTGGCATTGGCCTGTTCACCCTGGGGGCGGATATGGCCATGTCTCCCATCGGGATGCACATCGGCGCGAAGATGACCAAGAGCCGCCGCCTGTGGCTTATCCTGCTGCTCAGCTTTGTCCTGGGGGTGGCGGTGACGCTGGCGGAGCCTGATTTACAGGTGCTGGCGGGCAACGTGCCGGGCATCGACACCACCGTGCTGATGTGGACGGTCTCCGTAGGGGTGGGGCTGTTCCTGATGCTCTGTATGCTCCGGGCGCTGTTCCATATCCCGCTGCGGACGCTGCTGCTCCTCTCTTACGGGCTGGTGTTCCTGCTGGCCGCCTGCTCTGACCTGGACTTCCTGGCGGTGGCCTTTGACGCCGGAGGCGTTACCACAGGGCCTATGACGGTGCCTTTCATCATGGCCCTGGGCGTGGGCATCACCGCCATCCGCAGCGATGAGAACGCCAAGTCGGACAGCTTCGGCCTGGTGGCCCTGTGCTCCGTGGGCCCGGTACTGGCGGTGCTGATTCTGGGCTTCCTCTATCCGGGCAGCACCGGCGGTGCGGCGGAAACTGTCGTCCGCGACTTTACTGACACCGTGGCCCTGGGCACCGGTTACCTGGCCGCTCTGCCCACCTACCTGGAGGAGGTGGCCACCGCCCTTCTGCCCATTTTCGCGTTCTTCCTGGTGTTTCAGGTGGTGTCGCTCCATCTGCAAAGGGTGCCCTTCCTGCGAATTCTGGTGGGGGTGCTATATACTTATGTGGGGCTGGTGCTGTTCCTGACAGGGGCCAACGTGGGCTTTTCCTCCCTGGGCTATGTGCTGGGCGGGGCCATTGCGGAGAGCAGCTATCCCTTCCTGCTGGTGCCCCTGGCCATGCTGATGGGCTGGTTCATCATCAACGCGGAGCCTGCCGTCCATGTGCTGAACAAGCAGGTGGAGGAGGTCAGCGCCGGAGCCATCTCCGCCGGGGCGATGAAGTGGAGCCTCTCCATCGCCGTCGCTGTGGCGACAGGGCTTGCCATGGTGCGGGTGCTGACGGGTGTTTCCATCCTGTGGTTTGTGGTGCCGGGGTATGCGGTGGCGCTGGCGCTGTCCTTCTTTGTGCCGGAGACCTTTACCGCCATCGCCTTCGACTCCGGCGGTGTGGCCTCCGGCCCCCTGACCGCCACCTTCCTGCTGCCCTTTGCCATGGGGGCCTGCTCCGCCCTGGGTGGGAACATTATGACGGATGCCTTTGGCCTGGTGGCGCTGGTGGCCATGACGCCGCTGATTACGGTGCAGGTCATGGGTGTCATCTATGTGGTGAAAACCCGCCGCGCCGCCGTCCGTCCGCCGATGCCGGACTTTGCCGACGCCGACGTGATCGAGCTTTGGGAGGTGTCTTAAACGGAACTCTATTACATCATCAGCATCACCGACCGGGACAGGGCCGGAGAGATGGCTGCCCTCTACCGGGACATCGGGCTGAACTTGGTGCTCACCAAGCTGGGGGAGGGCACCGCCACCCGGGAGCAGCTTTCCCGCTACGGCCTGGACTCCACAGAAAAGGCAGTGGTCAGCGCAGTGGCCGGGGCGGACGCAAAGAAGCAGGTGTTCAGGACCGCCAAGCGGAGGCTGTTCCTTGACATTCCGGGCAACGGTATTATGATGGCCGTACCCGTCAAAAGCGTCGGCGGCGGCAGGACGCTGACCTATCTGACCAACAATAACGTACCCAGCGGAGGAGTGCCGGATATGAAGTTTGAATATGAACTGATCGTCGTTATCCTGAACGAGGGCTATGCCGACCTGGTGATGGATGCGGCCCGCTCCGCCGGAGCTGCCGGCGGGACGGTGCTCCACGCCAAGGGCACCGGCGGGGGAAAAGCGGAGAAGTTCTTCAGCGTGTCGCTGGCGGACGAGAAGGATGTGATTTACATCGTCTCCACGAGCAGGGAGAAAGCGGCCATCATGCGCGCCATCACCGGCCAGGCCGGACCGGAGAGCCGGGCGGGAGCCATCTGTTTCTCCCTGCCGGTGTCCTCGGTGGCGGGGCTGCGGCGGCTGGATGAGGACGAATAAAACAGCAAAAAAGGGAACCTCTGCGCAACGGGCGGAACGCCGCATGTGCGCAGAGGTTCTCTGCTGAGAGAGGTCTTACTTTGCCCGCAGCCTGCCGCAGCTTTTACACTTGCCGAACACGGAGAGCTCACCGCCGCAGTGGAGGCAGCGGCCCGTCCGCATGGGGTCGTAGGGGGTGTTCTCAAAGGCGGCCTTGCCCACCAGTTCCACCCCGCCCTGGGTGTTGACCACTTTCAGGTTGACGCAGCCGGAGAAGGCTCCGTCCTCGATCATGCGGACGCTGGCGGGGAGGGTGACGGCGGTCAGGCGGCGGTTATCCTGAAACGCCCCGCTTTCGATGACCTGAATGCAGCCGGGCAGGGTGAGGGAGGACGCCCGGCCGGTGTACTGCACCAGCACGCCGTTGCGCACATCCAGATACTTCCAGCTTTGCAGGGAGCGGTACAGGCGCTCCGTCCGCTCATCTCCTGCGCCAAACTCCAGCATCCGCTTCACCAGCCGCTCCGCGTCGGCGAAGCAGCCCCCCGCTATGTACTGATCTACCAGCGCCGCCCACCGGGCCGCCTGGGATTCCTGTGCTGCTGCCATGATGCTTCCTCCCGTGCCTCTTATTTTATAGTATCATAGTACAGGGTTTCGGTCTGTTTGTCAAACGAAACTGCGACAGGATTTTTCATGTTCCCTGGGGGACAGCCCCTTTCTTGACAAACGGAAAGCGCCATGCTACCATAAGGGCAACATTTTTAACCACCGGAGGAGTGAACCAAAATGGGGAAACGGAACTGGATTTTGATGGCTGCGATTCTCATAATCGTCACCCTGATTTCCACGCTGAATAAGGAGGGCGCGGTGACGCTGACCTATGGGGAGGAAGCGCTGACGGTCAACGGGGCGGACGGCTACAGCTTCCAGGTGGCCTATGACGAAATCACCTCCATCGCCCTGGAGGAGCTGCCCAACCTGGGCTCTGCCGTGGACGGCGGATCGGACGCCTCCTTCCGCTACGGCGTGTGGGAGAATGATGCCTGGGGGGAATATACCCTCTGCCTCACCACCAATGTGGACAACTGCATTGTCCTGACCCTCCGGGACGGCAGCATTTATGTGTTCAACTATGGGGACGAGGACGGCACCCAGGTCGTATATGAGGACCTGCCCAGGGCCCTCGCGGAGTACGGCAACGACTGGGTGGAGGCGGGGTGACGGACTGGGGTTCCCTCAATAAACTGGAAGTTGTCTATTTCTTCAAGTATAAATTATATTCATATATATCGCCCTGGTATTCTTCTCGCTTTCTAAGTAAAAATTTATCAAATCCCAAAGCCTGATACATATGAATTGCTTTAAAATTATCATCTTCTACGCCAACAGTAAATTCACAATATCCATTTTCTTTCAATACTGATAGAACTGTTTTTAAGAGATATGTTCCGTATCCTCTATCCCGAAAATCTTCACGAACCCTAAAGGCATATATGTATGCTCGTCTGCCTCGTATCGCGTAATTTTCATCATTGCTTTCATATCTTACACGAAGTTCCCCCATCAAAATATCTTTATCATACAAAGCAAAAATATCAATCATCCTGTTTTGAATGTCATGTGTACATTCGCATATCATTTGTTCCACATTATTATAATTAGATAACTCTGTCAAAATATTCAAATCTCGTACTGCCAATTTTTCTATCTTCATTATATCTCTCCCCAATTCCGATTTACCGCGCTATCTTCCCCTTCATTGTACCATGCTTTCCGTTGCCTGTCTATCAAATTTTCTGCGTTACGGAATGTTTTATCGCCAAAGCAAAACCGCCCGCCTGCGTCAGCAGGCGGGCAGCGGTATTTCCCGGGAGAAATGGGTTTGCGGTTTACAGCAGCTTGTCCAGATTGGCGCGGATGGCCTTCAGGAAGTCCACGCTATTGGTCTTGACGGCGGGGGCATCGCCCTCCCACAGGCCCACCAGGTCGCCGGTCATGACGCCGGACTCGATGGTGGTGATGGTGGCCTGCTCCAGCTTGTCCGCAAAGGCGGACAGCTCCGCCAGGCCGTCCAGCTCGCCCCGCTTCCGCAGTGCGCCGCTCCAGGCGAACAGGGTGGCCACGGGATTGGTGGAGGTCTCCTCACCCTTGAGGTACTTGTAGTAGTGGCGGGTGACGGTGCCGTGGGCGGCCTCGTACTCATAGTTGCCATCGGGGCTGACCAGCACGGAGGTCATCATGGCCAGGCTGCCGAAGGCGGTGGACACCATGTCGCTCATCACGTCGCCGTCATAGTTCTTGCAGGCCCAGATGAAGCCGCCCTGGGAGCGGATGACCCGTGCTACCGCGTCGTCGATCAGGGTGTAGAAGTAGGTGATGCCCAGCTCCTCAAACTTGGCCTTGTACTCCGCCTCGTAAATCTCCGCGAAGATGTCCTTAAAGGTGTGGTCGTACTTCTTGGAGATGGTGTCCTTGGTGGAGAACCACAGATCCTGCTTCGTGTCGATGGCGTACTGGAAGCAGGAGCGGGCGAAGGATTTGATAGAGTCATCCTTATTATATAGCGCCTGCACCACGCCGGGGCACTCGAAGTCGTACACCGTCTGGTTCATCTGCACCGCCCCGTCGTCAGAGAGGAAGCTGAGCATGGCCTTGCCGGTGCAGGGGACGCGGAACTCGGTGTCCCGGTACACGTCGCCATAGGCGTGACGGGCGATGGTGATGGGCTGCTTCCAGTTCTTCACCACCGGGTTGATGCCCTTCACCATGATGGGGGCGCGGAACACGGTGCCGTCCAGAATGGCACGGATGGTGCCGTTGGGGCTCTTCCACATCTGGGAGAGGTTGTACTCCTCCACCCGCTGGGCGTTGGGGGTGATGGTGGCGCACTTGACGGCCACGCCGTACTTCTTGGTGGCGTTGGCGGCGTCAATGGTGATTTGGTCCTTGGTCTGCTCCCGCATGGGCAGGCCCAGGTCATAATACTCCGTTTTCAGGTCGATGTAGGGCAGCAGCAGCTCGTCCTTGATTTGCTGCCACAGGATGCGGGTCATTTCGTCGCCGTCCATCTCCACCAGGGGGGTCTTCATAGAAATCTTTGCCATGATGTATACCTCATTTCTGCGCATTGCATACAGCCGTTTGCAAGGGGGTGTGAAAATCGTTTCGCATTTCCACAGTTTACGCCCTCTATTATAACCGAATCAAAGCGAGATTGCAATATCAAAAGGAACAAGATGCAAACCGGCAGCGGCGTTTCTTTTGCCTGATTGCACGGAGGGGAGGCGCACAGGCAAAGAAAACGGGCCTCCCAGGCTGTTTTGTCTGGGAAAGCCCGGCGATTCGTCAGAAGGGAGGAGGCGTTAGCTGTCCTGCCCGCTGAGGGAATAGGCCACGTTGATGGCGTGGTCGGAGCAGCGCTCCAGATCCATCACCATGTCGGAGTAGACCACACCACCCATAGGGTCGCACTCTGCCTCCATCATGCGGTCAACGTGGTTGGAGATGCACATATCCTCACTCTCGTTGACGATATGCTCCAGGGCCTCCGCCTCAGGCAGGTCGTCAAAGCGGTCGTCCCGGAACAGCTGGAGGCTGTACTCCACGCTGGCCAGAGTGGCGTCGGCGATGATGTGCAAATCGTCCAGGGCCTCCTTGGTCAGGGTCCCCTTCCGCTGGTTCAGCTTCTGGCGGTACTCGGTCAGGTTCACCGCATGGTCGCTGATGCGCTCGATGTCGGACACGTCCAGCAGCAGCCGGCCCAGCCGGTTCAAGTCCCGGGGCGGCAGATGGTGGTACCGCAGGTCGATCAGGGCCTGGGTGATGTTGTGGTCCAGGTAGTCCACGGTGTCCTCCTGGTCCAGCACCTGCTGAATTTTCGACTCGTCGTTGTCAAAGAAGTAGTCGATGGCGGTGCGGAGGTTGTTCAGGGCGAACTCGCCCATGCGGTAAATCTCCAGCTTGGCCTGGTTCAGGGAGACGGCGGCGGGCAGGCTGTCCAGGGCGTTTAAGTATACCAGGCGCTGATCCTTGGCCTTGCGGGTCTCCTCCTCTTTCAGGGGGATGATGCGCTCCGCCACCCGGACGATGGTGCTGGTCAGCGGCAGTTCCACCACCACGGCGAAGATGGCGAAGATGGTGTGGGTGTTGGCGATTTGCCTGGCAACATCATTGGGGGACAGGCTCTGAATCAGCCGCAGCACCTGGGGGAACAGCGTGATAATGACGCCTATCACAACACACCGCACCACGTTAAAAAGCAGGTTCAGAATGGCGCTGCGCTTGCCGTTGCGATTGGCGGTGAGGGAGGCCAGCAGGTTGGGGGTGACGGAACCCACCGCGGCCCCCAGAATCAGGTACACCGCCACCTCGTAGCTCAGGATGCCCGTTGAAGCAAAGGCCTGGAAAATGACGATGGAGGAGGAGGAGCTTTGCAGCAGGGCGGTGAAGACCACGCCGAACAAAATGGCCAGAATCGGGTTGCTGAGGCCGGACAGCATATTGACGAAGGCTTCCGACTCTGCCAGCGGCGCAATGGCTCCCTTCATCAGGGCGATGCCTTCAAACAGCATACCGAAGCCTAAAATCACGGAGCCGATGCTCTTCACCGTGCCGTTCTTCAGGAACAGATACATGACCGCGCCCACGAACAAAATCAGCGGGGCATAGGAGCTGAGGTTGAAGGCCGTCAGCTGGGCTGTCACCGTGGTGCCGATGTTGGCCCCCATGATGACGCCGATGGCCTGGGTCAGGGTCATCATCCCCGCGTTGACGAAGCCGATCACCATCACATCCGTGGCGGAGGAGGACTGAATCATCAGCGTCACCAGGATGCCCACCATCACCGAGGTGAAGCGGTTGCTGGTGGCCTTTTGCAGGATGATGCGCAGGTTGTCACCGGCGGCGGCCTTCAGGCCGCTGGACATCTGCGTCATGCCGTAGAGGAATAGCCCGACACCCCCAAGGAGGGTAAATATATCTAAAAGCTCCATTCCGTTCAAACTCCCTTATCTCTGTCTCAAGGCAGCGCCGCAGGCCGTGGGACGACCCGGACTGTGCAGAAGCCCGCCGAAGCACGGCGGCTTTGCAAGATTTCCTTCCCTATTATACCAGTTTATCAGAAGATTTCCATATCCGGCCTCTGTAAAAAACAGGTAAGAAATTTGTAAAATTTCGTACAAAACTGACAGAATCTTGCATTCCGAACTAATTTTTGGCCGCACTTCCGCTCAGACGGCCCGCCAGGGCAGAAAAAAGTGCAAAGGGAACCTCTGAACAAATGCACTTCGGCGCCTTGCGGTAAATTTGCGCCATAAATGCGTTGCAAAACCTTGAAATCCGTCAGGATTCCTGCGCTTTTGCGCCTTTTTCTGACACAAATTTCCTCGCAATCCGCTCTCGTCCATTTATTCAGAGGTTCCCGAAGAAACAGCCGCTTCTCCGCACAGTCTTGTATTAGCCCACAGCGGGGTGGGACATAGGAGCCAGGTACTTACAGGTCGCTGCCGTAGAGCTGCTCCCGCAGGGCGTCGCAGTGCCGGCGCTCCGCCAGCAGGCGGCCGCCGTGGGCCAGCAGGACGATACCGGTGGCCAGGCCGGTCACAATGGAGATGATGCCGCAGACCAGGCAGGCGCTGCCCGCAGAGGTGATTTTCCGTTTCAGCAATTCCATGAGATTCTTCCTCCAAATCGTGTACGCATGGGCCGCGAAGGCGGCGGATGCGGTAGCTGTGGTTACGATACGCTCCTATTATACCGGAAACAAACGGAGAACACAACGTTTTTTTCAATCGTTCACAAATTGTTAATATAATTTTGCGATTTTTATTTAAAAAAGTGCTTGACAAGTTGGCCCGACTGTGGTATCCTTAATTCATCAAAAGAAACCACCCATTCCACTTCAACAGAAAGGAGGAGAGTCCTAAGACCTAGCGTAAGACAGGCAGCCGCCCTGGCAACCGGCAGAATCTAAACAAGGAGGTACCCTCCAAAGAACAGTGAAAACGAGAGCTGACTCGACAACAGCCTGTTCCCTTTTCCCTGTATGAAAGGACTTGTTGACGCGAAACTCCATTGCAGGATACCGATTCAGGAATGCAGGAGGTACAGTCCAATGTACAGTTTCCATTAGACTCTTCCATTTCCCCTCTTTCGTTTGAAAGGACGATGTGTTATGAAGCTCGACTTCAAATCAGCAAGCAAATAACACAAGGAGGTACGGTCCAATGAACAGTTTAACTTAGTCCCTTCCACTTTCCCTCTTTCGTTTGAAAGGACGATGTGTTATGAA
>JAJBUK010000116.1 GCA_020860385.1 Clostridiales bacterium
GCGACCTTCAGGAAGCCGGCGATGTTGGCGCCCGCCTGGATGTCGCCGGGCATACCGTACTTCTCGGCGGCGTCGGCGCAGGAGGCGTAGATGGACTCCATGATGCCCTGGAGCTTGGAATCGACCTCCTCGAAGGTCCAGCTCAGGCGCTCGGAGTTCTGGCTCATCTCCAGGCCGGAGGTGGCCACGCCGCCGGCGTTGGAAGCCTTGCCGGGGCTGTACAGCAGGCCGTTGCCCTTAATAACGGCGATGGCTTCGGGGGTGCAAGGCATATTGGAGCCCTCGAACACGCCGATGACGCCGTTGGCCACCAGAGCCTTGGCGGAGTCCTCGTCGATTTCGTTCTGGGTGGCGCAGGGCAGAGCGATGTCAGCCTTGACGGTCCAGATGCCGGAGCAGCCGGGGACGTACTTGGCGGTGGGGACATAGTCCAGATAGGTGCTGATGCGCTCCCGCTTCTGCTCCTTGATGACCTGAATGACCTTGTAGTCAATGCCGTTCTCGTCCACGATATAGCCGTTGGAGTCGGACATGGCGATGACCTTGCCGCCCAGCTGGGTGGCCTTCTGGTTGGCGTAGATGGCCACGTTGCCGGAGCCGGAGATGATAACGTCCTTGCCCTCGAAGCTCTGGCCGTTGGCCTTCAGCTGGGCGTTGGCGAAGTAGCACAGGCCGAAGCCGGTGGCCTCGGTACGGGCCAGGGAGCCGCCGTAGGTCAGGCCCTTGCCGGTGAGGACGCCGGTCCAGGAGTTGGTCAGGCGCTTGTACTGGCCGAACATATAGCCGATTTCACGGCCGCCCACGCCGATGTCGCCGGCGGGCACGTCGGTGTCAGGGCCGATGTGCTTGCACAGCTCGGTCATGAAGCTCTGACAGAAGCGCATGACCTCGCCGTCGCTCTTGCCCTTGGGGTCGAAGTCGGAGCCGCCCTTGCCGCCGCCCATGGGCAGGGTGGTCAGGGCGTTCTTGAAGATCTGCTCAAAGCCCAGGAACTTGATGATGGACAGGTTCACGTTGTCGCGGAACCGCAGGCCGCCCTTGTAGGGGCCGATGGCGGAGTTGAACTGGACGCGGTAGCCACGGTTCACCTGCACCTTGCCGTTATCGTCCACCCAGGGCACGCGGAACATGACGATGCGCTCCGGCTCCACCATGCGGCCCACGATGTTCTGCTCCTCATAGCGGGGGTCGGCCTCCACCACGGGCACCAGGGTTTCCAGCACCTCATGGACGGCCTCCAGGAACTCGGACTGCTCCGCATAGCGGCCAGCCAGATCCTCATACACGCTGTTCAGATAGTCATTCTTGATTGCCATAATACAAAATCCTTTCCTGGCGAAGGAGCCTGCCCTCCGCGTGATAGAATCGCACCGGATGTACCAGCGCAGGACGGGGCCGTACCCCCCATCTTGCGTATCCAGTCCGTCAGGCAGAGCAGCGCCTTCCCAAAAAAGGATGCGGCTATGCGGGTGTGCGGCGCGCTCCCCTTCTCCAAGAGAACGCCGCACAAGGGCACAGCACAAAATGGTATTTTGGTGACCCCATTGTCGTCCTGTCCCACTATACACTACTTTCCAGGATTTTGCAAGTAAAAAATGGAAAAAATCATGCCGTCCCCCGAAAAAAGGACACTGCGGCGGGCTTTCCGCCGCTTTCGTCAACCTTCCTATGCCTGTCATGCAGGAATACAAGTCAATTTTGCAAGAAAAGACGGAAAACCTGCAAGATGCCGTGGAAACCTTTCTTTGCCGCCGCGCCGCCCTGCATCAGCGGGCTGCGCCTGTGCCAGCGCTCGCCCTCACATCGGCGGGACGCCTCCCCCGCCGCCACACCCAACATCGACATAATTCGATAATTGTTTATTGAATTACGATATGCTTCAGCCTGGGAGCGGGTGCTGCCATCCGCTCAGGACGCAATCTGTCTTTGAGCGAAGGCAGCAGCGCAGCCGTACAGTCAGAGTTCAGCGACCAAAGGGCAACAAAATTGCCGCCCGTCCCGCTTTCAGCAGGGCGGAACGGCAATCGTCCCCCAGCCGCCATCAGCGGCAGCTTTGGTGCGTGTCAAGTTACATCGTCCGTCGCCCAAATAGACCACCTGCTGACCAGACAGCGCGAAGCCCAGGATAACAGGAGAGGGATTCTTAAGGGGGAGCGAGGCCCCGAGTTTCCTCTTAAGCCGCCTTCCTTCCCCTATTTCTTGGCGGAACAATTTACGGCGTCCAAAAATGTGCCAGTGGCACATTTTTAGCCGGAAACCGATGCCAGCTATGCTGGCGAGGGTCACTGTCCGAGGAGGATATCGTAAAGGGTCAGCAGGCGGTAGTCAGCCCGCCGGTCGGGCAAGCCGCTGTTCCTTTATCATTCCTTATCTAAGGAGAACTCCGCCGGAATCCCCTCCACCGCTTCGCGGTTCCCCTCCGCCGTCAAGCGGCATTTCCGCTGCGCTCCCTACCCATTCAGGGGAGCTGTCTTGCGTAAAATTTCCGCACCCCCCGACTTCGCGCATCTTCTCCCGCCTCCAGGCATAGAATAGTGGGTATTCTCTGGGAGCCGCCCCGGCGGCCCCGGCATGGGAGGGAACCATTTGAGCGAGAAAGAGAGGCCCCGGCAGACGCCGGAGCCGAAGCGGGAGCAGGATTTGGACGACCTGATCTATGCCCATTCTGACGTGCCCACGGTCAGCGACCGATAGGCAAAGCCCGGTTCCTGGGAACCGGGCCTTGCTGTTTTTATGGGATGCGCCAGGAGCCCCACGCTCAGCGGGGGTTCTTGATGGCGGCCTGGGCGGCAGCCAGCCGGGCGATGGGCACCCGGAAGGGGCTGCAGGAGACGTAGGTCAGGCCGATGTCATGGCAGAACTTGATGGAGGTGGGGTCG
>JAJBUK010000023.1 GCA_020860385.1 Clostridiales bacterium
TGGTGATGGCATCGGTCTTGCTCAGGGCCTCGGCCACAGCCTTGGTGCCCACGGCAAACTTCTCAAACTCGAACACGCCCATGGGGCCGTTCCAAATCACGGTGCCGGCGTCGGCCACGGCGGCGCAATAGGCCTCGGTGGTCTTGGGGCCGATGTCCAGGCCCTGCCAGCCGTCGGGGATCTCGCCGGTGGCGACCACCTGGCTCTCCGCGTCAGGGGCGAAGGCGTTGGCGCAAACGGTGTCAGTGGGGAGCAGCAGCTTGACGCCCTTCTCCTCCGCCTTCTTAATCATATCCAGAGCATACTGCTCCCAGTCGGCCTCCAGCAGGGAGTCGCCGACCTTGCCGCCCTGAGCGGCTGCGAAGGTGTAGGCCATGCCGCCGCCGATGATAACGGTGTCAGCGATTTCCAGCAGGTTGTTGATAACGCCGATTTTGGAGGAAACCTTGGAGCCGCCCAGGATGGCCACCAGAGGACGCTTGGGGTTGGCCAGAGCGCCGCCGATGATGTCCAGCTCCTTCTGAATCAGGAAGCCGGAGACGGCGGGGAGGTAAGCGGCCACGCCGGCGGTGGAGGCGTGAGCGCGGTGCACCGTGCCGAAGGCGTCGGAGACGTACACGCCGTCCGCACCGGCCAGGTCGGCCAGGGCCTTGGCAAAGGCGGGGTCGTTCTTGGTCTCGCCCTTGTCATAGCGCAGGTTCTCCAGCAGCAGGATCTGACCGGGCTGGAGGGCAGCGGCCTTGGCCTGGGCGTCCTCACCCACGATGTCGGCGGCCATAATGACCTCCTGGCCCAGCAGCTCGGAGAGGCGGGCAGCCACCGGCTTCATGCTCAGTTCCGGCTTCCACTCGCCCTTGGGCTTGCCCATGTGGGAGCAGGCGATGACCGCCGCGCCCTGCTCCAGCAGGTACTGGATGGTGGGCAGAGCGGCGCGGATGCGCTTATCGTCGGTGATAACGCCGCTGCCGTCCTTCGCCATGGGGACGTTGAAATCGCAGCGGAGCAGGACTTTCTTGCCGGCTACATCAATGTCGGTCACGGTTTTCTTGTTGTAGTTCATGTCGGAAATGACTCCTTTCGGTTGGTAAAAATGGGTTAAAAAGCAAATTTATTAAATAAGACCTTCCGGGGGGAAGGTGTTATTTATGTGGTTGGGGGCTGAACGGTGCTTCCCGTCATTCAGTAGGGGCGCACAGTGTGCGCCCGGCCAGCCTGTTTGGAACCGTATGTGTAGGGGCGGCCCTTGGCCGCCCGGGGCAAGCAAGCGGTTTCTGCGGGCGGCCAAGGGCCGCCCCTACAGGTGCGTGGCAGCATTTTTAAACAAGGCAATAAAGGTTGATTGAGCGGAGGCACCCCCGCAAGGGTCACGAACAACTAACAGCCGCCAGCCGCCATCTCCCCCTCCCCGGAGAGTCCCGGGAAGCCGTTCTGCCGCAGCGCCTCATAGAGCAGCACCGCCGCGGAGTTGCTCAGGTTCAGGCAGCGCACGTTGGGCAGCATGGGGATGCGGACGCACCGGTCAAAATACCGCAGCCGGAAGTCCTCCGGCAGACCGGCGGTCTCCTTGCCGAAGAACAGCCAGTCCTCCGGCCCGTAGGAAACCTGGGTGTAGCCCTGGGGGGCTTTGGTGGTGGCCAGCCACAGATGGCCCTCCGCCTCCGGGTGGCGGGCGAAGAAGTCCTCCAGGCTGTCATATTCGGTGACGGAAACCTTGTCCCAATAGTCCAGCCCGGCCCGGCGCACCCACTTCTCACTGATCTCAAACCCCAGGGGGCGGATCAGGTGGAGGCTGGCGCCGGTGACGGCGCAGGTGCGGGCGATGTTGCCGGTATTCTGTGGGATCTCCGGCTCCACTAAAACGATATGTAGCATACGACCTGCGCTCCTTTGGCAACCAATCACATTCTAGTCTATTTTATTCGGAAAATCAACAGGAAATACCGAATTTGCCCCGAAATTTTTTCAATTTTTTCGGCATAGGGAAGCTGAACGCCAAATCTCCGATAAATCGGCGCAAAAAACAGCCTGTTTCGCGGCGAAAGGGCCGCCCATCGGCGGCTTTAACTCTTCCTGCGCCGCCACTCCGCCACCGCCAGGGCATCGCAGCGGTTGTTGTAGGGCGTGTCGGCGTGACCCTTGACCCAGTGGAGGCGGACGGTGTGCCTGTCGCACAGGGCCAGCAGCCGCTCCCACAGGTCGGGGTTCAGGGCGGGCTTCTTGTCGGCCTTGACCCAGCCCCGGCTCTGCCAGCCTTTGGCCCAGCCCTTGTCCAGGGCGTCAATGACGTATTTCGAGTCGGAGTACAGCTCCACGATGCAGGGCTGCTTCAGGGCCTCCAGCCCCTTGATGACCGCCGTCAGCTCCATGCGGTTGTTGGTGGTGGCGTCCTCCCCGCCGGACAGCTCCAGGGTATGCTCCCCATACAGCAGGATGGCCGCCCAGCCGCCGGGGCCGGGGTTGCCGGAGCAGGCGCCGTCGGTGTACAATGTGACAGTTTTCAAGGGATACAACTCCTTTTGGAATGATGTGGGGGGAGGGCATTTTCGTCTCTTTACCGGCTGCCGCCGGTTTTCCATCGCTTTCAGGAGAACAGCATCAACCTAAAGATGCAATCTATCCTAAGTTGAGGGGAGCAACGTGGCCGTACAGTCAGATTTCCACGACCAAAGGATAACAAAATTGCACGTTCCGCCCGCCTCCGGCTAGGGAGCGAAGCGGAAATGCCGCTTGACGGCGAGGGCGGAACGGCAATCGTCCCCCAGCCGCCATGGGCGGCAGTCTCAGCAGGTATCAAGTCTCATCGTCTGATGTCTGACAGACCACCTGATTGAGGGACAAGGCGAAGCCCACAGTGGGATAGGGGGAGGGT
>JAJBUK010000090.1 GCA_020860385.1 Clostridiales bacterium
CTCCCCAGGAGGCCCCGGGGGCAGAGGCGGCGCTGCCGCCTCGCTCCAGGGGGGCGTATCCTCCGAAGCGGCGGGGGGCGCCTCCGGCGCTGCCGGGGGAACGGGCTGGGGCTGCTGCGGGGCAGGCGCTTGCGGCTCCGCAGCGGGTTCCGCCGGAATGGACACCGGCGCAGCTGCCACCCCTCCGGCGGCCACAGCCGCCTCCAGCCGGGCGATGCGGGCGGACAGGGCGGCGGGGGAGTCCTCCAGCCGGGTGTCGCACATCCGAATCAGGCACAGCTCCGCATCGGTGCGGCGGTTGGCGCTGTTTTTCAGGTTGGAAAGGGTGTCCTGTAACAGGGACAAAAGGTACAAAAGCCGCTGGGCGGTGAAGCCGCCCTCCAGGGTTTTCAGGGTGGCCTCATCATAGCCTCCGGCCATCAGGTCGGCCCCCTGGGGCGCGGTCTTGCGGATGAGCAGGTCGCGGCACAGCTGGGCCAGCTCATCCAACACGGCGCTGACGTCCTTCCCGTTGGCGTATAACTCCGCCAGGGCGGACAGGGCCGCGGCGGTATCCCCCCGGCGGATGTCGTTCATAATATGGGCGGTTTGCAGGTTGCCCGCCAGGCCCAGGGTGTCCAGCACCAGGGCCTTGTCCACCCGGCCTCCGGCGACGGCGCACTGGTCCAGCAGGGAGAGGGCGTCCCGCATTCCGCCGTCCGCCAGACGCGCCAGCAGGGCCGCTGCGTCGCCGGTCAGGTCGATGCCCTCGCACTGGGAGACGTAGTTCAGCCGCCCGGCAATGTCCGCCGCCTGAATCCGCTTGAAAGAGAACCGCTGGCACCGGGACAGGATGGTGGCTGGCACCTTGTGCAGCTCCGTGGTGGCCAGAATGAACATCAGATGCTCCGGCGGCTCCTCCAGGATTTTCAGCAGGGCGTTGAAGGCCGCTACGGAAAGCATATGCACCTCGTCCACAATGTAGACCCGCTTCTTCACGGCGGCGGGGGCGAACACCGCCTCCTCCCGGAGGGCGCGCACCTGGTCCACGCCGTTGTTAGAGGCGGCGTCCAGCTCCACCACGTCCAGGATGGAGCCATCCTCGATGCCCCGGCAGGCGGGGCACTTGCCGCAGGGGTTCCCGTCGATGGGGTGCTCACAGTTCACCGCCTTGGCCAGGATTTTCGCGCAGGTGGTCTTGCCCGTCCCCCGGGTGCCGGTGAACAGGTAGGCATGGGAGGTGCGCCCCGCCGCCACCTGGCGTTTCAGCGTCTCCGTGATATGGGACTGGCCAACAACATCGTCAAAGAGCTTTGGCCTCCATTTGCGATACAGCGCTTGATACATACCCAGCCCCTCCAGACAACAAAAAAAGCGGTGGCCGCACAATATGGCCATCGCTCCTGCGGACGGATTCCGTCATACATCCGGCACGATACATTACAGAAAGGCTTCGGCAATCGACTCAGAGACGACTGGCTGCGGCACACGACAGGGTCCGCTTAATGCTGCTCGGTTCCCCGCCTGACATGGTTCACGGTCTGCCGTTGCGCAGGGCCGTCTCCTCAAACGCCGACTGCCGAAGCTATCGCTTATTATACACACTTTGCCGGAAAATTGCAAGCCCTTCTTTGGATTTTCCGGCAACCGGCGGCAAAATTTTTGCCCGCGCAACCATTCACAGATTGTTCATAAAAACAGACAGATTCGTTCATACCATTTTTTCCAAAGTGGTGTAAAATAAAAATAACGCTTATCCCAGGAGGAACCAATCTATGTCAGAGCAAAACGGAGCGCCCAGCCCCACAGCGAAAGGCGGCCGCTGATATGATGCTGGAAAAGTCGAAAATCATCCGCCTGCAGGATCTCTCCCAGGCGGGCTATGTGGACGATGACAAGGCCGACTTCGTCAAGGATTTCATCCGCATCAACCACATTTACCGCAGCGCCATGCAGGAGGCATCCACCCGGCTGGACATTCTGGACAGCGAGTTCGCCACCATTTACAACCATTCCCCCATTCACCATATGGAGTGCCGGGTCAAGACGCTGGACAGCATTCTGGAGAAGATGAAGCGCAAAAACCTGGAGCTGCGCATTGACAACGTCTATAAACTCCAGGACATCGCGGGCATCCGGGTCATCTGCAACTATGTGGATGACATCTACTACCTCCGCAAGCTGCTCATCTCCAGCAACGGCTTTGAGCTGATTCGGGAGAGCGACTACATCAAGCACCCCAAGCCCAACGGTTACCGGAGCCCGCACCTCATCGTCAGCGTGCCCTTCGTTATCTCCGAGGGGCGGATGGAGCTGCCGGTGGAGATTCAGCTGCGCACCATCGCCATGGATATGTGGGCCAGCCTGGAGCACGAGCTGCGGTACAAGTCTGGCCGGGTCTTTACCGAGGCCGAGGCGGCGGAGTTGCTGCAATGCTCCAAGGATTTGGCGGCGGTGGATGAGAAGATGCAGACCCTGTTCCAGGGGAGGCACCAGGAGTAGGCCAGACAAGTTCATGGAACAAATAACCGCTTGCAGCCTTGCCCTCAGAGGAGGGGAGGCTGCAAGCAATTTTTTTCTGTTTGGGGGTTGACAATATCACCGAACGGTGATACAATAAATTCAACTAGAACAAATGTTCTAGTTGAAGGGCGGAAAGAAACCTTCATCCGAAGGATGAAGGTTTCTGGTGGGAGATTGTGGATTCGAACCACAGTAGGCTTGCGCCAGCAGATTTACAGTCTGTCCCCTTTAGCCACTTGGGTAATCTCCCATATAAAATATGGAGCTGGTTGACGGACTTGAACCCCCGACCTGCTGATTACAAATCAGCTGCTCTACCAACTGAGCTA
>JAJBUK010000045.1 GCA_020860385.1 Clostridiales bacterium
CTCCCCACCCGGAACGGGGAGCTGTCAGCGAAGCTGACTGAGGGGAGAGCATGCCAGACAGTTAGAGAGAAAGAATTACAAAACGTAATATAAGCGAACATATATACAAAAAGTTCAGCCAGCCGCCGATGGCGGCTGGCTGAACCGGCATCTCAGTCAATGCTGACCAGCTTGTATTCCCGGCTGCCAAAGCCCAGGGCTGCGGCAGCCTCTACGGTGTGGACGCCGTTGCGGCTCTCGATGCGCTCCAGCAGGTGATCCCGACCCGGGTCGGCCGAGGCGTATACCAGGTCCAGGCAGGCCTGGTCCAGAGCGATGGGGTCGGTAGAGGCCAGGGCGCCGATGTCCGCCATGGCGGGGTCCTCCGCTACGGCGCAGCAGTCGCAGTCCACCGACATATTGCACATGGTGTTGATGAACAGAATGTTGCCGTCAAAGTGGTGGACGATGGAGCAGGCGGCGTCCGCCATGGACTCCAGGAAGGAGTCGTGGTCGGCGGTCCAAATCTCCTCCTCCACGCCGGCCCCGTGGATATAGGCCTTGCCGTGGGAGGAGGCGATGCCGATGGAGATGTTCTTCAGCGCCCCGCCGAAGCCTCCCATGGGGTGCCCCTTGAAGTGGGACAGCACCAGCATGGAGTCATACTTTGCCAGGTTCTTGCCCACATAGTTCTTCCGGATGCGTCTGCCCTCCGGGATGTCCAGGACGATCTCGCCGTCCTCGTCCATGATGTCCACCGGGGCGATGTCCGTCCAGCCATGGAGCTTCATGGTCTCCCAGTGGGCCTGGGTGGTGTTGCGCTTGCCCTCGTAGGCGGTGTTGCACTCCACGATGGTGCCGCCCACAAGGTCAATGATGGGCTTGTAGAAGGCGGGGCGGATAAAGTTCTGGTTCCCCACCTCTCCGGAGTGGAGCTTGACCGCGATGTTCCCCGGCAGGGGATGGCCCAGGGCATGGTACAGGTCGATGGTGCGCTGAGGCGAGATCTCTTTCGTAAAGTAAACCGTTGATTGCATGGTGATACCTCCATCTGCACTGTGCGGCGGCGCCGCTGTTTTCCTGCACTCAGTATACCATAAACGAACGCCGGGCTGCAAGTCCTTTTCCGCGAAAGCGGGCGGCCCCGCCACAGGGGGCGCTGTGTGCGAAAAAACGGAAAAATTTTTCCTTTTTTTCATTCTTCTCTTGCAATTTTGGTCATTCTTTTCTATAATTTTAAAACAGGGAGACTATATGGACAGAAGGAAGGTAATCGCTTGATTCGTATTGCATTGGTGGATGACGAGGTGGAGCAGCTGGAGCAGTTTCATCAGTACCTTGCTCAGTATCAGGAGGAGCGGCAGGTGGAGGTGGAAGCGGTGGACTTCCCCGACGGGGATGAATTTCTGGAACACTATCAAACCCCCTTTGACATTGTACTGATGGATGTGCAGATGCGATTTCTGGACGGCATGACCACGGCGGAGCGGCTGCGGGAAATCGACCCTGCGGTGATCATCATTTTCATCACCAATATGCCCCAGTACGCCATCCGGGGCTATGCAGTGGACGCGCTGGACTATGTGCTCAAGCCCCTGTCCTACTTCGCCTTTGCCCAGCGGCTGGACCGGGCCCGTCAGCGGCTGAATAAGCGGGAGCGGCACTATATCACCCTCCAGGTCAGGGGCGGGGTGCAGAAGCTGGACGTGATGCAGATTCATTATGTGGAGAGCCAGAAGCACGACCTGCTGTTCCACACCTCCGGCGAGGTCTACACCACCCGGGGCACCATGAAGTCGGCGGAGACGCTGCTGGCGGACTATCCCTTCTTCCGCTGCAACAAATGCTACCTGGTGAACCTGGAGCATGTGGACAGCATTCGTGAGAACGAGGCCATGGTGGAGGGCACGCCGCTGGTGGTGAGCCGGGGCCGCCGGAACGACTTCATGACGGCGCTGGCCGCCTATGTGGGGAGCGCGATGTGACCATGGATGTGGAAGTGGTGAAGACCATAACCGACATTCCCCGGTGGTGTACCGCCCTGGCGGAGTGGCTGGCCTGCATGGTCTATATCAGCCAGTGCAGGACGAGCCTGACCAGAGGCAGGCGCTGGCTGCTGGCAGTGGGGATGCTGTGCCTCCAGGTTCTGTTCCTGGAGGTGACGGAGGTGGTGCTCCTGTGGTTGTGGCTGCCCTGTATGCTGGTGGCCATCGGGCTGATGATGCTGTTCATCTACCTCAGCTGTGACATCCGCCCCATCACGGCGGGATATTACTGCGTCCGGGCGTTCCTGCTGGCGGAGCTGGCTGCCTCCCTGGCGTGGCAGCTGTACTGCTACAACGTTGGCAACCAGGGGGAAGAGGTGCTGTCGCTGGAGATCCTGTACACGGCGGTGGTTTACAGCGCAGTGTTCGGCCTAGTCTGGTATCTGGAGAAGTACTGGCTTACCGGCAGCCATGACGACCAGATCACCTGGCGGGAACTGTTTCCCGCTGTCATTATCGGCGTGGCGGTGTTCGCCGTCAGCAACCTGAGCTTCTACTACCGCAACACCCCCTTTAGCAGCACTGTGGTGTCGGACATTCACAGCATCCGCACCCTGGTGGATTTGAGCGGCGTGGCGCTGCTCTATGCCTTCCACATTCAGCGGGCCAGCCTCTGGGCCAGGTACGAGGTGGAGACGCTGAACACCCTCCTGCAAAGCCAGTACGCCCAGTACTGCCAGTCCAAGGAGAGCATCGAGCTGGTGAACCGGAAGTACCACGATTTGAAGCATCAAATCACCGTTCTCCGGCAGGAGCCGGACGCGGCGGCCCGCAGCGCCTACCTGGACCAGATGGAGGAGGACATCCGCAGCTATGAGGCCCAGAACAAGACGGGCAACAGCGTGCTGGACACCATCCTCACCGGCAAGGCCCTCCAGTGCCAGGAGAACCATATCGCCATGACCTGCGTGGCCGACGGCCACCTCCTGGACTTTATGGACACCATGGACATCTGCTCCATCTTCGGCAACGCCCTGGACAACGCCATCCAGTACGAGCAGACCCTGCCGGACTACGAGCGGCGGGCCATCCGCCTCTCTGTGTCCCAGCAGAAGCAGTTCGTGCTGATTCACATTGCCAACTTCTTCGAGGGGACGCTGGACTTTGAGGACGGCATCCCCCAGACCACCAAGGGCGACCGGGCCTTCCACGGCTACGGGGTGAAGAGCATCCGCGCCGCCGCCGAGAAATATCGCGGCTCCTGCTCCGTGGAGGTGGAGCAAAGCAGCTTCTGCCTGAAGCTGCTCATCCCCCTGCCCCAGGGAGCCAATTCATAATCTGTTCATTTTTGAGCGCCTGTTTTTTGATGATTTCAACAAAAAACAGGCGCTTTCTTTTTGCGTTCTGCACAATATGTTTGCAGTTTGTGCCAAATATTTGCAAGTTGTGCCGCATCGCCCATTTTCGCAAAACAATCTGCTATAATAGCGATTACAAGCTGCGGGGGAGGGAAGCACTCCGTAGCGAGTCACGGGCCGCAGGGAAGGGAAGCCCCTGCGGCCCCCTATGGCAGACCCTGCTCCGCTGCCGCAGGGCGCTGCCGCACCTTTTGCGACTTTGGCAGCAGAACGTTATTAAGGAGGAATACGTAAATGTTAGCTATCAACTGGGATGACGTTTGGAGCGTAGTCAGTCTGGTTACCGGACATCTGGCTGCCATTGCCATCGCAATCGTCGTGGCAATCGTCGTCATCGTCCTCGTCAAGAAGCTTGCCAAGCCTGTCAAGCGGCTGATCCGGGGGGAAGCCTGCATCGCCATGATTCTGGTGATCCTCATCGCCGTGAATATGATGTGCACTGGCCCCCTGTCCAGCCTGCTGACCCAGGTGGCGGGCACCCCTGTCAGCAAAATCTCCGATGAGACCACAGAAGAGGCCATGGACCTCGTCACCGAAATCTGTGAAGAGGGCATCACCCTGCTGGAGAACGATGACGACATTCTGCCTCTGGCCAACACCACCGTCAACGTGTTCGGCTGGTCCGCCACCAACCCCTGCTACGGCGGCACCGGTTCCGGCGCTCTGAACGACGCCTATGAGACCACCACCTTCCTGGACGGTCTGACCAACGCCGGTATTTCCTACAACACCGAGCTGATCGACTTCTACACCGAGTATCATGACGCCAGCCTGCCCAACGTGGGTATGTGGGTGCAGGACTGGACGCTTCCCCAGCCCTATGCGGATGATTACTCTGATGACCTGATTTCCAACGCGCAGTCCTATTCCGACACCGCCATCATCTTCATCTCCCGCGTCGGCGGCGAAGGCGCTGACCTGCCCACCGACATGACCGCGGTTGTGGACGGTTCCTGGGCCGAGCAGAACCACGGCGATACCTACTATGGTGGCAGCTATGACGACACCGTCAACGACGGCACCGACTGGGACGAGGGCGACCACTATCTCCAGCTCAGCAACCCTGAGGAGGAAATGGTGGAGCTGGTCTGCTCCAACTTCGACAACGTCATCGTCATCTACAACGGCGCCAACGCCTTCGAGCTGGGCTGGGTCGAGGACTATGACTCCATCAAGGGCGTGCTGTGGTGCGCCGGCACCGGTCAGAGCGGCTTCGACGCTCTGGGCGAGATCCTGGCCGGTACGGTGAACCCCTCTGGCCGTCTGGTGGATACCTATGTGTACGACCTGACCGCCACCCCCACCTGGAACAACGCCGGGAACTTCGAGTATGACAATATGGACGAGTACACCGCGGACAACGATTACTACAGCGGCTACAGCAGTGTCACCTTCGTGGACTACGTGGAGAGCATCTATGTGGGCTACAAGTTCTACACGACCGCCGCAGCGGAGGGCCTGATCGACTACGATGATACGGTTCAGTATTCCTTCGGCTATGGCCTGAGCTATACGGAGTTCACTCAGGAGATCAGCAACTTCTCCAGCGACGGCACCAACATCACCTTCGACGTCACCGTCACCAACACCGGCACTGTCGCCGGTAAGGACGTGGTGGAGATTTACTTCAACCCGCCTTACACCAACGGCGGCATTGAGAAGGCCACCGCCAACCTGCTGGACTTCGAGAAGACCGGCACCCTGGAGCCTGGCACTTCTGAAACCATCAGCTTCTCCATCCCCGTCGAGCAGATGGCCTCCTATGACACCTACGGCTACGGCTGCTACGTCCTGGAGCAGGGTGACTACATCATCTCCATCAACTCCGACGCCAACACCATCATTGACTCCGTCACCTACACCGTGGATGAGACCGTCGTCTATGATGAGGACAACCCCCGCGACAGCGACGAAGTCGCCGCCACCAACCAGTTTGATTTTGCCGAGGGCGATGTGACCTATCTGTCCCGCGCCGACGGCTTCGCCAACTATGCAGAAGCCACCGCCGCTCCCACCAGCTACAGCATGAGCGATGAGGCCAAGGCTACCTTCTACAACGTCAGCAACTATCTGACCTCCGAAGCCACCGCCGCCGATGAGGACGCGGACGCGGAATATCCCACCTGGGGCGCTGACAACGGCGTAGAGCTGGTTGACCTCCGCGGCCTGGACTATGACGATGAGCTGTGGGACGACCTGCTGGACGAGCTGACCATTGATGAGGCCGTTGAGCTGATCTCCCTGGGCGGCTACCAGACCATCGCCATTGACAGTATTGGCAAGTACCGCACCAACGACTGCGACGGCCCCGCCTCCATCAACAACAACTTCACCGGTCAGGGCTCCGTGGGCTTCCCCGCTGCCGTCATGATCGCTGCCAGCTGGAATGACGACGTTGCTCTGGCCTTCGGCGAGAGCATCGGCAAGATGGCTGACGAAATGGATACCTCCGGCTGGTACGCTCCCGCCATGAACATCCACCGCACCGCTTTCGCAGGCCGTAACTTCGAGTACTACTCCGAGGATGCCGTCCTGTCCGGCTCCATGGCGGCCAACGCCACCATCGGCGCGGAGGAGTATGGCGTCTATGCCTACATCAAGCACTTCGCCCTGAACGACCAGGAGTCCAACCGCTGCTCCATGCTCTGCACCTGGTGTACTGAGCAGGCCATGCGTGAGAACTACCTCCGGGCCTTCGAAATCGCCGTGAAGGAAGGCGGCGCCAAGGCTGTCATGTCCTCCTTCAACTACATTGGCAACCGCTGGGCTGGCGGCTGCTCCGAGCTGTGCCAGACGGTACTCCGTGACGAATGGGGCTTCCAGGGCATGGTACTGACCGACTACTTCGGCGTCTACGGCTACATGAGCGCTGACCAGGCTGTCCGGAACGGCACGGACTTCGTGCTGGTTTCCTATACCACCTCCACCAGCAAGATGATTTACACCGAGACCGCCGGTGCGCAGCAGGCCATCCGCACCGCCCTGCATAACATCCTGTATGTCACGGTCAATAGCCGCACCTACAGCGATGAGGGCATCGCCCTGGCCACCCAGAACAACCTCTGGGAGAACATCCTGCTCGGCGTTAACATCGGCGTGGGCGTTATCCTGGTAGCCTGGGAGGTCTTCCTGATTTACAGCTTCATGAAGAAGAGGAAGGCTGGCCAGCAGTAAGCTTCCCTAAGTACTCTGAGCTTCCCTAAGCATCAACCCAACCGGCCTCCCCTCCGTGGGGAGGCCGGTATACCGGCACCCTGCCCCAGGTGAGGCAAGACCCGGCAGCCCGGCGGAGCTGGGCTGCATGGTGTTGTCTTAGCTGCAACGGACGACTGATACAACTGAGCAATTCTATAGAGGAAAGGAAAGATATTATGAAACATCAGGACATCATCTCCAAAATGACACTGGAGCAGAAGTGCTACCTGCTGTCCGGCCGCGACTTCTGGGCCACCCGGTCTGTCGACAGCGCAGGCGTGCCCAGCATCAGCCTGTCCGACGGACCCCACGGCATCCGCAAGCAGGAGGGCGCAGGCGACCAGCTGGGTCTGAACGGCTCCGTTCCCGCCACCTGCTTCCCCACCGCCGCCACCATGGCCAACAGCTGGGACCCCGCCCTGGGCGAGGAAATGGGCCAGTACCTGGGCGAAGAAGCCGCCGTGCAGGACGTGTCCGTCCTCCTTGGCCCCGGCCTGAACGTCAAGCGCTCCCCCCTGTGCGGCCGTAACTTTGAGTATTTCAGCGAGGACCCCTATCTGGCCGGTAAGATGGCCGCCGGTTACATCCGGGGCATCCAGTCCAAGGGCATCTCCGCCTGCCCCAAGCACTTCGCCGCCAACAACACCGAGCTGCGCCGGATGGCCTCCGACTCCGTGGTGGACGAGCGCACTCTGCGGGAGATTTACCTGACCGGCTTTGAAATCGCCGTGAAGGAAGGCAAGGCCCGGAGCATCATGTCCTCCTATAACATGGTGAACGGCGTCTACTCCAACGAGAACTATCACCTCCTCCAGGAGATCCTCCGGGACGAGTGGGGCTTTGACGGCTTCGTGGTGTCCGACTGGGGCGCGTCCAACGACCATGTGGCGGGCGTCCGCGCCGGTTCCCACCTGGAAATGCCCACCACCGGCGGCGACTCCGATGAGGAGCTGATTCAGGCCGTGAAGGATGGCCGCATCTCTGAGGACATCGTGAACACCCGTGTGGACGAGATTCTGGACGTGATCCTGCCCACCCGCGCCGCCTGCGACGCCGTCAAGGGCACCAGCTTCGACGTGGAGGCCCATCACGCCATGGCGGAGAAGGCCAGTGAGCAGTCCATCGTCCTGCTGAAGAATGAGGAGAACATCTTGCCTCTGAGCAAGGGCACCAAGGTGGCCGTCATTGGCGAGTTCGCCCAGAAGGCCCGCTATCAGGGCGCCGGCTCCTCCGTGGTGAACTGCACCAAGCTGGACCACGCCATGGATGTTATCGGCAACTTTGACCTGAACGTGGTAGGCTTTGAGGCCGGTTATCCCCGCACCGGCGCAGGCGACCCCGCCATGGAGAAGAAGGCGGTGGAGCTGGCCGGGAAGGCGGACGTGGTGCTGCTGTACATCGGTCTGGACGAGATTTCCGAGTCCGAGGGCCTGGACCGCTCCCATATGCGGCTGCCCCAGAGCCAAATCAGCCTGATTCACGCCGTCAGCAAGGCGAACCCCAACGTGGTGGCGGTGATGAGCGCCGGTTCCGCTGTGGAGATGCCCTGGCTGAACGAGTGCAAGGCCCTGATTCACGGCTATCTGTGCGGCCAGGCCGGTGCGGCCGCCGTGCTGAAGGCCATCATGGGCGAGGTGAACCCCTCCGGCAAGCTGTCTGAGAGCTATCCCCTGGAGTATTCCGACACCCCCTCCGCCCCCTACTTCCCCGCCAAGGAGCGGTCTGTGGAGTATCGTGAGGGCCTGTATGTGGGCTACCGTTACTTTGAGACGGCGGGCGTTCCCGTCCTGTTCCCCTTCGGCTACGGCCTGAGCTATACCACGTTTGCCTACAGCGACCTGACCGTCTCCGACAAGGAGGCCACCTTCACCCTGACCAACACCGGCGACCGGGACGGCGCAGAAGTGGCTCAGCTGTACGTCAGCGCCAAGTGCAAGGGCGTGTTCCGTCCCGTCAAGGAGCTGAAGGGCTTCCAGAAGGTGTTCCTGAAGGCCGGGGAGAGCAAGACCGTCACCATCCCCCTGGACGATAAGGCGTTCCGTTACTTCAACGTCAAGACCAACCAGTTTGAGGTGGAGTCCGGCGAGTATGACATCCTCATCGGCGCCAGCGTGGCCGACATCAAACTCAGCGGCACCGTCACCGTTCAGGGCACCGACGCGGAGCTGCCCTATGACATGAGCAAGCTGCCCAGCTATACCTCCGGCAAAATTACCAAGGTCTCCGACCAGGAGTTCGAGACGCTGCTGGGCCATCCCATCCCCGACGGACACTGGAGCGGCACCTTGCAGATGAACGACGCCATCTGCCAGCTGTACTACGCCAAGAGCCTGAAGGCCCGCCTGGTCTACAAAATCCTGACCTCCCTGCTGAACAAGAGCATTGAGAAGGGCGAGCCCGACCTGAATATCACCTTTATTTACAATATGCCCTTCCGCGCCATCGGCAAGATGGCGGGCGGTTTGTGTTCCCAGTCCATGTGTGAGGGCATCCTGACCATCGTCAACGGTCATGCTATCGCCTTCTTCAAGGGCCTCGGCAAAATCATCGGCGGATTCTTCCACCAGCTGAGCGTGAAGAAGAAGGCAGACAGTATGCACTAAATTTCAAAGGAGGAAACGTCAATGAAAGAAAAATTTATGGGTATCTGGAACAGTTTTGAAGAAAAGCATCCCTCTGGTGCTAAGTGGCTCCGTGAGGGGGGAATGTTCATCATCATCAGCTACCTGATTACCTTCCTGAAGTATCTGATGCTGCTGTTTTTGCCCAGCCTGTTCAGTGCCTACGCTGATGTGGAATGGGGCTGGCCTGCCATCGAGGGCAAGCTGTTCGGTGTTTCCTTTACCTTCAATGTGTTGGGTTACGCTGTGGCGGATGGTGGCCTTGGTTATTTCTTCGCTAACCTGATTTCCAGCCTGGTCGGTGAGTGCATCAACTTCCCCCTCCAGAGAAAGTACACCTTCCGCAGCAACGGCAACCTGGCCCTTCAGATTCCCATCTACGCCGTTGGTTGGGTGATAGTGACCCTAGTGGTCAACGCTATCAACAGCGTGTGGGTCGGCGTAGCCAGCGTGCTGGTGCCCGCAGCGGTTTACAACATCGTTACCACGATTCTCACCGGTGGCGTGGCCATGGTGGTGTTCTTCGTGGTGGATAAGATCATCTTCGCTCCCAACTTTGGCAGACCCAAGGCAGACAAGTAAGCGTTTTCGCGCTCCCATATGCAGTGGGCTGGCAGCAACCCATCACAAGGCGGAGGGCCTCCAAACAGGAGGCCCTCCGCTTTTTGCGTTCCTGGCCCAAAGCAGAACGCAGCGCCAGAGCCTCAGAGAGGTTCTGGCGCTGCGGCAAGCGATGTAATGTTCCGAATGGCGGTTTACAGGGACTTCAGCTTTTCCAGGCAAGCCCGGCAAATCGTCTTCCCTTCAAACGTGACTACGTTCTCCGAACTGTCACAAAAGAGGCAGGACGGCAGATATTTCCGCAGTACGATTGAAGCGCCATCTACATAAATCTCCAGCGCATCCCGCTCGGCAATGTCCAGCGTTCTGCGCAGTTCGATTGGCAACACGATTCGGCCCAATTCATCCACTTTGCGCACAATACCTGTTGATTTCATGCTTCCCCCTCCATTCATCAAAAATTTTCTTGTAATTTTGCTAGTTGTATTGTACATGATTTTCCATCGAAAGTCAAGAAAAATCGCGAAATATCGTTTGATGTTCTGAAAAAAGTTGCGGCTCCGGCGGCATGAACGCCACATCCAGCGCATAGGGTGGACAGGGTGATGAAACGATGGCAATGACGGTTCTTTGGACGGCGATGATCGCCGTCAGCCTCCTGTGCGGCGGAGCTACCGGCTCCCTGGGGGCGGTCTCCGCAGCGGCGGCAGAGGGGGCTCAGGCGGCTGTGGAGCTGTGCCTCTCCATGGCAGGGATGCTCTGCCTGTGGATGGGGGTGATGGAGGTCATGCGCCGGTGCGGGATGCTGGAGGGACTCCAACGGCTGCTCCGCCCGGTGCTGGGTCGACTCTTCCCGGAGGTGCGGGAGGACAGGGAGACGATGGCACTGATTTCCGCCAACGTCTCCGCCAACCTGCTGGGGCTGGGCAACGCCGCCACCCCCCTGGGAATTCAGGCCGTCCAGCGGATGGCTCGCAGCAGCCCCGGCGTGGCCTCCGACAGCCTGTGCCTCTTCGTGGTGTGCAACACGGCGTCCATCCAGCTGATTCCCACCACCATCGCCGCGGTGCGGAGCGCCGCCGGGTGCGAGACGCCCTTTGACATCCTGCCCTGCGTCTGGCTGACCTCCCTGGCGGCCCTGTGGGCGGGAATCAGCGCGGCGAAGCTGTGCTGCTGGATGGGAAGGAGGAAGCTGTGACGCTGCTGACCGCCCTGCTGATGCCCTCCATCCTGCTGGCGGCGGCGGTGGCCGGCCTGGCGAAGGGGGTAGACGTTTACGGCGCGCTGGGGGACGGGGCGATGGAGGGGCTCAAGGTGCTGCTCCGCATCGTGCCGCCTCTGGTGGGGCTGATGACCGCCATCTATATGCTCCGGGCCTCCGGGGCCTTCGACTTGGCGGCGGAGGCCCTGGGCCCCGCCCTGAATGTGCTGGGCATCCCGGCGGAGACCATCGCCCTGGTGCTGCTGCGGCCCATCAGCGGCAGCGGGGCCCTGGGGGTGGGGGCGGAACTGATTTCCGCTTACGGCCCTGACTCCCAAATCGGCCGCACGGCGGCGGTGATGATGGGCAGCACCGAGACCACCTTCTACACCGTGGCCGTCTACTTTGGCTCCGCCGGGATACGGAACACCCGCTACGCCATCCCCGCCGCCCTCTGCGCCGACCTGACCGGCTTTGTGGTGGCCAGCTGGACGGTGCGTATATTTTTCTGAAAAACGGCCCATACTCCCCCTATCTGAAGGATATGGAGGAATCTTTATGACCAATCAGGAATACGGCGAACTGGTGAACCAGCTGTCGCCCCCGTCTGCGCTGGGGAAGGATTTAGTGTGGGCCTTCTGCGTAGGGGGCGGCATCTGCTGCGTGGGCCAGGCGCTCCAGATGATGTACGCCTACTTCGGGCTGAGCAAACAAAATGCGGGGACGGCCACCTCGATTTCCCTGATTTTCCTGGCGGCGCTGTTCACCGGTTTAAAGGTGTATGACCGCCTGGCTAAGCACGCCGGGGCGGGGACGCTGGTGCCGGTGACCGGCTTTGCCAACTCCATCGTCTCCCCGGCCATGGAGTTCAAAAGCGAGGGCTACGTCACCGGTATGGCGGCGAAGATGTTCCAAATCGCCGGGCCGGTGCTGGTGTTCGGCATCGGCAGCAGCGTGATTTACGGGCTGATTTTATGCCTGATTGGAGGGTGACGGGAATGGGACAGCCCCTTCACGAAATGCCGTTGGGCTTTTCCATGAACCTGGCCATGGATGGGGAGGCCCTGGCCGCCTTTGGCCGCCTGCCCCGGACGGAGCAGAACGCGGTCATTGAGCGCAGCCGCCACATCACCGATAAGGACGAGATGAAGCGGCTCATCCGCTCCCTCTACCGATAGGCGGCGTCTCACCGTGGCGGAGGTGGCTCTGTGGATAGCCGCCTCTAAGCCCCCTGCTTCCCGGCAGAGATAAGTCAGACAGGTTTCTGCGCAAGAGCGCTGCCGGGGAAAAGCCGCCCACCGAAATCCTCTGTCCATCCCATGTCACAGTAGCAGCGGCTGCACCTGTCTGTGGACAAGCGCCGCCTCCGCGCAGGCCGGAATCTGCCCCCAGTCTGCCACCAGGGAGCAGGGCTTCTTCTCCGCGTCGTCCTGCCGGAAGGGGACGAAATAGAAGTTCCTCCGGCAGGCCAGCACGCCGATGTTTTGCAGCGACGCGGAAAGGCCGTCATTGGTGGACACCCCCACCAGCACCGGCCCCTCGTTGCGCAGGTGGGCCTTGGCCGCCATGGTGACGGAGGTGTCCGTAATGCCCCCTGCCAGCTTCCCCAGGGTGTTCCCGGTGCAGGGGGCGATGATTAAGAGGTCCAGCAGCTTCTTCGGGCCGATGGGCTCCGCCCCCTGAATCGTGTCGATGGGTGGGCGGCCGCAGATGCGTATCAGCTCCTGCCGCCAGTGCTCCGCCGGGCCGAAGCGGGTATCCATGGCGGCGCAATGCTCGGAGAGGATGGGGATGACCGTCTCATACTGCCCTGCCAGCGCCTCCACCACCGGCAGGACGTGGGCCAGGGTGCAGAAGGAGCCGGTCAGCGCGAACCCGATCACTTCGCTGCGGCGGCTCATGCGTCCACCTCCTGCATGATGTGATACACCGTGTCCCGGATGATACGGCCGGAGGTCTCCGGAGCCACCTTCCCCGGCAGGGACAGGGCATGGATGGACTTGATGCCCAGCCGGGCCGCCGCCTCATAGTCCACCCCGCCGGGCTGGGAGGCCAGGTCGATGATGAGGCAGTTCTGGTCCAGGTCGCCCAGCCGCGCCCCGTCCAGCACCAGGGCGGGGACGGTGTTGATGACCAGGCTGTAGCCCCCCAGCCAGCCGTCCAGCTGCTCCGTATGCTCCGGCGCGTAGCCGCTGGCCTCAATCCAGGCCAAATCCGCGTAGTTCCGGGCGGACACCGTCACTCTGGCCCCCAGCCCCTTCAGCCGCTGGGCCAGCAGCTTCCCCAGCCGCCCGTAGCCGATGACCAGCACCCGGCAGCCGAAGAGGGTGGTGGGCAGCTCCTCCATGGCGATTTGGATGGCCCCCTCCGCCGTGGGGACGCCGTTGGCGATGGCCAGCTCCTCCCGGGCGAAGTAATCCCGCACCAGGAGGCCCTTTTCCTCCGCCGCCTGCACAAAGCGGCCCGGCAGCTTCCCGGCGCAGAGCAGCTGCCCCGGCTGCATGGCCGCCAATATGTCCGTGATGGGCAGCCTGCGGTCAGACAGCGGCGCGTTCAGCATCCCGTCCTCCCTGGCCGCGGGCAGCGGCAGAATGACGCAGTTGGCCCACTCGATGCCCCGAAGGGTATCCGAACCGGTCAATTCCTCCTCTGTGCCCCGCAGCTCCATGGCGCAGGTCTGCACCAAATGTCCGTCCTCCGCCAGCTGCCGCGCCAGCTTCACCTGGCGCAGGTCGCCGCCCAGGACCCAAAAATGTAACTCCCTCTTCATAGCTTGGCAACACCCCTTCCTGTTTCCGCTCGCCGCGTTTGCGGGAGCATCCGCTGATGTGCCATACTATGCGACGCAAAAAGGAGCGGTGCATACCGCTCCTTTACGCCCCCCCGCATGGGGTCCTCCGGGTCCAGAATCACGATGTCCAACCCATCCTCCACCGCCAGGAGGAGGGTCTTTTTTGTGCCGCCGTTGGTGCGGCCGTTGTAGACGGCGATGATGCGGCTGGATTTCGCCACCATGTACCGGTTGCGGCGCATCATGCAGCCCTCGTCATAGTCCGGCAGGTAGTCCGGCGCTTGGTCGCACTGGGCCAGGATGCGCTCGTATTGGGCCTGCTCCGCCGGTGTCCAATGCTGAGTCTGGTCTTTACAGGGCACCGCCGCCTCCAGCCGGATGTCCGGGTGGAGCAGCTTGGCCCGCAGCACTGCCTCCGCCGCCAGCAGGTCACTTCCCCGGGCCATGCCGGTGATGAAGTGCCGGTAACCCAGCTGGTAGGCCCGCTCCACCTCCAGGGCCAGCCGCTCCTCCATCAGAATGCGGCGCAGGTCCGGTTCCTTCTGCTTCCAGCCCAGGGCCTGGGGTCGGTGCCCGGTGAAGCAGCAGGTCTTTTCCCGTTCCACGGCTGTCCCTCCTTTGCGCTGACGTTCCCGCTTATGGGAACAGCGACTGCTGCTCCCCTGGGTAGGGCAGATGCAAATGCTCATACGCCTTCTGGGTGACGCACCGGCCCCGGGGGGTACGGGTCAGGATGCCGATTTGCATCAGGTACGGCTCGTACATATCCTCCAGGGTCTCGGCGTCCTCGTTGATGGTGGCCGCCAGGGTCTCCAGCCCTACCGGGCCGCCATGGTAGAACTCGATGATGGCCCGCAGCATCCGCCGGTCGATGTCGTCCAAACCAAGATAGTCCACATCCAGGGCGCTGAGGGCGTCGTCCGCCACCGCCGCAGTGATGACGCCCCCCGCCTTGACCTGAGCGAAGTCCCGCACCCGCCGCAGAAAGCGGTTGGCGATGCGGGGGGTGCCCCGGCTGCGCTTGGCGATTTCCCAGGCGCCGGACTCCTCGATGGGGACGTTCAGGATGCTGGCGCTGCGCTTCACGATCAGCGCCAGCTCCTCCGGAGTGTACAGCTCCAGCCGCAGCTGGACGCCGAACCGGTCCCGCAGGGGGGCGGACAGGGAACCAGCCCGGGTGGTGGCCCCGATGAGGGTGAACTTGGGCAGGTCCAGCCGGATGGAGTTGGCGCTGGGGCCCTTGCCGATGATGATGTCTACAACGTAGTCCTCCATGGCGGGATAAAGGATTTCCTCAATGGCCCGGTTCATCCGGTGAATCTCGTCCACAAACAAAATGTCGTTCTCGGAGAGGTTGGTCAGCAGTGCCACCAAATCCCCCGGCTTCTCCATGGCGGGGCCGGAGGTGATGCGGATGTTGACCCCCATCTCGTGGGCGATGATACCGGCCAGGGTGGTCTTGCCCAGGCCAGGGGGGCCGTGGAGCAGAACGTGGTCTAACGGCTCCTCCCGCAGCTTCGCCGCCTGAATGAAGACGTCCAGGTTGCTCTTGGCCTTCTCCTGACCGATATAGTCCTGCAAGCGCTGGGGGCGGAGGGTGTACTCCCCCTCGTCCTCCCGGATGAGGGAGGAGGTGACAAGGGGTTCCGGGGCAAAGACGCCCTCATCGCTGTTTGTGATTGCCATGATGCACCGCCCTCCTTCTTACTTCGCAAGGCGCTTCAACGCCTGCTTCACCAGCTCCTCCAGGGTCAGGGCGGACACGTCCAGCCCCTTCAGCGCGGCGTTGATTTCGTTCTGATGGTAGCCCAGCACCTGGAGGGCCGCACCGGCTTCGGAGAGTTTGTCCTCCGGAATCACCGTGTCCTGGTTGGCGGGGGAGACGCCGCCGTTTTGGAACTGGGCGTCCTGCTCCTTCGCCAGCTTGTCCTTCAGCTCCAGCACGATGCGCTGGGCCAGCTTCTTCCCCACCCCGGCGGCGGAGGTCAGCACCTTCAGGTCGCCGGTGATGATGGCCAGGGCCAGGCTGGAGGGGGAGGAGGTGGACAGGATGGACAGCGCCGCCTTCGGCCCCACGCCGGACACGGAGAGCAGCAGCAGGAACAGGTTCCGCTCCTCCTCTGTGGCGAAGCCGTACAGGGTCACGTCGTCCTCCTTCACCGCCAGGTGTGTGTAAAGCTTTGCCTTCTCCCCCTTGCGGAGGGTGGAGAGGGTGAAGTTGGTGGTCTTGCAGGCGTAGCCCACGCCGCCGCAGTCCAGGACGGCCAGGTAGGGTGCGACATGGGCCACCGTGCCGTAAAGATAGTAAAACATAACAAAAACCTCATTTATCAGGAGAAATCGACATCGTTTCCTCCGGGAAAGCGGCGGGCGCTATCTGGTGTCGTACCGGCCGGGGTCAAACTCCCGCTCCGTGTTCAGCAGGCTGGTGGCGGCCCGGCTGTGGCAGATGGCCAGTGCCAGGGCGTCGGCGGCGTCGTCAGGGTGGGGGAGCTGATTCATGCGGAGCAAGCGCTGGGTCATCAGCATGACCTGCTTCTTCTCCGCCTTCCCGTATCCCGTCACCGCCTGCTTCACCTGGTTGGGGGTGTACTCGAACACGGGGACGCCGTGCTCCTCCGCCGCCAGCAGGATGACCCCCCGCCCGTGGGCCACGGCGATGCCGGTGGTGATGTTCTTGCTGAAAAACAGCTCCTCAATGGCGATTTCATCCGGGGAATAGGTGTCCAGCAGCTCCCCCATATCCTGATGAATTTGCAGGAGCCGGGCGGACAGGGGGATACCGGCGGGGGTCGTGATGACCCCGTAGCGGAGCAGCGTGTTTCTGGCCCGCTCCGCCTGAATGACCCCGAATCCAATGGTGGCCACCCCCGGGTCAATGCCCATAATCACCATCCGCATCTTCCTTTCTGCCCTTTGGCACAGGCCAAACTGCCGACCCACTTGATTATAGCACAGAACAAACGTTCCGTAAAGGGTGGGGTTTACGGATTCTTTCCGGTGTGTTAAAATAAAAACACCAACATGGAAAAGGAGTTTGATTCTGATGTCTACCGTTATCACCGCAACCAACGCCCCCGCTGCCCTGGGCCCCTACTCCCACGCCATCCTGACGGGGAACACCCTGTTCACTTCCGGCCAGGTGCCGCTGGTGCCGGAAACCGGCAAACTGGCCGGAGACACTATCGAGGCCCAGGCGGAGCAGGTGTTCCGCAACCTGGAAAGCGTCCTGGCCGCTGCGGATATGACCTTTGCCAACGTGGTGAAGACCACCGTGTTCCTGACGGACCTGGCCGACTTTGCCGCCATGAACGCCATCTACGCCACCCGCTTCCTGGAAAATCCCCCCGCCCGCTCCTGCGTGCAGGTGGCGAAGCTGCCCGCCGGTGCGAAGATGGAGATGGAGCTGGTGGCCGTGAAATGAGCCGCCCCTGACGGCTCCGGAAAACGAACGCATCCGACCCTGCGCTTGGGAGCGCGGGTCGGATGCGTTTTTTCGATTTATTCCAGGGTGGTGATTTTTTCAGCGGTCAGAACACCCTGCTCCACTGAAAGGGTGTAGCAGTCGGTGGAGGAGGCCCAGGGCGCTGTGGTGTAAAGAAGGCTGCCGCTGACCGCCACTTCCTCCATGCCGTAGTCCTCCAGCAGGAGGGTGACTGTCCCCGTGTCCAGCGCGTAGGCGTACAGGCTGGCCGTGTCATAGCCGTCCAGGGATTCATCGTAGGCATAGCCGAACAGGTAATCATCGTTGCCGCCCAGCACCTCGAAGTCCTCAATCAGCAGATTGCTTCCGTCCGGACGGAGCAGGGTGCAGCAGCACACCGTCCGCTCCTCCGTTTCCACCCAGCGTTGGAACAGCAAGCTGTCCCCGGCGTAGAGGTTGTCACCGTAAAGGCTTCCCAGGGCGTATTGCTCCCCCAGGTCAATGGTCGCGCCGTTTTCCGTGACGGAGACAACGTTCCCCAACTGTTCCGTGACCGCAATCTCCCGTTCCCCCACATGGTACAGGACGGTGACGCTCATATCCTCGTAGCTTTCCGGCCCGTTGACCGTCTCCGTATCCCCGGTGCGGGGATTCACCAGCACAACGGCGGAGACGCCTTCCTCTTTGTTGTACAGGTGGAAGTAGACGCCGTCCTCCGTCACCGCCTCAATGCCTGCATGAGTCCAATCCGAGGAAGCGACATAGAGGGCCTCCGTCTCTCCGGTGTCATGGATGCGGACATAGAGGGTGCGCTTGTCCGCACCGGTGTAGTAGATGCCATACTCATCCGCGAACCATGCGCTGTCCCAGCGGGTCAGGTCACTGACCAGCAGCGTTGTCTCCCCCTCCCCGTAGACGCAGATGCCGTAGTGCGGGGAATGGAAGTAATAGTCCTCCCCCACCAGGGTGCCGATGGCGCCGCCGCAGGAGGCGGTCAGGTACCCCATCTGGTAGAGCCAGAGAAGCCCGCCTCCGACCACCAGACAGAGACAGGCCGCAGCAGCGGCCCAACGCATCCACGGGTGACGCCTGCCGGGTGCTACAGCCGCATCGGCGACAAAATCCTCGTTGACCCCCCCAATGGCATAGAGCAGCGTTTCCGCTTTCATAGTATCCCCTCCTGTTCCAGATAATGCCTTAAAGCCTTTCGCATACGGTGCAGCAGAGAGGTCACTTTGCTCTCGCTGATGCCGTAGGCCCTGGCAATGTCCCGAATGGGGGACAGGTACCAGTAGCGGCGGAGGAAAATGTTCCGCTTCTGCCGGGGCTGGGACAGCAGGAAGCGGTCAATGGCCGCTGCCAACTCCCGCTCCGCCACAGCGTCCTCCACGCCGGTATGGGCCGGGATACAATCCTCCAGCTCGGACAGCACCAGGACGGTCTGCCCTCCGCCCCGCTTTTCCGCCGTATACCGTTGGAAGCGGTTCAGGGAGAGGTTGCGCACCAGCTTCCCCAGGTAGACGGAGAGGCGGCTGGGTCGGTGGGGCGGTATGGAGTTCCAGGCCCCCAGGTATGCGTCGTTGACGCACTCCTCGGCGTCCTCTTTGCTGTGTAAAATGTTGTAGGAGATGGCGTGGCAGTAGCTGCCGTACTTTTCCGCGGTGGCAGTGATGGCCCGCTCCTCCCGGGCCCAGTACAGCGCGACGATTTCGCTGTCCTTCATGGTCATATCCTCCTTTCCTGTTGCATCCGTCCCTTCATCTATATACACAGCAAATATCCCAATTCCTTGCGTGAAATTGAAAAATTTTCAAAAATGATTTGATAACCTGCCAGCCCCTCAAAGAAGAGTCTGATAGGTACCAGTGGCAAGCACGGAACAAATGCCCTCCACACCGCACTGCACCATGCTGGCAACCGCTGCATCCGTGTAAAAGGCCATATGCTGGGTCATAACCACGTTTGGAAACTGGCGCAGATACGCCATAGACCGGTTGCTGATGATTTCATCCCGGCGGTTCAGGTGGTAAATGCCTTCCTCATGCTCGAAGCAGTCGAGGCCCAGACCGCCGATTTTCTGCCCCTCGATGCCGTCGATCAAGGCCTCGGTGTCCATCAGGGAGCCCCGGGCGCAGTTGATTAAAATCACGCCGTCCTTCATCCTGGCGATGGTGTCGCGGTTTATCATATGGCGGGTCTGCTCGTTCAGGTTGAGGTGGACTGTAATGATGTCGCACTCCTGATAAATCGTCTCCAAATCTGTATAGGTCAGCCACTGGGACGCAGCCCCGTGATAGGCGTCATACCCCAGAATCCGGCATCCGAAGCCGGAGAGGATTTGTGCGACCTGAGTTCCGATGCGTCCGGTGCCCAAGATGCCCACGGTCAGGCAGCGCATTTCCCGCCCGTAAAGCCCTTGCAGGGAATAGTCGTTCACTTGGGCCCGCCACAGGGCGGCTTTGTAGTGCCGGAGGCACAGCAGCATCAGCATCACCGTATATTCCGCCACGCCGTTGGGGTCATAGCGGGCGTTGCAGACCGGCAGGCCGATTTCCTTCGCGTGAGCCAGGTCAATATGGTCATACCCGATGGTGCGCGTGGTGAGGCATCGGACCCCCAGATGCTTGTAGGCATCCAAAAGCGCCGCGTTTATCCTGCCCTGGCCCAACGTCGTGACGCCGTCGCACCCCTCCGCCATGCAGGCGTTTTCCATGGTCGGAACCTGCTCCGTCAGAATCAGCTCCACGCCAAAGCGTTTGGCGCAGCGGTCAAACTCCGAGCGTTCATCGTCCCGCACCTCATAAGCAAGTAGTTTCATACCAGCACCTCCTGAAAAATCTAATTGCATTATAGCCCAGGCTGTGCTATCTTAAATGTAACCTAAATGACAATTTGGGAGGAAACAGCATGGAAATCAAGTTCACAAACGAGGAGCTGGAGCGGCTCTCCCAGGCGGGCTACCTGCGCCGCTTTGCCCGGAACGAGATGATTTATCTGGAGGGAGACGTGGCCAATACCCTGTGCATCATCCGGCGCGGGCGGGTGCGCATTATGCTCAGCACCCCGGAGGGGGAGGAGCTGACGGTGGAAATCGTGGAAAAAGGGCGGCTCTTCGGGGAGTCCTCCTTTTTGAGCAAGAGCCTGCGGCCCACTACCGTCACGGCGGTCACGGAGGTGGAGCTGATTTGCTGCACGATTCCGCAGCTGATTCCCTGCCTGTGCCAGAACCCGGATATTCTGACCAAACTGTTGCAGCACTGTTCGGAGACGATGAATCACCTGTCCTACTCCCTGCACTCCTTCCGCTTCCTGAACCGATACCAGCGCGTTGCCTCCTTCCTGCTGACGGAGACCGGAACGGATAACCCGGACAAGGAAATCACCGGCCAGTGTCTGCCCTATACCCATGACGAAATCGCCATGTGCCTGGGTCTGGCCCGGCCCACCGTCAGTCAGGTGCTAAAGGAGTTTGAGCGCAAGGGGTGCGTCAGGTGCGCCTATGGGCGGGTCTATGTCCTGGACAGGGCGGCGCTGGAACAGGCGGTCAGCGCAATTTGAAATTGCAAGCCCTGATTCATTTGTGAAATGCTTGACAATCCAGAGCGGATACTGTATACTGATTTTGTCAAAAAATTCACAAAAGAATCCCAGCTAATACAACCGTTGACAAGGAGGACACAACACTATGGGACGTTTGCAGGACAAGGTAGCCGTTATCACCGGCGGCAACTCCGGCGTAGGGGCGGCGACTGCCGTTTTGTTCGCCAGCGAGGGGGCGAAAGTGGTCATCAGCGCCCGCCGCAAGGCCAAGCTGGACGAGGTAGCCGCGCAGATCCAGGCCGCCGGCGGCGAGGTGCTGGCGGTAGCCACCGACATCTCCAAGCCGGAGGATGCCGACAATCTGATCGCCAAGGCCATCGAAGCCTATGGCAAGGTGGACATTCTGGTGAACAACGCCGGTGTGTTGGAGGAGGGCCTGAAGCCCATTGACCGGGTCAGCACCGAGGATATGGACCGCATCATTGACACCAACACCAAGGGCACCATGTACTGTATGCGGGCGGCCAGCAGCAAGATGGCGGAGGCCGGCAGCGGCTCCATCGTCAACGTGGCCTCGGTGGCCGGCGTCATGGGCAACGGCGGCGCGGCCTATGTGGCCTCCAAGTCCGCCATTGTGGGTGTCACCCGTCATACCGCTCTGCGCTTCGCGGGCACCGGCATCCGCTGCAACGCGGTCTGCCCCGGCACCATCGTCACCCCCATGGTGGCGGCCATGAACCCTGCCAACCTGGACCCGGATATGATGGGCCAGATGGCGAAGCACGGCGACCTGAAGATTCAGCCCTGCATGGCCAGCGACGTGGCCAACATCATCCTCTTCCTGGCCAGCGACGAGTCCCGGGCCATCACCGGCCAGGCCATCGTGTCCGACTTTGGAAGCTCTCTGTAATCAAACCTTGAAAAGCCTCCAGACAGATTCCCTGCCTGGAGGCTTTTTTGCGTCCGGAACCGCCCTGGGGGCGATTTCAATGTGTATAGCAGCAGAATATCACGATTTGTTATTCTTCCTTCTGGTGCAGCCAGTCCCAAAGCTGCTTACACCAGTACACCACGCCGATCAGCGCGATACACAGCCCTGTACACAGGAAGGCGGCTCCGTCCTCCAGCACGCCGCCGGTTATCAGTTCCTCGCCCCTGGTGAAGGTACGAATGACCAGAAGCAGGCCGCACAGGAGGGCTACCGTCATGGCGACCTTCCCGCCGGATGCCTGTATCCCCTCGTAGGCGTCCCGCAAAATCATCTGCGTGATGCAGACGGCGGCGGGGGGCCAGATGGTAAAGATAAACAGCGTATAGGTTGCAAACTCCACGCCGTAAGTGGTCAGCAGGCACAGGGCTGCGTCCGTCAAAATGCAGGCGAAGAAGCCCCACTGGAACGCCTTGCCCCGCTCCAGCTTCTGCCGTTCATCAAACTGTTCCATTACGATTCCTCCCCAAACAGTTCATCCAGCGTCTTGCCCAGCACCTTGCAGATGGCCCGGCAGAGCTTGATGGTAGGATTGTAGGTGCCCTGTTCGATAGCGTTTATGGTCTGGCGGGAAACGCCTACGGCGGCAGCCAGCTGGGCCTGGGTCATGTCCTTCTCCGCCCGGGCCACCTTGATTGCGATGTTGCGTCCCATCGTCCCACCTCCTATTGTGATTCTAGCAGATAGCCGACAAATTGTCAAGTATATACGACAAAAATTCAGATAAAAATGGCAGACAGGAGCACGCTCGGCTGTCTGCTGCTGATTATGTGCTTTTCATGACCAATATGACAGAAATTCTTGCTTTTGGGAAAAGGTTGTGCTATGCTCATTATGGCGCTGTCCAATACGGTGTTTGCAGTGTTAAGAGACGCAATTTGTCAAGGGTAATTTTGGACATGTCATATATTCTGCATAGCCCGTCGAGAAGCATTTCTTCCTTGCACAGATTCAAGTTCAGTATAATTGTGTCCACTTTACGCAAATCGTTCATTTTACTGGTTTGCTTAGTTGATCAAAAAGTGCAAAAGGCAGATGGTGGCTATTTACACTTCTCACTAGGGAAGGCAGATATCCTTGGAGAAAAAATAATACCCATCAGAGAAAACCAGGTTTTCCCGGTGGGCGTTATTCCAGTTCTGTTCACTGTTTCCTCAAGTAATACCTTGTAACAGAAGTGCGCGGATGGTTACCTCCATGCTGCTGGTTATCAGTTGCAGATGGACTCAATCCAGTCATAGAGCTCTCTGGTGTAGTCCGCCTCACAGTGGGGCTTCTCCCACACCAGGGCGTAGTCCACCGGCTTCCCAGCGTTGGCCAGCTTTAACGCCAGTGCCATGCTAATGGAAAAGGAGGTATCGGCATCGCATGCCCCAACCCGAATACGGGAAAATTTTGCACTATCCGACTGCTCCTTCGTGCCGATATAGTTCATCGGGTTGTTCAGGTATTCCCGTTGCGCAAGCGCTGCGTCCTGAATATCTGCTGCGTAGGCGGCATAGTAACGCTTGTACTCTTCCGGGAACTGTTGCTCCAAAGCGGCAATAGCTGGGGCAACCGCTTCGTCAAAGTGGAAGGTGGGCTGTGTGGCTGAGCCGTATACCTTGTTCTCGCTACTGTCGCAGTTCAGCGTATCGAAGGAAGTGCACATAGTTTTTGCTGTTGCCCGTGACAGCCAGCAGGGTAGACATGGCACCGCCTGCACTCTAGCCTACAGAGATAATCTTCTCCAGATTGCCAGGCAGGGCCTTGGTGTTGTGCCGCAGAAAGCGGATAACCGTTTTCAAATCCACCAGGTTGGTGCGCCGGGCATTGGCTGACCGTTCAAGATTCTGGATACTCTGGTGGAGAAGAGTGACCCCTATCTGGCCGAGGACCATCCGGAACTGGCGGCGTTTCCCTGCGTCAACGGCGGCCTCTTCTCCGATGAGGACATTGAAATACCGCCCTTCACCGATGAAATCAGGGCGCTGCACCTGAACAAGGCCAGCAGCGGCTTTGGCTGGACGGAGATACGCCCCACCATCTTCGGAGCCGTCTTTGAAAGCCCCCTGAACCCGGAGACCCGCCGCTCCGGCGGGATGCGCTATACTTCCGTCGAGAATATTCACAAGGTCATCGACCCCCTGTTCCTGGACGACCGCAAGCGGGAATTCGGGGAGATTTGCGCCAACCCTGTGACCGGGACGAAGGAGCAGAAACTGCGGGAGTTTCAGAAAAAGAGAGACTCGTCGTCGTATCTGGAAATTCCCACTCAACTTTTCATACAATTTGGCGATAGCTTATGTGCCTGAGTTCAGGTGGGGACAAAATTATAGAGCTGGGGGACAAATCGGCGATAGCCGGTTATTTTTTGCGCAGAAAAACAGCCTGCTGCACTTCATCTGTGTCAGTAGGCTGTCAAGTTTTATAGCAATTTTCAAAATCACTGACAATAGTTTATTGCATGAAGCCATCCCATGACATCATTACAGGTGATCTGTGCCAAAAAGTATCCACAGCGGAAGTCAACGCATTTTTTGCGCGAACGTTCCATTTGCAGAGGCAGGCTTTCATCTTCGGCTGCAATTTTTCAATGGGATTAAAATCAGGGGTATATGGAGGCAAGTAAATTGATGTGATTTCCTTCTAACGCAAAGTTCCTCGCAATTCGCCCTTTCGCATTTATTCAGCGCTTCCCTAATCGTATCACAAAAGGCCGACTGCCTCTGACGGCAATCGGCCTTTTATCTCGTCTGTAAAACAGCGCTGCGTGAAGTTGTTTTGCGGCTATTCTTCCGCCCAGACGGCGTACAGGGTGATACCCTCCTCTACAGTGTCGGAGGAAAAGTCCCACGCCTCGCTGCCGTCCGGATACAGGGACCAGCATACCAGGGTGTATCCCGGCCGCACCACGTCCTCCGGCTCCTCTACGATGCCGCCGTAGGGAACCGACTGGGATTCCGCGGCGCTGCCGCCCTGGGTGTCAAAGGTAACGGTCAGGCCGCCGGAGCTTCCTGCGCCGACGATGACCAGAATCAACACCAGCGCCGCCATGACCGCCACAAGGGCGCTGCTCCAGCGCCCCATGCTCCGGCGCTGGGCGTCGTCCATCCCGCTCTTTTTGGGGTAGGTGGACACGCCGAACAGGCCATACCGCCGCTGGGGGGAGGAGGATTCCCGCTCCTCCTCCCGGGGGATTTGCTCGCTCATGGGTCACTTCCGAGTCAGGTACTTGCGCATATCAATGGAGCAGGCCAGCAGGATGATGGCGCCCTTGATGATGTACTGCATATTGCCGGAGACGGACAGGAAGTTCAGCCCCACGAAGATGATACGCAGCAGGAACACGCCCAGCACCACGCCGCCGATGGTGCCGGTGCCGCCGACGAAGGAGACGCCGCCGATGACGCAGGCTGCAATGGCGTCGCACTCGTAGTTCAGGCCGGTGTTGGCGGTGTTGGAGCCGATACGGGCCGCCTCAATGAAGCCGGTATAGCCATAGGTGATGCCGGCCAGAGTGTGTACCATCAGAGTGGTGAAGAACACGTTGACGCCGGACACGTTGGCCGCCTCAGCGTTGGAGCCTACGGCAAACATATTCTTGCCGAAGGTGGTCTTGTTCCAGATGAACCACATGACAATCAGCACGATAACGGCATAGATCACATAGTTTGGTATGACCAGCGCCCCTCCTGTGAGCTTGCTGATGACGCTGCCGGTGATGGCGTTCTTATAAGCGTCGGACAGGCCGGAGATGGACTGACCGTTGTTGTCATGGGACATATAGTAGAGCAGGCAAATGCCATAGACAATCAGCTGGGTAGCCAGGGTAACGATGAAGGGGTGCAGCTGGAACCGGGCCACAAAGAAGCCGTTGACCAAGCCCACCAGGCCGCCCACCAGCAGGGCAATCAGCAGCACCAGCAGCAGGGGTACTTCGCCCAGGTCGGTAAAGAACTTGTTGGCCGTAGTCAGGGACTGGAGCAGCGTGGCCGAGATGGCGGCGGTCAGGCCTACGGTGCGGCCTGCGGACAGGTCGGTACCGGTCAGGACGATACAGCCGCCGATGCCCAGCGCCATGGGCAGGCTGGAGGCGGTCAGGCTGATGATGTTGATGATGGAGCTCTTGGAGATGATGTTGGAGTTCCGGGTGTAGGTGAAAATCACGAAAACGATTAGGATGATGTAAATTGCGTTGTTCAGCAGCGTGTCCACAATAAAGGCGCGGCGATCCTTCCCGTCCATGGCCTTGTAGCGCTCACTGGTCTGCCTCAACGATTTGACAGGATTATTCATAGTGCAGCAGCCTCCCTCTTATACATATTTTGCGGCCAGCGTCAGGATCTCTTCCTGGGTCGTGGTCTTGGCATCCACTTCCCCGGCCACACGGCCGCCGCTCATGACGATGATGCGGTCGCATACGCCCAGCAGCTCTGCCATTTCGGAGGATACCATCACAACGGTGGTTCCGGCGTTTGCCTGGTCGATGATCAGCTGGTAGATTTCATACTTTGCGCCCACGTCGATGCCGCGGGTGGGTTCATCCAGCAGCAGCACCTTCGGATTGGTCAGCAGCCAGCGGGCGAAGATGACCTTCTGCTGGTTGCCGCCGGACAGGGAGCGGATCTTGGTCTCCTGGGTGGGGGTCTTGGTCTTCAGCGTGTCGATGCCCCACTGGGTCGCCTTCCGCATGGAGGGTTCGCTGAGCCACAGGCCGTGGGCCAGGTGATGCTTCAGGCTGGAGATAACGGTATTATCCTTGATGTCCCGGATGCCGAAGATGCCGGTGGCGCGGCGCTCCTCCGTCAGCAGGGCGAAGCCGGCTTTCAGGGACTGGCGGGAGTTCTTATTGCTGACCTCCTTGCCCTCCAGCTTGATGGTACCGGAGTGCCGGGTGGCGATGCCGAAGATGGACTCCAGCGTCTCGGTGCGCCCGCTGCCGTCCAGTCCGGCCAGCCCCAGAATCTCACCCTTCCGGGCGGTGAAGGAGACGTCCTTCAGCTGGTTGTACTGTCCGGTCAGCCCTTCTACCTCCAGCAGCACGTCGCCGGGCTTGTTGGTCTTGGGCGGGAACTGGTTGCTCAGCTCACGCCCCACCATCAGCTTGATCAGTGACTCGTTGTTCAGCTCGGCGGCAGGCTTTGTGGCAATCCACTGGCCGTCCCGCATGACGGTGACTTCATCGGAGATGCGCAGGATCTCCGCCATCTTATGGGAGATATAAATGATGCCGCAGCCCCGATCCCGAAGCATATCAATGATCCAGAACAGATGCTCCACCTCCTGCTCCGTCAGGGAGGAGGTGGGCTCGTCAAAGACGATGACCTTGGAGTTATAGGAGACAGCCTTGGCGATCTCCACCATCTGCCGCTTGGAGACGGGCAGCTCGCTCATCTTCTGGTGGGGGTCCACATCGATTTTCAGCTCTTCGAAAATTGCCTTGGTGTCCTCCAGCATTTTCTTTTCGTCTACCATGATACCGGCGGTCAGCGGGTAGCGCCCCAGCCACAGGTTATCCATCACGGAGCGTTTCAGCGCCTGGTTCAGCTCCTGATGCACCATGGCCACGCCGTTTTCCATGGCCTCTTTGCTGCTTTTAAAGTTGACTTCCTTTCCCTCCAGGAGAATGGAGCCCTCGTCCTTGAAATAAATGCCGAACAGGCATTTCATCAGCGTGGACTTGCCCGCGCCGTTCTCCCCCATCAGCGCGTGAACCGTACCTCTGCGGACGGTCAGCTGGGCATGATCCAATGCTTTTACGCCGGGAAAGCTCTTGCAGATGTCCTTCATTTCCAGCAGAACGTCTGATTCAGCCATCCGACATACCCCCTTTCTTTATGGCTGTCCGGCGGTGTGGGACGCCGCCGGTAGGATGATAAAAAGAGAGGGCTGCCGCCCAGACGGCAGCCCTCTGGAGATTGGTGGAACAGTGACTAAATTTCCGCAATATGATTATTCGCCGGTGTAGGAGGAGTAAGCCATGTACACCTTGCTGTCGATGCCCTCGGCCAGGGTGAAGGTGTAGTCAGAGGCGTCGGCTGCCAGAGCGGCTGCTGCGTCAACGGGGGTCGCGCCGCTGGCCAACTGGTCGATCATGAACTTCAGGCCATAGGCATAGCCGGTGTTGGACTGGGAGACGGTGCCGGTCATGTAGCCGTTGGCAATCAGCTCCTTGGCGGTGTCAGTGGCGTCCACGCCGAAGACGGGGATGGTGGTGGTGCCTTCGCCGTTGTTGTAACCAGCGGCCTGAAGGGCGGTGACAACACCGGCGGCCATGTCGTCATTGTTGCAGATGACCAGCTCGATCATGTTGCCGTTGGCCTCGCTGTACTGGGACAGGTTGGTCTGCATGAACTCGGTAGCGGCGGAAGCGGACCATGCGCCGTTAGCGTCCACCTGATAGAGGGAGGTGTTGGAGGCGTCGAAGTACTCCAGCTCGGGATAGCCGGCTTCGGTCAGCACCGCGTTGGCATCCTCAACACCGTACTGGGTACGGTAGATGGCCTCAGCGTTGCCCTCCTGGCCCTTCATCATGGCGTAGGAGATGACGCCGTCGCCGTTCAGGTCGAGGGAGTCATAGTTGGCGACCAGGTACTCGCCGATCATCTGGCCCTGGATGTGGCCGGCCTCGGGAGCGTCGGTGCCCAGGAAGCCCACGTTGTCATAGGCGTTCAGCAGAGCGCCCTCGTTGCCGTCGGCCTCGATGGTACGGTTGTAGAAGATGACGTTGACGCCATAGCCAGCGGCTTCTTCGATGATGGACTGGGCGGCGTCTTCAGAGCCGGACTCCACCAGGTTCACCAGCAGCAGGTTGCAGCCGTTGGTCAGAGCAGTGGTGATGGACTCATTCTGAGTGGTCTGGCTGCCGTTGCCGTCATAGTCGGTGTAGGTGATGCCTGCCTCATCCAGCAAATCATCCAGGGAAGCCCGGACGGTGGAAAGGAAGGTATCGGAGAAGGAATACCAGAAGATGCCCACGTTCAGATTGGAATAATCCACATCGCCGCCGGTTTCTTCCGTCGCGTCGCTGCCCTCGGCTTCTTCGCCATCGGTGTCGCTGCTGCCTTCCTCCTCGGTGGAGCTGGAAGCGGCAGAGGATGCGCTGGAAGCGTCGCCGCTGTCGCTGCTGTCATCGCTGGAGCCGCCGCAGGCCGCCAGGCAAAAGACCATAGCCAGGGCAAGAATCAGAGCAAGAATCTTTTTCATTATGTAGTACCTCACTTTCGTTTTTCTGGGCGAACGGACGCCCGGTGTAGTATAGGGGAGTTCCCGTCTCCCCTGTAATGGTAATTGTAGCATCACCTAACAGAAAAGTCAATTCATTTTTTACAGTTTTTACAGTTTTCACATTATTTCCAGGAAAACGGGCGGGTATTTTTGCGCATTTTACCATGGAAGAATCTGGCGACCACTGCCGCAGGCAGACGGGCAGTAAAAAGCTCCGACCTGCATCGGTCGGAGCCTCTGTAAAACAGGGAACAAGACGCCTGGCAGCGGTTCAGGAATCAGCATCGTCTCCGTTGCTCGGCGTCGGGGAATCGCCTTCCTCCGGCGCAGTGCCGGAATCCTCCGCAGGCTGACTGCCCTCTGCCTCCTCCTGTCCTTCATCGGAGGAATTGGGCGGGAGATGGCTCATCTTCCACGCCAGCACCGCCAGCAGCACGATGCCGCCCCCCAGCACGACGATGCCGCCTGCCAGCTCCAGGGTGGTGGGGGCGTCCGCGCCGCCTTGGAAGGCGGACTGGAGCAGCTGCACCAGCAGCCAACCCAGGTACACGATGGCCAGAAGATAGATGAACGCATGGGAACGGGGCTGGAACTCATGCTTTTGCCTGTCCTTTTTCGGTTGACGGAACATGGGGCTTTCCTCCTGTAGCTGCATGATAAAGGCGGTACAGCTTCATTTTCTTCATTTTACTACAAGCGGTATGGAAATGCAAGGGCCACAAACGGGGTGTCAGGGGACGCAGCGTTGCAGCCTTCGTTGCCGATTTCCGTCATTGGAGAAGGAGCACGAAACGGCGACTGAACTACTGCGCAGGAGCGCACGAACGCCGCAATACACTGGCACCCCTCCAACGGCATCCATTCCCAGCCGTTGGAGGGGTGCTTTGTGCGCATTCGCCCGTGATATGGCCCACAGCGACGGTATCTGTCCTCCTGCTCAGCCGAAGAACAGAGGCAGCGCCTGCCGAATCAGCGCCACGCAGCCGTCCTCACCCAGCTGCGCGGAGTCCAGGGACAGGTCGTAGCCTCCGGCGTCCCGCCACTCCAGACCGGTATAGTAGTGGTAATAACCCGCCCGGCGCTTGTCCTCCTCCCTGATGTGCCGAATCATTTCCTTGCGGCTCCACGCCAGGGAGAAGGAGGCGACTCGTTCGATACGCGCCTCCATAGGGGCATGGATAAATACCCTCAGCACGTTGGGGTGATCTGCCAGCAAATAGTTGGAGCAGCGGCCCAGAATGATACAGCTTCCCTGTGCGGCCAACTCCTTAATGATTTTCGCCTGGAAACGAAACAGGTTCTGTGTGGACACATAGTCGTCGCTGTCCGGGGGAAGGGGTTCCCCGCTGTAAGCGTGCCCGGCGGCGAACAGCATCTCTTTGACGCCGATACGTTCGTCCGCTATGCCGAACAGCCCCTCGTGGATTCCACTGACATCAGAGGCCAGCCGCAGCAGCTCCCGGTCATAGTAGGGGATGCCCAGAGTGGCGGACAGCTTCCGGGTGATGTTGTGCCCGCCGCTTCCGCTTTCGCGGGCCACGGTGATAACATAGTTTTCCATAGGACAGCCTCCTCTCATGCACCAAGGTACGCCTTGCGCACCCGGTCGTCGGCGGCCAGAGCGCTGGCCGGGCCTTCCATGGCGATTGTGCCGGTCTCCAGCACATAGGCCCGGTCGCTGACCGCCAGGGCCATCTTCGCGTTCTGCTCCACCAGCAGGATGGTAATGCCGCTCTCGTGGAGGGTCTGGATGATGGAGAAGATCTCCTTCACCAGAATGGGGGAAAGCCCCATGGACGGCTCATCCATCAGCACGATTTTGGGGTCCGTCATCAGCGCCCGCCCGGTGGCCAGCATCTGCTGTTCGCCGCCAGAGAGCGTTCCGGCAAGCTGCCGGCGGCGCTCCTTCAGCCGGGGGAAGTGGCCGTAGACACGCTCCAGGCTGGCGGCGATTTGCTTCTGCTCCTTGACGATGTAAGCCCCCATCCGGAGGTTTTCCTCCACCGTCATGCTGGCAAAGACGTGCCGCCCTTCCGGCACATGGGCCAGCCCCATCCGAATGATGGTGTGAGGGGGCGCCTTCTGCAAGTCCTGCCCGTCCAGCAGCACCTCACCGCTGGTAGCGGTCAGCAGGCCGGAGATGGTATGGAGGGTGGTGGTTTTGCCTGCGCCGTTGGCCCCGATCAGGGAGACAAGCTCCCCGTCCTGCACCGTCAGGGAAATGCCTTTCAGCGCATGAATTGCGCCGTAGTGTACGTTCAAATCCTTCAATTCCAGCATCATGCACCCTCCCTACTCGCCCAAATAGGCGGCAATGACCTTGGGGTCGTTGGCGATTTCCTCCGGCAGGCCGGAGGCGATGGTCTGCCCGTAGTCAATGACCTGGATGCGCTGGCAGATGTTCATCACCAGGGACATATCGTGCTCGATCAGCAGGATGGCAATGCCGAACCGATCCCGGATGGTGTTGATGCACTCCAGCAGCTCCGCCGTCTCTGTGGGGTTCATGCCTGCGGCGGGCTCATCCAGCAGCAGCACCTTCATATTGGTGCCCAGGGCCCGGGCAATCTCCAACTTCCGCTGCTGACCGTAGGGCAGGCTGGAGGCCAGCACGTTCGCCTTGTCCTCCAGGTGACAGATGGCCAGCAGATCCATGGCCCGTTCCGTGACCTCAGCCTCCGCCTTCCAGTACTTCGGGGTACGCAGCAGGGCGTCCAGCAGGCCGTAGTGCATATCCTTCGTAAAGGCCACCTTCACGTTCTCTATGACGGTCATATCGTGAAACAGGCGGATATTCTGGAAGGTGCGGGCAATACCGGCCTCCACGAACTGGTGTACCTTCTTCCCATTCAGCGGAACCCCGTCCAGCAGGACGGTGCCCTCGGTGGGAGCGTAGACCCCGGTGAGCAGATTGAACACAGTGGTTTTTCCTGCGCCGTTGGGGCCTATCAGCCCCACCAACTCGCCGGGATAGATGGAGAGGTTGAAGTCCTCTACCGCATGAAGTCCGCCAAAGGAGACGCCCAGGCGGCGAGTTTCCAGCACGGGGGGTTTCGTTTCACGCATGGCGGCTCGCCTCCTTTTTCCCAAAGCGGGAGGTGAAATAGGCTTTTACCATGCCGGGCCATTTGGGAATGTCGCACAGCGCGAACTCCCGGCTGCCCATAATGCCCCTTGGCCGGAACAGAATGACGATAATCAGCGCAACGGAGTACACCAGCATGGGGTAGGTAAAGACGTTTTGCAGAACGGCGGGCAGCGCCGACACCCAGGCGCCGTTTTTGATGGTGTAGTTCAGCAGGAACAGCGCCACTGCGGCGATGACAGAGCCGGTCATGGAGCCCATGCCGCCTACCACCACCATGACCACGATGAACACGGAGTTCAAAATGGAGCCGTTGGTGAAGGCGAAGGAGGTGGTGGCCAGCGCTGCGTTGCAGCAGGCGTAGAGCGCGCCGGTGATCCCGGCAAAGAAGGCGGAAATGGTGAAGGTCAGCACCTTGTAATAGCTGACGTTGATACCGGAGGTGGCGGCGGCGATTTCGTTGTCCCGGATGGCGCGGATGGACCGCCCGTATTTGGAGCGGACAAAGAGGAGCATGGCGGTCATGCACAAAATCACCGTCAGCACCGCCACCCACAGGTACTGCACCTTCTCGTCGTTGGAGAACCCCAGGCCCGTGGCATACAGCGCGGAGGAGGCAGACCCCTGCCCCAGCCCCTGTTGGCCGCAGAAGGGCAGGTTGTTGATGACGTTGACGATGATCATGCCGAAGCCCAGGGTGATGATGGCCAAATAGTCGCCCTTGAGCCGCAGGGCCGGAATGCCCACCAGCAGGCCCATCAGCGCCGCCAGAACGCCGGCGGCCAGGGTGCTGAGGAGCAGCACCAGCAGAAAGGCCGGGCCGGACTTTTCCTCATAGAAGCCAGAGCGCTGGAAGGCCAGGGAAATCAGGGCCGCCGTGTAAGCGCCCACCGCCATGAAGCCGCAGTGCCCCAGGGAAAGCTGCCCCAGAAAGCCCAGCACCAGGTTCAGAGAGGCCGCCATAATGATCAGGTAGCAGCATTGCCAGATGGAGGGGACGATTTTCAGTTTCAGGGTGTCGCCGCTGGCGGCGCTCATCACCAGAGAGACGGCAAAAAGAAGCACAACGGCAAGGAAGTTGACCAGGTAGCGGGTTCTCGTTTCGCTCTTTTTCATACCTTCTCCCCCACATTCTTTCCCAAAATGCCAGCCGGACGAATCATCAGCACGGCAATCAGGATAAGATAGACAAAGGTGTCCGACATGGACGAGCTGATATAGGTGTTCGCCCCGGACTGGACGATGCCGATCACCAGGCCGCCCAGCATGGCCCCGGGCAGGGAACCGATGCCCCCCAGAACGGCGGCCACAAAGGCATAGATGCCCAGGGTGGCCCCCATGGTGGTGTAAACCTTGGGGTATTGGGCGATGTACATCAGCGCCGCCACCGCCGCCAGCCCCGCGCCGATGCCGAAGGTGACGATGATGGTCTGGTTCACGTTGACCCCCATCAGGGTGGCGGCCTCCTTGTCCTCCGACACGCAGCGCATGGCGCAGCCGATACGGGACTTCTGGGTGAAGAAGTACAGCGCTACCATGATGACGGCGGAGACGGCCACCGTGATGATGGTGGCGCTGCTGACGGAGACTCCGGCGATGGAAACGGTGCTGGTAAACAGCGTATAGGGAACCTTGGGGTCCGGGCCGATGGCCGGAATGGCCTGGGCCAGATTTTCCAGCACAAAGCTCATCGCAATGGCGGTGATCAGCGCAGTCAGGTTATTTCCCTTCTTCCGGACGGGACGATAGGCCAGCAGCTCCACCAGCATACCTACGCAGGCGCAGACCAGAATGGCGGGTATCACCGCCAGCCAACCGGGCAGCCCCATCTGCATGACGATGGGGATCATAAAAAACAGGGTGTAGCCGCCTACCATGATAAAATCGCCATGGGCAAAGTTGATGAGCTTGATAATGCCGTAGACCATGGTGTAGCCCAGGGCGATGAGGGCGTAGACACTTCCCAGCCGGAGCCCTGTAATTAAAAATTGGATAAAGGTGGTCATCGGACGCTCCTCTCTTGTTATCCTGCAAAGGGGGAGACGCAGGAGCGTCTCCCCCTTCTCATGTCGGAGAATCGGCAATCAGTCCAGGCTCAGGGTAGTGACGGCGATCTTTGTGACGGCGTCGTCGCCCTCAGTGTAGGAATAGCCCATCAGCACGCCGGTCTTAATGGGAGTGCCGGTGTCGTCAAAGGAGAAGGTGCCGGTGGAGACTTCATATACCACAGAGGTATCCGCCAGAGCGGCCTGGACGCTGTCCGCGTCAAAGGCTCCGCAGGACTCGATGGCCTGCTTCAGCACCAGGACGGCGTCGTAGCCCAGGGCGTCGAAGTTGTTGGGGGTCTCGCCGTAGGCCTCCTCATAGCTTTCCACAAAGCTGGTGGAGATGTCGCTGGTGGCCAGCTCGGTGGAGTAGTGGTTGACGAACAGGAAGTCGTTATAGACGGACAGGTCTGCGCCGTCGGGGATGGTGGTCTCGGTGTTGTCCACGCCGTCAGCGCCCAGCAGGATGCCATCGAAGCCCACGCTGCGGGCCTGAGGCACCAGATAGGGGCCGGTGACATCATAGTAGAAGGGGATAAAGACCAGCTCGGCCCCCGCCTCTACCATCTTGGTGAACTGGTTGGTGTAATCCACCTCGGTCATGGTGGCGACGGACTCCTCCGCCACCACTTCCAGACCCAGCTCCTCAGCGGCGGCTGCAAAGGCGTCCCGCAGGCCGGCGGAATAGGTGTCGGCGGAGCAGTAGACAATGCCTACCTTGGTGTAGCCCTCATCCGCGGCGTACTGGGCGGCCAGTTCACCCTGGAAGGAATCCTTAAAGCAGGTACGGAACACATAGTCCATCTCGGTGGTCAGGGCGTCCGCCGTGCCAGAGGGGGTGACCAGGACAACGCCCTCGGAGTTGGCGACAGAGGTGATGCTGGAGGTGCAGCCGGAGGTAGCGGAGCCGATGACCAGCTCAATGCCGTCGGAAATCAGGGCGTTCATGGCGTTCAGGCACTCTGTGGAGTCGCCCTGGTCGTCCTTGGACTCTACTGCCAGCTCATAGGTCTCGTCGCCTACGATGACGCCTCCGGCAGCGTTGATCTGTTCGATGGCCAGATTGACGCCGTTTGCAACGTGGGTGCCGTAGACGGCCAGGCTGCCGGTCATGGGGCCGATCATACCCAGGGTGATGGTGCCGGCGAACTCGCCGGAATCGGAGCCTTCCTCAGCGGCGGACGCCTCCGCCTCTTCGGCGGTGGAAGACGCGCCTTCGGATGTGTCACTTACGGCGTCAGAGGACGCGCTGTCAGACGTACCGCCTGTGGTGTCAGATGACCCGCACGCGGTCAGGCTGACAACAAAGCTCAACGCCAGCAGGAGACTGAGCAGCTTCTTTTTCATAATGGTTCCTCCTTAAAATAAACTGGGGCAACAAAAAAGCAAGGACGCTTCGCTGCATTTTATGCAGAGCTTCCTTGCTCAATGATTATTATAGGGCCTTCTTTTTCACTTTGCAAGATTCATAAAAACACAAAATCAGCTCATATTCTCGTCCATTTTTGTAACTATAGACAAACAGACCTATCTGATTATGCAATTTTGCTCTGTCAATCCTGCAAATTGCGGAAAAAGGCCGTTCCGGGACAGATGGGCTTAGCAAATTTAAGGGACTTGAATCGTTTCTTTCCCTGCCACACATTCATAACCACTTGTATTATGGTCTTGTCTATGGTAAAATAGCTATCATAAAATTAGCCCGCAAAACAACGCGGGGAACGTAAACCGGGCTTCTGTGGAAGACACTTTTTCATCATCATGCAGGAAAAGGTTGCAGTAAGGGAGGGCAGCCATGCTTAAAATAGGAGTATTGGAGGACGAGGCGGAGCAGGCGCAGCGTCTGATGGATTATTTGCAGCGCTATCAGATGGAGCATTCGGGCGTCACATTCACTGTGGAACTGTACGACCGTGCGATCTCACTGCTGGACAGCTATCAGCCCAATTTTGACATTCTCTTTCTGGACATCCGGCTGCCGGATATGCTCGGCATGGAGGTGGCCCGGCGGATTCGGAAGACTGACGAAAACGTCATGATCATATTCGTCACCAGTCTGTCCCAATATGCTGTCGAGGGCTATTCCGTCCGCGCATTTGACTATATCCTCAAGCCGGTTGCCTATGGTTCTTTTTCCAGCAAGCTGACCCGTGCGCTGCGCATTCTGTCCTATGACCGGGAAGAGACCACCGTTCTGGTCAAAACGCGGGAGCAGACCGTCCGTTTGGCTGCGGACGCCATTCTATATGTCGAGGTTTCCAACCACGATTTGGTGATTCATACCGGAGATCAGCTGCTAAAGCAATGGGGCAGCCTTTCCAAACTGGAGGAGCAGCTAAAGGATGCCCATTTTGAACGCTGTAACTCCTGCTACCTTGTCAATCTCAAGTATGTGCGGGGCATCCAAGGGAACCAGCTGCTTGTGGGAGAGGATTCCCTTACCATCAGCAAATCACGCAGGAAAGAATTTCTGAATGCGCTGGCTCAATATAAAGGAGGGAGCAGATAATGCCGGATTGGTACGCCTCTGTAAGAGGGCCGCTTCTGTTGCTGCAATCTGTCATCGGAGTGTCGATTTTTGCCTATCCTCTACGCAGACGCTCCCACTTTCTCCTGCGCCTGGTGGCAGGGCTGTTGGTCGGGATGCTCCTGTGTCAGCTCGCCGTTCCATTTCTTTACGGCGGCTTTCAGTATAGTTCCACTTCCCCGGTGCTGCGGGTGCTGTCAATGCTCGTGATTTACCTGCTTGTGATTGCCATCGCGTGGCTGTGCTTGGACGAGACGCTTTGGACGGCGGTATTTGTGGCATCCTCCGGTTATGCGGCCCAGGATATTGCAGGGAGCTTTAAAACGGTTTTGAAGGTGATACCGGCAATAGACCGCTGTGCCAACCATCCCGTTGGTATTTTGGTGGTAGACCTGTTCTGCTATGGCGGCATATTTCTGCTGCTATACATCATCTTTCGCCCGTACACAAAGGAACGGGATGAAAACTTTGACAATAAGCTGAAAGCGGTGTTTTCCTTTGCCGTGCTGATTTTCTGCGTTGGTATGGCCCGAATCACACAGGATAACGTTGACCGGGGAACGGTTTCCATTATCGCGGAAAGCCTGTACGGGATGGTCTGCGACGGGCTGATTCTGGTTCTGCAATTCAGCGTTATGGAACAGGCCAAGCTCACCCACAACGTGGACGCCATGCAGGAGATCGTCCATCAACAGTATTTGCAGTATGCGGCCAGCAAGGAGAGTATGTAATAGTCCCCGCATTTTGTGTAAGTGATGTCCACAGGAAACTTTTTTCGTGTCAAAATTGTTTGCAGCTACGATAATTCCGGGATTATCACCCCCAATCTTCATAACTGCTGTCCATTCCGTCACAAACGCGCCTCAGTCATGATGTATTTGCGGGACTGTTAAAAAGTACCCTTCATACAATACATCAAGAAAATGTGCCAGCGGCATATTTTTAGCCGGAAACCGATGCCAGCTATGCTGGCAAGGCTCACTAATCTGGGGCGCATTTTTGAAAACCTTAACAGGGTAACCGCCAACGCCGACGAGGGGCTGCCCGATGACTACGATGGAAGTATTAACTCTCTTTCTGGTTATTATCGGCGTTTGCAACCTGTTCATACAGTTGTTAAGCAAAAAGAAGTAACCGCCCCAGCCTACCAAGCGAGCGGTTACTTCACGTAACAATTCCAGGGGGCTAACCGTTACCGGACAGCGCCCTTGTTACATATATTATAGACCGGCGCAGCCGATTTGTCTACCCCAGGTTCTGCCCCGGGGTATTTTTTTGCGTTGGAAACGAAAACCCCATCGGAACCGCTATCCCCCAACCTTATACCGTTTGATTTTCGCGGTGGTCGTTTTTTCAAAGGGCGTCTCCCGCACTACCAGCTTCTGGACGTGCTTGCAGGCGGGGAGGGTGGCGTTCATCTTCTCCAGCTTCTTCCGGATGCGGCGGGCCACCTCCTGCCGGGGGAGGTCGCTCTCCTCCGGGTACACTTCCGCCGTGATTTTGCCCTCCCGCTCGTAGACCACCACCTCGCTGACCTCGCTGATGCGGGACACATACTGTTCCAGCTCCTCCGGGGAGACGTTCTCCCCGTTGGACAGGATGATGAGGTTCTTCTTCCGCCCGGTGATGAAGAGGAAGCCGTCCTTGTTCAGGTAGCCCCGGTCGCCGGTGTGGAACCAGGGGCCCTCCATGACCTGAGCGGTGGCGGCGGGGTCGTTGTAGTAGCCCAGCATGACTACCCTGCTGTCCACGCAGACTTCGCCCTCGCCATGCTTGTCCGGGTTGTCGATTTTGAGTTGAACGCCGGGCAGCACCTGGCCCACGGAGCCGTCGCAGACCCAGTGGTTCCGGTTCACCGCCAGCACCGGGGAGCACTCCGTAATGCCGTAGCCGTTCAGAATCTCTATCCCCAGGCTGCGGAATTCCTTCACATAGCGGGGATCCAGCGGCGCGCCGCCGCAGATGATATACTCCAGGTTGCCGCCGAATTTGGAGAGGACGCTGTCAAACAGTTCCCGCCGCCGGTCAATGCCCACCTTCAACAGTGCGTCGGACAGGCGCATTCCACTCAGCAGCTTTTTGGCCTGGCCCTGCTTCTCCGCCGTGCGCCAGATGGTCTTGGAAAAGGTCTCCACAAACAGGGGCACCAGGAACAGAATCTGGGGCTTGGCGATGGGCACCTCCCGCATAAAATTGGCCAGATTGCCGCAGATAAAGATGGGGACGTGGTAGTGAATGGGCATCATCACCGAGGTCACCAGACCGAAGGCGTGGTGAAAGGGCAGCACCGCCATGGTGGGGCCGCCGGGGACGAAGTTCTGCACGGCGTAGTTGATGTCCGATACCATATTGGTCTGGGAGAGCATGACCCCCTTGCTGAACCCGGTGGAGCCGGAGGTGAAGAAGATGGTGCAGAGGGCGTCCGGGTCGGTCTCCACAGCTTCAAAGTTGTATCTGCCCCGGCTCAGATACCGCTGCCCCTTTTCCAGGGCGCGGGGGAACAGCGCCAGGGAGAAGTACCGCTTCTTCCGGCCAAAGGTCTGCCTGCAAAAGGCGGCCTTGGCCTCGCACTGGGGGCTGTAAATCAGCATACTGGCGTCGCTCTGGCGCATCAGCTGAACGACCTCCAGGTTTCCGGCGTCCCTGGCAATCAGCACCGCCACATTCCCCGTCAGTACGATGGCGAAGTAGGCCACCAGCCAGGGGTAGGAGTTCTCCCCCATCAGGGCGATGTGCTGGCCTCGGAGCCGGTACCGCATCAGATAGGCTCCGGCCCGCTGCACATCCTGGTAAAACTCCAGGTAGGTCTTTTCCCGCAGGGTCTTGCGGCCCTCCATCCACTGGAACGCCACGTCCAGGGGATAAGCGTCCCGCTTCAGCTCCAGCAGTTCCCGCAGGGAGTGCAGCTCCGGCAGGAAGTGGTACAGGGGATAGTTTTTATTTTTCATAGTGTATAGCACTCCGTAACTTCAAATAGGATGGTATCAGTTTAAAAGGAGGCATTGCAAAAGTCAAGGGTAATATCAGGGAAAAGCGGCACTTTTCTCCTGTCATGCTTCGTTTAGGCAAAAGATTATCCCGCCCCGGGAGAACCGGAGCGGGATAACCCAAAAGAAAGGAGAGAGAGAAAAAAGAAGAAAGAGAGAAAAGAGGTTTTTATGATATGTTCCTGCTGCTGATATTATAGTACCGCAAAGAAGGGGCAAAGTGTTGAACAGTTTGTAGCAAGTTTGTAAATGGTTTGTGAACATGGTTGCCATCCGAAGGAGCCTTCCGCGCCTTATGCCAGGCTGTAATTATCCTCGATGGCCTTCACCTGCCGGTAGAGCATGGTGTTCGCCGGGACGGGGATGTGGTGCGCCGCCGCCAGCTCCAGAATTTTGCCGGTGAGGGCATCGATTTCGGTGGGCTGGCACCTGCGGATGTCCTGGAGGGTGGAGCTGTTGTGGTGATAGGTGTCCGGCAGCAGCTTGCCGTAGAACTCCTTCCGATACTCCTCCGGCGTGGCCCAATAGGTGGCGTATCCGGCGGCAGTCATGACGGCAAAAACCTCGTCGATCAAATCGTTCATAATCGCCACGCTGTAGGCGGACTCCCCCAGCGCCCCATAGTGTACCCCCAGCACCGCCCCCAGGGGGTTCAGGGTGCAGTTGTACAGCATCTTCGCCCACAGCGCCGCCGTCACGTTGTCCGTCACCTGGCAGGGGATGCCCCCGGCGGCGATGGCCTCCGCCAGCGGCTCCAGAGGGGTCACGTCCAGCCCGTACAGGCTCCCCAGCAGGATGGGGGCGGTGTGGACGGTGACGTTGGAGACGTTGGGGGCGGTGCGCTGGAAGCCGGTGATGACCCGGGCGGAGCAGACCTGCGCTTTGGGAAAGTAGTCCAGATAGGCCCCGTCGTTGCCCCAGCCGTTCTGCATCAGCACCAATTTCCCCTCCGGCTTCAAAATCTCCCGGTGGGCGAACAGGGCGGCGGCGACGGCGGGGTTGGCCATAGCCTTGACGGAAATCAGCACATAGTCAAAGCTGCCCGCTGGAAACGCGCCGTAATCGTCCGCCACGGTCAGTTCATCTGCCGGAATCTCCGCCGGGCCGAACAGACCGGTGCGGCGGACGCCTCCGGCGGCGATGGCCTCCTTCGTGGCCCCTCTGGCGTAAAAGGACACAACACAGCCCGCCTGATGGAGGGTGGCCCCAATGGCTACGCCAATGGCCCCTGCGCCGACGATCAAACAGTTCATGGAAACCCGACCTTTCGTTTTTCTTTGCTGTCATTATAATCCAAACCTGGCAAATTGGGAAGAGCTACCCAGGATTTTCCGGTATGGTTTCGCCGGGGGCGGACAAACTTGGAGGGAAATGAACTGATAGAGAGGAAGTCACCCCATGTCCATGAATCTTAGCCGCCGCACGGTGGTGCGTATCATCAGCTTCCTGACGGCAGGCGTGCTGGCGCTGGCCGTCACCGTGTTGACCCAGCGCAGCGCCCTGGCCTACGAGCGGCAGCAGAACGCCAATACCTACCTGCGGGCCTTCGACCAGCTGACCAGCAGCGTGGATAAGCTGGACGCCGCGCTGGAGAAGTGCGTCTACGCCACCAGCCCCGCCACCGTATCCGCCCTGTCCACCCAAATCTACGCGGAGGCCCTGAGTGCCCAGCAGGCCCTGGGTGAGCTGCCCTACGCCAACCTCCAGCTGGAGCAGACCGCCGCCTTTGTGGCGAAAACCGGGGACTACGCCAGCGCCCTGTCCCGCTCCGTCCTTCAAAATGACGGCTACTCCGGCGATGAACTGGATAGCGTAAAGGCCCTCCACCAGGCCGCCGCCGAATTGAAGGAACGGCTTCACACTCTGGAGAATCAGCTCTATGACGGCACCGCCACCCTGGAGGATGTGGAGGCCGTCACAAAACGCCTCTCCCAGCTGACGGAGGAAGGGGACGTGCTGGCGGACAGCAGCTATCAGGACATCGAGGCCGAGTTCCCGGAGATGCCTACCCTGATTTATGACGGCCCCTTCTCGGAGCATTTGCAGTCCCGCACCGCCGCCATGCTGGAGGGGGCGGACAGCGTCTCCCAGGAGGAGGCCCGCAGCCTGGCGGCGGACTGGCTGGGGGTGGACGCCGCTGACCTGACCGGCGAGACGGACATGAACGGCAAACTCCCCTGCTATGTGTTCTCCGCCCTTCTGGAGGACGGCTCCTCCACCATCTACGTCACAAAACAGGGGGGCCAGGTGCTGGCCTGGGGCAACGGCCGCGCCGTAGGGGCAGAGACCATGGATGCCCGGCAGGGCGTTGAGGCGGCCCGGCGCTACCTGGAAAGCCACGGCATCACCGGCATGGAGGAGAGCTATTTCATTGACCAGGGCAACTGCCTGACTGTCAACTTCGCCGCCGCCCAGGACGGCGTCACCTGCTACCCCGACCTCATCAAGGTGGAGGTGGCCCTGGACACCGGCTCCGTGGTGGGCTATGAGGCGGAGGGCTACCTGATGAACCACACCCTCCGCACCGATACCGTCCCCGCCGTCACGGCGGAGGAGGCCCAGGGCGTGGTGTCCGGGGAGCTGGAGGTGCTGTCCTGCCAGCTGGCCATCGTCCCCACCGACGGGGAGGGCGAGGTGCTGTGCTGGGAGTTCAAGTGTGAAAACGAGGACGGCCTCCACTATATCGTCTATGTGAACGCCGCCACCGGGGCGGAGCATCGCCTCTTCCGGCTGCTGGAGAACGAAACCGGCACGCTGGTGCTTTAAGCGGCAAAGAAGCAGGTTTTTTCCCGTATTTCAACGGGTTCCGGCCCGTTTTACAGTTGCGTTTTTTTACGCACTGTGATAAAATAACTCAGATGTAATCGTTTTGTCCCCATTCTGCCGCCCGGCCCGCTGGTTCCGACCGGGAGGTCGGCAAGGGGGCGGGGGATAGCGGCCCGGCTTCGGGCGGCTATCCTACATACTTTCCTGATGAAACAAAAGCGCGATTTGGCTGCCGTGGGCTGCATGGCCCGTCTATGACCTCTGCCGGACGGCAGAGGGCGTTCAGTGCATCGCAGAAACTGCGCCCCGGCGCACGGAGGTTGATTGGAATATGGAAGAACAAAAAAAGGTGATGCTGTCCGGCATCCAGCCCAGCGGCGAGCTGACCCTGGGCTCCTACCTGGGGGCCATTCGGAACTGGGCGGAGCGGGCCGACCAGTTTGACTGCTACTACTTCATGGCGGATATGCACACCATCACCGTGCGCCAGAACCCCGCCGAGCTGCGCCGCCGCACCATCTCTCAGCTGGCGGCCTACATCGCCTGCGGCCTGGACCCGGAGAAGAACACCCTCTTTATCCAGAGCCACGTCCCCGCCCACGCCCAGCTGGGGTGGGTGCTGAACTGCTACACCATGTACGGCGAGCTGACCCGCATGACCCAGTTCAAGGCCAAAAGCGCCCAGCATGCCGAGAACATCAACGCCGGTCTGTTTGACTATCCTGTGCTGATGGCGGCGGACATTCTGATTTACCAGCCGGACTACGTGCCGGTGGGGGACGACCAGAAGCAGCACGTTGAGCTTTGCCGGGACATTGCCGAGCGCTTCAACGGCATTTACGGCCCGGTGTTCAAGGTGCCGGAGCCCTACATCCCCAAGGTGGGGGCCAGAATCATGAGCCTGTCCTCCCCGGAGGATAAGATGTCCAAGTCCGACCACGACCCCAACGGCTGCGTCTACCTGCTGGAGGACCCCACCGTTATGGCGAAGAAGTTCAAGCGGGCGGTGACGGACAGCGAGACCAGCGTCCGCTTCGACCCGGTGAACAAGCCCGGCATCTCCAACCTGATGCAGATTTACGCCTGCGCCACCGGCAAGACCTATGACGCAATCGAGAAAGAGTTCGACGGCATGGGCTACGGCGCGTTCAAAACCGCTGTGGGGGACGCTACCATTGAGATGTGCCGCCCCATTCGGGAGGAGACGGAGCGGCTGCTGAAGGACAAGGCGTATCTGGAGCAAGTCTACACCGCCGGCGCGGAGAAAGCCTCCTACATCGCCAATAAGACCCTGCGGAAGGTCTATAAGAAGGTTGGCTTCGTCCCCAGGTGAGGGGCCCAGTCACGCTATTGGAAAAGAGGTGAACCGCCATCATTACCACGCTACCGGCCATTGCCGCCACAGGCTGCGCCCTTCTGGCCGCCTTCGTGCTGACCCTTGCCACCACCCCCCTGGCAAAGAAGCTGGCCATCCGGCTGGGCGCCATCGATATGCCCGGCAAAAAGGGGACGGAGTCGGAACGCCACCTCCATACCACCCCTACCCCCCGCATGGGCGGGCTCGCCATCTATATAGGCTGCTGTGCGGCGATTTTGCTGTTCGTGCCCATGACCGACAAGGTGCTCTATATGCTGCTGGGCAGCATCATCATTGTGGTGCTGGGCGTCTTAGATGATATTTACAACCTCCGCCCCCTGGTGAAGCTGGTGGTGCAGCTGCTGGCGGCAGGGGTGGCCGTCTACGGCGGCAACGTCATTCGTTTTTTCAGCAGCCTCAGCGCGGTCTCTGACGGCTCCAACTGGAACCTGGGGGTGCTGTCCGTCCCGGTCAGCATCCTCTGGATCGTTACCATCACCAACGCGGTGAACCTGATCGACGGGCTGGACGGGCTGGCGGCGGGGGTGTCCACCATCTCCGCCATCAGTATGGTGCTCATCGCCCTGACCTACTCCAATTACAGCGTGGCGGTCATCACCGGCGCGCTGGCGGGGGCCTGCATCGGCTTCCTGCCCTACAATAAGCCTCCCGCCAAAATCTTCATGGGGGACACCGGTTCCACCTTCATCGGTTATATCTTGGCGGTGGCCAGCATCCAGGGGCTGTTCAAGTTCTACGCCCTGATTTCCTTTGTGATTCCCTTCCTGATGCTGGGCCTGCCCATTTTTGACATTTGCTACGCCTTTATCCTCCGCATCAGCCACGGGGAGAACCCCATGCACGCCGACCGGAAACACGTCCACTACCGCCTCATTGACATGGGCCTCTCCAAGAAGCAGACAGTGGCCGTTCTGTACGCCGCCTCCGCCATCCTGGGGCTGACCTCTGTGATTTGTACCACCAGCGGCCTGGTGCGGGCGCTGGTGGTGCTGGCGGCGGTCGGCCTTGTGGGGCTTGTCAGCCTGAGGATGTATGTGACCCACCTGCACGCCATGCGGGGCCGGATGGAGGAGGGGCAGGATCGGCCCAGGCCGCTGCCCGGCGAGGGTACAGGCGCTTCCGCCCCCAAAGCCTCCCCACAGGACGCCGCCGAGGCGGGCCCCGCCGACGCTGACCCGGCGCAGCAGGGGTAAACGAACCTATAACCCCATCAGCAGCACCAGCGCCAGGATGATGAGCCACTCATCGTCCTCTGACTCTTTAAAGAGATAAATCAGCACCAGCAGGAGCAGGATGTCCCCTTTGTCCAGCTTCCCCAGGCCCAGGGAATCCAGCAGCCCGCTGCCCGGTCGGGAGCCGTCCCCCTGGAACAGCCTGGGCAGACCGCCGCCCCCCAGCAGCCGCCCCAGAAGGCCGCCCAGGCCGTCCCCTGCCTGCTTCGGTGGGGAGCCGCCGCTTTGCTCCGGGGCGCTGTCCTCCACCGGTATAAATTCCTCATTGGGAATGTAGCGGTTATACATGATGCTCCTCCCGGAATAGTCCGAAGGCTGCCTGAATCACCCGGGAGATGCGGGTGATTTGCAGGGCCTTCTCCACCTTCTCCTGCCGCTCCGGCCGGAGGAAGGGGCGCATGGCGGTCAGCAGCGCCGCCTTCTCATCCTCCCCTCTGGCGTACTCCCGGTAGAGGGCGGCCAGCTTGGTGAGCATAGACGGGTCTAAGCCCTGAAGAAGGGACAGCATATCCCCCGTCTGCTGCGCCGCCCCTCCCTGGGGCGGCTGGGCCGGTGTCTCCTGGGGCTGGACCGGGCCCTCTTGGGCGGGCGTGCCCCCCTCCGGCTTGCCGGAGATGGAATTGGCCAGCGCCATGATCTGCCCCATGGTTTCCGGTGAGGAGAGGATGGTATTCAGCTTTTCTTCAAAATCCTCCACGGGTCAGACCTTCCTTCTGTCAGCGGCGGTTCAGCTTCTGCTCCATCTGCGCCAGGGCGGCGGCCCCGTCTTTGGTGCTGCTCAGGTTGGCCAGCATGGCGCTGAGGCCCCTGGCATCGCCTCCCTTGGCCTGTTGGGCGGCTTCCTGGAGGGCCGCCCCATTTTGGGCAGAGAGTAGGGACAATAGCTGCCTGGTCTCCGGCGAGCCCAGCAGCTCCTTCAACGCGGCGGCATCGCCCATCAGCGACGCCGCTTCCGGCGATTCAAGGACATTCTTCGGTTCCTGCTTCATGTGACCTCCCCCTGCGTCCTGGGACACATCCATCAGCGTTCTTCCGGGTCAGGCCGCTGGTCGGCCCATCCCGTTCAAAGCAATCTATGCGCAAGAAAGGTAAAACGTGACCTCCATGAAAATTCTCGTCTGTTCCGATTCCCACGGCAGCGTGTCCAACCTGTGCAGCGCAGTGGAGCGGGAGCGGCCCGACCTGGTGTTCCACCTGGGGGACACGGTGCGGGACGGCTACAACCTCCACCTGGCCTGTCCAGACATCCGCATCGAACAGGTGGCCGGGAACTGCGACTATCGCGGTCAGGCCCCGCTGGAGAAGACTCTGGTGCTGGAGGGGTGCCGCATCGTCCTCTGCCACGGCCACGAGTATTACGTCAAGCAAGGGTACCGCTACCTGGCCCAGCGGGGTAGGGAGCTTCAGGCGGACATGATCCTCTGCGGCCACACCCACCGGCCCTACTGTGATACTTACGGCTCCCTGCAGGTGTGCAATCCCGGCGCCATCGGCGCAGGCCCCGACCCCACCTATGGCATCCTGACCGTGGAGCGGGGCGCGGCCACCTTCACCATTCAGCATCTTTCCTAAGGAGGGAACCGCCATGCTGCTTACCATTGACGTGGGCAACACCAACATGGTGTTCGGCGTCTTTCAGAACGGACGGCTCACCAACAGCTTCCGCCTCGTCACCGGGGCCACCCGCACCTCGGACGAAATCGGCCTCCAGGTGCGGGAGTACTTCCAGTGCTTCGGCCTGGAGGTCAGCGAGGTGGAGGATGTCATCATCTGCTCCGTGGTGCCCCGCATCATGCACTCGCTGAACAACGCCGTCATTAAGTACTTCAACCGCACCCCCATCGTCATCAATCAGGATGTCACCGCGGGCCTGCGGTACAGCGAGGGCTGCCAGTGGCGCTCCCACGGCGCAGACCGTAGCGTGGCCTGCGTCTCCGCCCTGGAGAAGTACGGCGCGCCTCTCATCGTCCTGGACTTCGGCACCGCCACCACCGTGGACTGCATGGACCGGGACGGCGTCTACCAGGGGGGCAGCATCCTGGCGGGCATCCAAATCTCCATGAACGCCCTCATCAGCGGCACAGCCCAGCTGCCCCAGGTAGAATTGCAGATGCCGGAGACGGTGCTCTGCAAGGACACCGTCAGCCAAATCCAGTCCGGCGTCATGCAAGGCTACATCGGCGCCATGGAGCGGCTGATTGCCCGCAGCAGGGCGGAGCTGGACTGCGAGGGGGAACGGGTCAAGGTGGTGGCCACCGGCGGCCTGGCCCGGCTGATCGCCGCAAACTCCACCCTCATCGACGTGGTGGACGGCAACCTGATTCCCGACGGGCTGCATAGCATCTATCAGAAGTATCGCAGCCAAGGCGATAAAGCAGAGTAAGCAAAGCACCCCGCCCTCCGATTGGAGGGCGGGGTTTCTCTATGCAGTATAGGGGGCCGGGGCCTCTGAGGCGGCGGGGCAGACCGTTCCGTCAGTCACGGGCCGGCAGCCGCCCGGTCAGGCGGTCAGCCGCCGCCAAATCCCGGAGGGGCGCAGCTCAGCAGCCACAGCCGCCGTTGCAGCCACAGCCGCAGCCGTTGCCGCAGCCCCATCCGCCGCCGCAGCAGCAGAACAGGATGATGATGAGAATCAGAATCCAGCAGCAGCCGCTACCACAACCGTTATTGCATCCCATAGAAAAGTACCTCCTAAGATAAAATGTAAGGCGCGGGCAGTTCGCCCGTTCCTTGCGGCGGGGGTCGGTTCCCGCTCACAGTTTATCTTATGCCGGGGGTGGAAAAGGGTGCGGGGGGAGGTGCAGGGATGATGTTTATTTCATATTCGCATTTTTGCCGTAAAAGATACGACCAGCCATGAGATTCTTTCTATAAGCACACTGAACCGCGAACATAATGTCCGGATGGGTGCATTGCTTTGCATCACTGCACTCCAGGTATCTGCTGCAACAGCCGTATCCGTTCCGCCGAAGCACCGCTTCAAAGATTTCCTGAGCGGCGCCGGGATATACCGTAAAATCCAGCGCGGCATAGGGCAGGCGTTTCCAATCACTGGATGGGACAGACTCTAATTGCAGGCCCACACGTTCCAGTTCTTTTGCAACGACAGGAGGACACCGCACATAGCCTTTTTTACAATCTCTAAACAGGATTTGCGTTTGCATCTCCCCTTTTTCGCCCACTGTCTCAATGTAAGTTCGCTCATATGGCTTGCTGCTTTGGGGCGTGACAAGTTCCGTTTTAATCATGCTGGTATCATAGCCTAGCTTTGTACCCTCTAATGCCGCCCGAAAATCAGCGGCAGTTCGTTGCATGGGTGTCAATGGCACGGCATCAAACAAGTTAATTTCATCCATCTTTTACACCTCTGTTTCTGACAAAGCAAAAATTTCATGCTCTCGGATAATCTTGACCGGAACGCCCTGATTCTGTAATTCTACTGCCCGCTTAATTTTTGTCCCTCCGGCGCTGCCGCCGCTCCAGGCGTCGCTACCCATTTCTCCAATAATCAGGTAGTCTAATTTTTTGTTGACACCAGGGCAGATTATAGCACCTTCGCGCTCCAGCGCAACGGCAACATCTGCTTTCTTGCCAGTGACAAACTCCCCGGACAGGCACACCCGCTTGCCATCCAGGTCAGTCTTACCAGTAACAAGCGGCTGAGTATGTATCGGCACAGATTGATTACGCTGAGTGTGATGAACGCTAGGTGAATGCTGTGCCTTTGCAGTCCAATCCCAAGTTGCAGGTGCATCGGCCCAACTCTGCAATCGCATAAAAATTTGTGCGCAAGCAAGGCTGTCGCTGTCTGCCTGGTGGTGGTTCAGTGTAATGTTATAATACCGGCAAAGAGTGTCCAATCGGTGATTTGGCAAGCCCGATAGTGCAAACCTTGCAAGCCGCACCGTGTCAAAGTAATCCAGTGGCGGACATACTATACCATAGGCCGCCAGTGCCTTGCAAAGCACAGTCAAGTCAAACGGTGCATTATGGGCAACCACAATGGAACCTGTTACCATGTTGGATATTTCAGCCCAAACTTCCGGAAGGGTAGGGCTGTCCTGCACGTCAAGGGTGGTCAGCCCGGTCAACTGGCTGTTAAACTCATCAAATTCCACTTCCGGGTTGACTAGGTAGTTTCGCGTTTCTGTGATACAGCCCTCCACAATCAGCGCCAGCCCGATGGAACTGATACGGTCATTGCGGTGGTTGGGAGTCTCCACATCAATCACGCAGTAAGTAGGACAATCCACGCCTCTCATACACGCTGCATCTCCCAGTCCTAATTGCTCCAGCGCCTTTTTTCGGCCTGTCTGCATCTCCAGCAAATAGGCAGCACTGATGCAGTGGGGTTGCCCATCCAAGGCTATCACCAAAGTATATTCATCAATATATCCCAGAACCTGCACCACTTGTAATCCGTCTGAGTATAATCCGCGATAGATGATAGGACGGAGTGTATCTGCCGTTTTTGGTAGCAGCCCGATTTCCGCTTTCTGCAAATATTCTACTGTCTCAGCTTCCGACATAAATCGGTGCCAGCCGTCAGCTGGGGCAATGGGGGCAAACGTTTCAGTTGTTTTGCACATGGCTCTCACTCCTTACTTCATTTCAAACTATAAATTCAAAAAACTCACTCATCCAGCTTCAGCACCGCCATAAACGCCTCCGTGGGAATCTGCACTGTCCCCAGCGTCCGCATCTTCTTCTTCCCCTCTTTCTGCTTCTCCAGCAGCTTCTTCTTCCGGGTGATGTCGCCGCCGTAGCACTTGGCCAGCACGTCCTTCCGCATGGCCTTTACCGTCTCCCGGGCGATGATTTTCCCGCCGATGGCCGCCTGGATGGGCACTTCGAAGAGCTGGCGGGGGATGTTCTCCTTCAGCTTCTCGCAGATTTTCCGGGCGCGGCCATAGGCCTTGTCCTTGTGGGCGATGAAGCTCAGGGCGTCCACCTGGTCGCCGTTTAAGAGCAGGTCGATTTTCACCAGCTGACTGGGCTGATAGCCGTCCAGCTCATAGTCCAGGGAGGCGTAGCCCTTGGTATGGGCCTTCAGCGTGTCGAAGAAGTCGTAGATGATTTCGTTCAGGGGCATTTTATAGTGCAGCTCCACCAGATTTGTGTCCAGATACTGCATATCCCCAAACTGCCCCCGCCTGTCCTGGCACATGGGCATAATGTTGCCCACGAACTCCTGGGGGGTGATGATGCTGACGTTCACATAAGGCTCCCTGGCCTCCGCGATTTGGCCGGGGTCGGGGTAGTCGTGGGGGTTGTCCACATAAATGATGCTGCCGTCCGTCTTGACGATTTCGTAAATCACGCTGGGGAGGGTGGTCACCAGCTCCAGGTCGAACTCCCGCTCCAGCCGCTCCTGAATGATTTCCATATGCAGCATCCCCAGGAAGCCACAGCGGAAGCCGAAGCCCAGGGCCACCGAGCTCTCCGGCTCGAAAGACAGGGAGGCGTCGTTGAGTTGGAGCTTCTCCAGGGCGTCCCGCAGGTCGGGGTATTTGCTGCCATCCTCGGTGTAGATGCCGCAGTAGACCATGGGCTGGGCGGGCTTGTAGCCGGGCAGGGGCTCCGCCGCAGGGCTGGCGCTGTCGGTGACGGTGTCGCCCACACGGGTATCCCGCACGTTCTTGATGGAGGCGGTGAAGTAGCCCACTTCCCCGGCGGACAGGCTGCCGCAGGGGTCCAGCCGCACCGGCTCCATGTGGCCGCACTCCAGGATTTTATAGGTCGCGCCGGAGGCCATCATTTTGATTTCCTGGCCCACCCGGAGGCTGCCCTCCATCACCCGCACCAGCACGATGACCCCCCGGTAGGCGTCGTACTGGCTGTCGAAAATCAGCGCCTTCAGCGGCGCGTCCGGGTCGCCGGTGGGGGCGGGGACGTTGGCCACCACGTCCTCCAGCACGGAGTGGATGTTGATGCCCATTTTGGCGGAAATCTCCGGCGCGTCCATGGCGGGCAGGCCGATGATGTTCTCCACCTCCTCCTTCACTCGGGCGGGGTCGGCGGAGGGCAGGTCGATTTTGTTAAAGACGGGCAGCACCTCCAGGTTGGCGTCCACCGCCAGGTAGGTGTTGGCCAGGGTCTGGGCCTCCACCCCCTGGCTGGCGTCCACCACCAGCACTGCCCCCTCGCAGGCGGCCAGGCTGCGGCTGACCTCATAGTTGAAGTCCACATGGCCTGGCGTGTCGATCAGGTTCAGCTGATAGGTCTCGCCGTCGTCCGCCTGATAGTTCAGCGTCACCGCCCGGGCCTTGATGGTGATGCCCCGCTCCCGCTCCAGCTCCATGGAGTCCAGCAGCTGGGATTCCATCTCCCGCTCGTTGACGGCGTGACACTCCTCGATGAGCCGGTCGGACAGCGTGGATTTGCCGTGGTCGATGTGGGCGATGATGGAGAAATTACGAATGTTTTCCTGCTTCATTGGTGTCGTACTCCTTTTAAAACGGCAAATCCACGCCTGAATCTGCCGCAGGCAGTTCCCGCAGGCGGGATTCACTCCCGCCGAGGATGTGAAATCAAAAGGGGCCCCCGAACATCGTCAGATGTTTGGGGAAACGGATTTGCCGTGGTCGATGTGGGCGATGATGGAAAAGTTGCGAATATTTTCCTGCTTCATTGGTGTCGTACTCCTTTTAAAACGGCAAATCCACGCCTGAATCTGCCGCAGGCAGTTCCTGCCAGAGTTGTATTTGTTCAGAGGTATTCTGAAAACTTTAAGGGGATTTTCTTCCTTAGACAAGGAATGATAAAAGAAATAAGTGGTTTCCCTCCGGGGGCCCCATTTCTTGCTCCGCCAAGAAATGGGGGAAAGAAGGCGGCTTAGGGAGG
>JAJBUK010000077.1 GCA_020860385.1 Clostridiales bacterium
AGGCAACAGACGATGTGACTTGATACCTGCTGAGACTGCCGCCGATGGCGGCTGGGGTACGATTGCCGTTCCGCCCTGCTGAAAGCGGGCGGAACGTGCAATTTTATTGCCCTTTGGTCGTTGAAATCTGGCTGTGCGGCTGCGTGATTCCTTTCAACCCAGCTTTTTGCCCCGAAAGGGTTGGAGCGCAGCGGAAATGCCGCTTGACGGCGGAGGGGTGGCTAACAGTTCATATTCCGTTGGGCAACAGGGTTTACGGTTTTTGCCACGCCACTAGCCACTACTTCACCCCAGCACCTGCCGGGCAATATCCGCGCTCTGCTTGGCGTCCTTGGAGTAGAAGTCCGCGCCGATTTCGGCGGCGTACTCCGGCGTCAGCACCGCGCCCCCCACCATGATTTTGCAGGGGTGGCCGCTGGCCCGGAGGGCCTTGATGGTGGCCGCCATGCTGGCCACGGTGGTGGTCATCAGGGCGGAGAGGCCAATGAGGTACACGTCGTTGGCGATGGCGGCGTCCACCACCGTCTGCACCGGCACGTCCCGGCCCAGGTCGATGACCTGATAGCCGTAGTTCTCCAGCACCACCTTGACGATGTTCTTGCCGATGTCGTGAATGTCCCCTTCCACGGTGGCCAGGATGATTTTTCCCTTGCTGATGCTGCCGCCGCCCCGGGACAAGATGTGTTTCTTAATGACCTCAAAGGCCTCGCAGGAGGCGTTGGCGGAGTTGATGAGCTGGGGCAGGAAGATTTCACCCCGTTCGTACCGGTCGCCCACCCGGTCCAGGGCGGGAATCAGCCGGAGGTTCACGATGTCCATGGCGTCCTCAGTTTGGAGCAGCCCCTCGGTGAGCCGGGCGCACTCCTCCTTCAGGCCCTTGGCGATGGCGGTGTCCAGATCCATGACGGCGGAGGCGGGGGCCGCGGGGGCCGTCGTTTCTCTGCCGGAGAACCGAGCGATATAGGCGGCGCAGTCCCTGTCCTCTCCGGACAGCACCCGATAGGTGGCCACCGCATCCATCATCTGCTTCTGGTTGGGGTTGATGATGGGGAGGTCCAGGCCGCAGCACATGGCCTGCACCAGGAAGCTCTCGGTGATGCGCTGGCGGTCGGGCAGGCCGAAGCTGATGTTGGATACGCCCAGCACCGTGTGCAGCCCCAGCACCTCCCGCACATACCGCACCGCCTTCAATGTTTCCGCCGCCTGCTCCTGCTGGGCGGAGACGGTGAGGGTCAGGCAGTCGATGAACACGTCCTCCCTGGGGATGCCGTAGCTCAGGGCGGCGTTCAAAATCCGCTCCGCAATGGCGATGCGCTGCCCGGCGGTCTGGGGGATGCCGGTCTCGTCCATAGTCAGCCCCACCACCGCTGCGCCGTATTTCTTCACCAGGGGGAGGATGTGGTCTAAGACCTCCTGTTTGCCGTTGACGGAGTTGACGATGGCCTTGCCGTTACAGTACCGCAGCCCCGCTTCGATGGCGGCGGGGTCGGAGGAGTCGATTTGCAGGGGCAGAGACACCACCCCCTGGAGTTCCTTCACCACGTCCACCATCATCTTCGGCTCGTCCAGCCCGGGGAGGCCCACGTTCACGTCCAGAATGTCCGCTCCGGCGTCCTGCTGCTCAATGCCCCGCTGGAGGATATAGTCCAAATCGTACTCCCGGAGGGCCTGCTGGAACCGCTTCTTGCCGGTAGGGTTGATGCGCTCCCCAATGACCCGAACGCCATTCAGCTCCGCCACCTGGGAGGGGCAGCAGACGCCGTGGCGGGTCTTTTTCTGCCGGGGGGCGGGGGCGATGCCGGACAGCGCCCTCCGCAGGGCGCGGATGAACTCCGGCGTGGTGCCGCAGCAGCCCCCCAGGGCGGTGATGCCCAGGGATGCGTAAGGGACCATCTGGGCGGCGAACTGCTCCGCCGTCATGCTGTACTGGTTGGTGGCGGGGTCGGGCAGGCCGGCGTTGGGCTTGATGACGATGGGCAGGTCGGTCCACTGCACCAGCTCCTGTGCCATGGGGAAAATCTCCTCCGGCCCCAGGGAGCAGTTGATGCCCACGGCGTCCACCCCCAGCCCCTCCATAGTCAGGGCCATGGCCGCCACAGTGGTGCCGGTGAAGGTGCGGCCGCTGGCCTCGAAGCTCATGGTCAGGAAGATGGGGAGGGAGGTGTTCTCCTTCGCGGCCAGCACCGCCGCCTTGGCGTCGTACAGGTCGGTGAAGGTCTCAAAGGTCACCAGGTCGGCCCCAGCCTCCTCCCCGGCCACCAGCATCTCTTTGTAAAGGGCGTAGGCATCGTCAAATTTCAGGGTGCCCAGGGGCTCCAGCAGCTCCCCGATGGGCCCCACGTCCAGGGCCACCAGGGTGTCCGTTCCCGCGGCAGCCTGCCGGGCCACGGCGATGGCCTGGCGGATGATGTCCGCCACGGCGTACCCCGTCCCCGCCAGCTTGTGGCCGTTGGCCTGGAAGGTGTTGGCGTAAATGACGTCGCTCCCCGCGGCGATATACCGCCGGTGGATGTCCTCCACCACCTCCGGCTGGGTGAAGCACAGCACCTCCGGCCGCTGGCCCAGTTTCAGGCCCGCCGCCTGGAGCTGGGTGCCCATGGCCCCGTCCAGGATGAGGTAGCCGCACTTGAGTCTCTCTTGTATCGTCATGGTGATTCACCTTTCTCAGTCTGCCCTTTCCGGGCGGAACGATGGAACTGCACGCAGTGTATGTGCTAAAATGATATGGCCCTTCTCCCCCGAATAAAAAGTAGAGAAGTT
>JAJBUK010000125.1 GCA_020860385.1 Clostridiales bacterium
GGACTTGAAGCTGCTCTATGAGCTGCTGGACTACCTGGCCCTGCCGCCGGACGTGATACTGACCCTGGTGCAGTGGCAAATCGAGTGCTACGAAAAGCAGTACGGCCCCGGCCGCAGGCCCTCCATGACCGCCATTCGCACGAAAGCCTACTACTGGAAGCAGCGGGGCATTGACAACCTGGACGCGGTGGAGACCTTCCTGAAGAAGGAGCAGCTGATGCAGACCCAAATCGGCCAGCTGATGGCGGCCTGCCACATCGTGGGCCGGGAGCCGACGGACGGGGAGCGGCAGCACCTGAACCGCTGGGCGGCGTGGGGCTTCCCGCCGGAGACGGTGGCCTACGCCTATGACATTACCGTCACCAACACAGGCCGCTTCTCCTGGAGCTACTGCAACAAAATCCTCCAGAGCTGGCACGAGAAGGGCCTCCACACCCTGTCCCAGGCCCGGTCGGAGCGGCAGCCCGCCTCCTGGAAGGGCGGAAAGCGACCCGTCCCCAACGCACCGGCCCCCGCCCAGCCCAAGCCGGAGCCAACGGCGGAGGAGAAAGCCCGGCAGGCGGAGCAGTCCGTCAAACAGACCCAATGGATTATGGACTTTTTGAAGAACGTCCCCCAGGACGGGGCCCAGGAGGGGCACCGCTGAGGGGAACACTCCGCCCCGGAGGAGGAGGGCCGCCATGGCTACTTACAACGCTGAAATCATCCATAACGCCACCGCCCGGTACGAGGCCCGGCGGATGCGCCATGAGGAGGAGTACGCCCGCCGCAGGGAGGACGTATACCGCCGCCTGCCCCGGGTGAAGGACATTGACCGGCAGCTTCGGGCCACCGTGGCCCGGGCCGCCACCGCCGCCCTCCGGCAGGGGGCCGACCCCGCCCCTGCCATCCAGGCCCTCCGGGAGCAGCACGCTGCCCTGAAAGCGGAGCGGGGGGCGCTCTTAAAGAGCATCGGCTACGCCGAGGACGCCCTGAACGAGCAGCCCCTCTGCCCCAAGTGCGGCGACCGGGGGTGGAAGGGCAGCCGGATGTGCGACTGCCTGAAAGCCCTCTGCGAGGAGGAGCAGGTGCGGCAGATGACCAGCATGATGAACCTCAGGGGCCAGTCCTTCCAGGACTTCCGGAAGGACTACTATCCCCCGGAGTACCAGGCCCAGATGGACGCCACCTATCAGTTCTGCCTGGCCTACGCGGCTTCCTTCCGCACCTTCCCGGTGCGGAACCTGTTCTTCACCGGGGAGCCGGGGCTGGGCAAGACCTTCCTCTCCGTCTGCATCGCCAGGGAGGTGGCCGCCCAGGGGTGCAGCGTGGTCTACGACTCCGCCATCCACATCTTTGACCGGATGGAAGCCGCCAAGTTCTCCGGCGACGAGGAGGCCCGGGAGGCATCTGACCGGTACCTGTCCTGCGACCTGCTGGTGCTGGACGATTTGGGCAGCGAGCTGACGGTGCCCTCCGTCCGCTCCGCCCTGTACAACCTCATCAACACCCGGCTGCTGGACGAGCGGCACACCATCATCTCCACCAACTTGACCCTGGCCGACCTGAACGGGCGGTACTCCCCTCAGGTGTACTCCCGCATCGTGGGGGATTACAAAATCTTCCCGTTCTACGGCACCGACATCCGCCAGCGGCTGAACCGCCTTGGCAACGACACCAGCCAGTGACGCGCCGCGCCCTGACCCCATCATCTTTCACAGGAGGAATTTCACTATGGGTATGATTTGTCCCGATTGCAACACCGTCATGCTGGGCGGACGCATCCGCACCAACGCTTCCAGCACCTCCTTCCCCAGCCTGCAATGGGTGCCGGAGAGCGACTTCAAGGCCGCCGGAGGCTGGCGGGAGCTGGTGTTCAACACCAGGAAGCACAAGAAGGCCTACCTCTTCGACGTGCAGAACGAGGGGTGGTACTGCCCCACCTGCCACAAAATTCACGCCATCTTCCTGGCGGAGCCGTAACGGACAAAACACCCCCCAGCCCGGCGTTTACCGGGCTGGGGGGTGCTGTTTTCTGCGGGAACGGGGCTGTCAGCCGTTGTTTTCCTGCCGCCGATGGAACCACAGCCCCATCAGCCCGCCCACCAGGCCGCCCACCACATGGGTCAGCTGGGAGATGTTGTCCGCCGTGGTGACGCCGCTGACAATCTCCTGCCCCAAAAACAGGACGACCACCAGAATCAGCGTCAGGGGGATCTCCCCTTCCCCGAAGCTGGACAGGGAGGACAGCACGATCATCATAAACACCACCCCGCTGGCTCCCAGCAGGGCCTGGCCGGGGAACAGGGCGATGAACACCAGACCGGTGGTCAGCGCCGTGACGCAAATCATCAGGAGCAGCGGTTTGCTGCCGTACTTCTCCTCCAGCATGGGGCCGAGAAGCAGGATGTAGGTCATGTTGCTGATGTAATGCTCCCATCCGCTGTGGCCCAGCACATGGCCGAAGAGCCGCACATAGGTCAGCGGGTCGGTGGGGGAGGCGCGGTAGACGGAGAACACCAGGCCGGTGCTGGCCCCATTCGTCAGGAAGCCCAGCAGCAGCGCCCCCAGGCTCAGCAGGGCAAAGGTCAGCACCACCGGGGAATTATAGCGGATGCGTTTCAAACCAGGTCAGCGTCCTTTCTGTGGCAATGGCAGCAATTTAAGGGAATTACGCTCCTTAGACAAGGATACTATAAGGAAATAAAGCGTTTGCCCTCCCGGCGGGCCCCCTTTCTCGCTCCGCCGAGAAAGGGGGGAAAGAGGGCGGCTTAGGG
>JAJBUK010000007.1 GCA_020860385.1 Clostridiales bacterium
TCCTCCAGGCACATGGCCTGGGCGCAGAGCTGGGCCTCATCGCAGGCGGTGGGCTTGGTCTTGCCCCGCTTGTACTCCACGGGGCAGGGCGTCCATAAGCCTTTTTCCCCTGCCAACGGCACCCCGTCCGCGGAACGCCGGAACCCCACCACGTCGCACTCCCCGGAGAGCCCCAGCCGGGCGGAGTGTACCCGCATAGCCCGGACGGTCAGCAGGTCACCCCGGAGAGTTCGCTGCTCCGCATCGTGGGCGTTCTTGTGGAGCAGCTCCCCCTCGGTGGTGCGCAGGTTCTCCGCCCACTGCTGCTCCAGGTGGATGAGCGCCCACTGGCGGCGGCAAAAGACGAAGTGTTGAATGCCGGAGAGTTGCAGGTAGTCGTCCTCGTCAAACGCCATCGATTACTTCCGGCTCCAAACCGGGTAAGGTCTCCAAGGTGATTTCATAGTCCTCCACCGAGGTGGGCAGAGCAGAGGGGTCCTTCTGCGTCACTTTAACGGAGCGATGCACCCGGGCAGAGGAATACTGCCCGTCTTTGCAGTTGTGCTCCCACCAGTAGAGCCGAACGACCTCCATGGAGCCGTCCGGGCGGGCGGAGGAAGCATCGTTGACAAAAAGCGTCCGCAGGCACTCCTTCACTGTCTCGGCATCAGCCTGGGTAAAGCCGGTCTTTTCCGCCAGCTGCACATTAATGGAGCCTTTGACCTTGTACAGCCCGAAGCGGACGAAGTGCTTCATGCCCATGCGGTCGGAGGAGAGCTTCTCACTCTTGTCTCCGTTAACGCTCTTGGTGATTTGCATATCTGCCACCTGGATGGGGGAGACGCTGACCGCCTGGTGGATGGAGACAGGGCCACGAACCCCCACAGAAACACCCTTGGTTTCCTTCCCCTTGGCATCCTTGCCCTTGCTGTCCTTGAAAGCAAATACCTGCCCGAAGGAACGCACATCCAGCCAGGTTTCGCAGGCTTTTCTTGCGGATGCCTCCCGGTCGGTCATCTTGCCCAGAAGCTTGCTTGCCCGCTCGCTAAGGCTGGCGCATCCGTCGTCGCAGCGCTCTTCCGACTGGACAAAAATGGGGTTGCCCAAGTCCTGCATCCGATTGCGAATTTTCCTTTTGATGCACACGTCGGACATCTCCCCGTAGCCGTTGTAGTCAGTGCGGGGACTGTTGCCGTTCAGGGGATCGCCGTTCGCATTGGCCATAGTCACAGAGACCAGGGCCACAAAATCGATTTTATGCTGTAATACGCTCATCTTCTGTTACCTCCTTAAGGCTCTTCTGTTGTCGCTTCGGTTGCGGTTTCCTGTGCGTCGTCTTTTGGCTTCCGATAGGCTCGCTGATGGTAATACCCCAGCACATAGGTGTCCTCCAGTTTCCGGTTCAAAGTCTTATCATCCGGCGAAAGTTTGTCAGCAATTTCAGAAATCAAATCCTTATAATACTTTTCCAGGGCAAACGGCAGCTTCTGATAATAGGGAATCAGGCGGTCTTCCAAAACAGTCCAGGTATGCAGGGGCTGTTGTACAAAAACTGTTTGCAGCCGGATAGCATTGGGTTCCCTTGTCTCCTTATCCTTACCTTCGTAGGTGCTCCGCTCCACAGCCTCCGCAATGGCCAACAGGCGGCCAAAGAGATAGCTCCTATCTGTGTTATTTTTGTCCAATGACATCCCGTATTCCTCCTTTGTGGTGTCATAATGGTATTTTCGGACGGCCGCACAGGTGATGAAGAGCAGCCGTTGGCGTTCTTCCTGGGGCAGCAGCTGCAGGTTGGATGCCCGCTGCACCAGCAGGCGCTCTACATCCACCGGGAAAATTGCCTGGTCTATCCGGCAGGCCACCAGCCGCTGCATTTGTTGCTTCAAAATCCTGTCGTCCACGACCCATTTGCTTTCCCGGTAATTGCCGAACGCACAGGTCGCCAGCCAGTACAGGTCGGGGGACTGAACGCCGAACCCGCCGTTGATCCAGCAGCAGCTGGCGTCCCAGGCGTACAGCCGTTGCAGGAAGTCCGAGGCCAGCAGCTCGTTGTAATAGGTCAGCGCCAGCCGCCCGGTGGTGGCGGCGTCAAAGGCGGCGATGACCACGTCCGCATTCGTGGGCAGATCGGTCTGCCAGCCAGAAAGAGTCTCCCGCAACTGCTTTCGGTATTCGGTAGGATTTTTGGCGCTGGGCTGACTCCGGCGCCCCCGCCGGGTCATTGCGCTGGTAGGTGCGGGAACCTCCTTCCCTTGGGGATTCCAGCAGAGGAAGGTTCTTCCTCCCATGGTAACGCCCTGGTTATCCGCCAGCCAACGCAGAGCGTTATGTGCCTTTTGGGAGGCGGTGTAACCCACCGTAGCCGCCTGCCAGCTTTCGTCAAAGCGACCCCGATAGGTAAAGCCTTCACCATCATTGGCGGAAATCAGCTTGGCGTTGCCGTTGGCGGGAATGATACCCTTGATATGCTGTCTGGCCAGCACATCCCAGTCCCCGGAGACCATGCAGAGGTTTTTCGGCCAGTCCTCTTTGCGGCTGGCGTAATACCGGCTAAACGATTCCATCAGCCCCCGATTTGTCCAGCAAGGCCCGCTGTCTGCCGGGTTCAGCCCCAGTACCACCCAGCGCACCAGCGCCTTCTCGTTTTTGGGCTGTCCCTTTTCGGTCAGGGTGATCACTTCGGCCTGGACAAGGTCGCTCAAAATCGTCT
>JAJBUK010000066.1 GCA_020860385.1 Clostridiales bacterium
AACTTCTCTACTTTTTATTCGGGGGAGAAGGGCCATATCATTTTAGCACATACACAAAACCGAAAAAATACGGAGCGAATGAATGATGCTGCGCTCCGGGCCATACGCTATCCTCAGCGCAGCAGAGAGCAGGGGGGAGGCTGTCATGCTGTTGGACGAGAGAATGTGTCGGAATCACCGCCTGACCCTTGCAAAATGCTGACGGATTCGCTATACTTAGTCATGCCCGACGGAAGTGTTCGGGATATTCTTTCATGCAGTAGGTATTGAGCAACATAGAGTGGAAGGGTTGACGAATTATGGAAGATTCCAACAATACGCAGAAGCGGGCGAACCCCCAGGGTTCCGCGCTCCCCGGAGGCATCATCACCGGCCTCCTGTCCGCAGTCATGGTGGTTTTGGACGTTATGCTGGTGCGCAGCGCCTTGCTTCCGATGAAGTTCCTGGCGCCGGTGATGATTTTGCTGCTGGTCCTGGTGGCGCTGCTGGGGGTTTTGACCCATCGGACGGGGCGGACAGGGCGGTTCGCAGCGGGGACGGTGGTCAGCATTCTCATGGCAATCATTATGATTTATGGGATTATCGCCCTGAGTATGCTCACCAACACCCTGAATAGCATCACCACAGTCAGCACAGAGGTGACCCATGTAGGCGTCTACGTTTTGACGGACGATGAAGCGGATACGCTGAACGACCTTGAGACGGATACCTTCGGCATTTTGTCCGAGCTGGACAGGACCAGCACGGACGGCGCGATTCAGCAGCTCAACGAAGATTTGGATACAGAAATTGCCACCGAGGAGTATGACAGTCTGGTGCAGCTGGTGGACGCCCTGTACAGTCAGGAATGCCGGGCTATTCTCCTGAACAGCGCCTATCTGGACGTAATTGCGGAGATAGAAGGCTATGAGGATATTGAGGACCGGATCCGGGAGGTCACCGGACTGGAAGTGGAGGAAGTGGTGGAGGAACCCGTCACGCAGGAGCCGGAGGAAACGGGGTCAGCGCTGACGGCGGAGACTGGCAGCGCCTTCACCCTGTACATCAGCGGCATCGACAGCCGGAACGGCCTGAAGGCGAAGAGCCGCAGCGATGTCAACATCCTGGCCACCGTCAACACCGAGACCCATCAGGTCCTCCTGGTGTCCACCCCTCGGGATTACTATGTGCCCCTGTCCATTTCCAACGGTGTAAAGGACAAGCTGACCCATGCGGGCATCTACGGCGTCTCCGTCAGCATGGATACCCTGGCCATGCTCTATGACGTTGACGTGGATTACTACTTCCGGGTGAGCTTTGAGGGCTTTGAGGATATCGTTGACGCGCTGGGCGGGGTGTCCGTATACTCGGAATACACCTTCACCTCCAGCCACAATGGACAGACGTTCGTGGAGGGCTACAACTATGTAAACGGCGAACAGGCGCTGGCCTTTGCCCGGGAGCGGTACGCCTTTGCGACCGGCGACCGGCAGCGGGGCAAGAACCAGATGGCGCTGATTCAGGCCATCATCAAGAAGGCCCTTTCCCCGGATATCCTGGTGAAGTACGCCTCTATTTTGTCCGCTGTGGAGGACAATTTTGAAACCAGCCTGTCCTATGACCTGATCGCCGCGCTGGTGAGTGACCAGCTCAGCACCGGCGCAGAGTGGGAAGTGATCACCTACAGCGTGGACGGCTCCAACGGCTCCGCAGTACCTTACTCCATGAGCACAACGGCGTATGTGATGATCCCGGATGAGGAAACGGTAGCCACCGCAAAAGAGCTGATGCAGGCCGTCCTCAACGGCGAGGTAATTTCCCAGCCCTGAGCGGAGATGCGTTTCCTGCCGCGAATTAGCCTTTACAATCCGACTTGAAAATGCTATGATGTACAGGAGCGGCTGCCCGGCTTGCAGCGCAAAACGGTTGCGGCGTCGGCCCTTTCATCATAGGAGAGAGATGCATGAAGATATTAGTGGTAGGGTGCGGCAATGTGGGCTACACCATTGCGGAGACCCTGAACAGGGAAGGCCATAATATTACCGTCATTGACAGCGATGAAGAGAAGGTGCGCACCCTTGCCAACCGGCTGGATGTGGCCGCCATCGGGGGCAACGGCGCCTCCTACAGCGTGCTGCAGGAGGGCGGCATTGAGGACTGCGACGTTCTGGTTGCCACCACAGGCCAGGATGAGATCAATATGCTCTGCTGCCTGATTGCCCGCAGAGCGGGGAAGTGCCGGACGATCGCCCGGGTGCGCAACCCGGATTATTACAGTGAGATAGACTCCCTGCAGGAGAGCCTGGGGATTGATTTGGTCATCAATCCGGAATCCTCCGCAGCGGAAAGCTGTTACCAGCTGCTGTGGGCGCCGGGAGCCACCTATGTGGATTCCTTTGCCCAGGGCAAGGTGCTGGTGGTGACGGTGCGCCTGCCGGAGAACTCTACCTGGGTGCGGAAGAGCCTGAATGAAATCAACCGAAGCTGCCGGGCCCAGTTCCTGATTGCCGTTGTGGAGCGCAAGGGGGAGTCCTTCGTGCCCAATGGGTTCAGCGTCATTCAGGAGGGAGACCAGCTTTCGCTTCTTGTGGACAAGGCGAATCTGAACCTTGTCCTGCGCAGCATGGGCGTTGTCTTTAAGCCGGTCAGGAATGTGCTGATCGGAGGCTGCGGCACTATGGGGTACTATTTGGCGAAGCGGCTGCTGAAGGAGCGGTTCAACGTTAAAATCATCGAGCCGAATTTGAACCGCTGCAACGACCTGTCGGAGAAGCTGCCCGATGCGACGGTGGTACACGGCAGCTTTAACAATGAATTGATCCTCCAGGAGGAGGGCATCGGCGATATGGACGCTGTTGCCGCCCTGTCCGGCAATGACTCGGATAATATCGTCCTGTCCCTCTACGCCAATAAGGTGACCAACGCCAAGCTCATCACCCGCATCAATAAAATGACGATGGGCGGCGTCCTGTCGGAGATTCCCATTGGGGCCATCGTCTCCCCGAAGGCGCTGACGGCGGAATACATCCTGCGCTATGCCCGGGCTATCAGCAGCGATGACAGCGACAGCCGTATGGAAGCCATGCACTTCCTGGCGGATGGGAAAATCGAGGCGCTGTCCTTTACCGTCTATGCGGATTCTCCGCTGGTGGGGGTGCAGTTCAAGTCGCTGCGCCTGCGGAAAGGCGTCCTGTTCGGGGCAATCATCCGGGGGAAGTCTGTCATCATCCCCTCCGGCGCGGATGCGATTCGGACCGGAGATTTGGTCGTCGTCCTGACGGAGCATACGGGGACGCGGAAGATTCGGGACGTTCTGGCTTGAGGAGAGGCGCTTATCCATGAATTATATCAGTATTCTGAACATCCTGGGCTGGATATTTGGGGTGGAAGGCGTCCTCATGCTGCTGCCGGCCCTGGTGGCGCTGTTCTACGGGGAGGCCCAGGGCTGGTACTTTGTGCTGTGTGCGGCGATTTGCGGAGCGCTGGGATTTGCGCTGACCAAAATCAGGAAGAAGAGTGACCGCTTCTATGCCCGCGAGGGCAATGTGACGGTGGCCCTGTCCTGGGTGTTCATGTCCCTGCTGGGGGCGCTGCCCTTTACTCTCAGCGGCGAGATTCCCAGCTATGTGGACGCCCTGTTTGAAATCGTCTCCGGTTTTACCACCACAGGCGCCAGCATATTAGAGGACGTGGAGGGCCTCAGCCGCTGTATGCTGTTTTGGCGCAGCCTGTCGCACTGGATTGGCGGCATGGGGGTGCTGGTGTTTGTAATGACGCTGATGCCCATGACCAACGGCGGCTCCAGCTTCGCCCTGATGCAGGCGGAGAGCACCGGGCCCACGGTGTCCAAGCTGGTGCCCCATCTGAAGCAAACGGCCCGGAACCTCTACCTGATTTACCTGGGGCTGACGGTCCTGGAAATTTTGTTCCTGCTGGCCGGCGGCATGACCTTTTTTGAGGCGTCCTGCTACACCTTTGGCACGGTGGGCACCGGCGGCTTCGGCCTGCTCAGCTCCTCCATCGCCAGCTACAGCACCTATATTCAGGTGGTCATCACCGTGTTCATGGTGCTGTCCGGCATCAACTTTCAGTTTTTCTTCTTTTTGCTCCTGCGGCGCTTTAGCGATGCGGCCAAGCTGGAGGAGGTGCGCTGGTATCTGGCCATCTTCTTTGGTGCGACGGTCGCCGTCACCGTGGGGCTGACGGTGCAGCAGGGCGGCGGCTGGCTCTATAACTTCCAGCAATCCGCCTTCCAGGTGGCCAGTATTATGACCACCACCGGCTATGCTACCTGCGATTTCGATGTATGGCCGGTGTTCTGCAAGGTGATTCTGCTGGCGCTGATGTTCTGCGGAGCCTGCGCCGGGTCCACAGGGGGCGGCCTGAAGGTCTGCCGCATCATGATTTATTTCAGGGCGGGGATTCGTGAGGCAAAAGGCGTTATCTTCCCCCGGCAGGTGCGCAATGTGCGTATCAACGGCAGGGCGGTGGACAGCAAGGTGGTCAGGGCGACCATGATGTTCCTGGGCTGCTATCTGATGATTTATGCGGTCTCCATGGTCATCATCTCTGTGGACTGTGACGATTTGACCACCTGCTTCACGGCGGTGGCGGCCACCATCAATAATATCGGCCCCGGCTTCGGCGCGGTAGGGCCCACCGCCAATTTCAGCTTTTTCAATCCGCTGTCCAAGTTGGTGCTGATTTTTGATATGCTGGCCGGGCGGTTGGAGGTATTTCCCATGCTGATTCTGCTTTTCCCCTCCACTTGGCGGAAATAACTGTTGCAAAAAACAGAAGAAGTGGGTATAATAGAGTATCATAAAGGAGGTATGTCAGAATGCCTGAGATTACAAAAGAAACCATTATCGGTGATGTGTTGCAGTATTCCCCCGACCTGATTCCGGTCTTCATGGAGGCGGGGATGCACTGCCTGTTCTGCGGTGCCGCACAGGGCGAGACCATTGAGGAAGCCTGCGTCGTGCATGGCATCGATCCGGACGAAATGATGGAGCGCATCCATCAGGCGCTGAGCGCCCAATAAGCGTTTTCCCGGAGGCTGTGCTTCCGGGAATTCTTTTGCAGAGATGATGGAACAGCTACAATTAACGCCCCGGCTACAGGTGGTGGCGGACCTTGTGCCGGAGGGGGCCAACCTGGTGGATGTGGGCACGGACCACGCCCACCTTCCGGTGTGGCTGCTGCTGAACGGGCGCATCGCTGCTGCCATCGCCTCAGACATCCGCCCCGGCCCACTGGAGCGGGCCAGAGGGACGGTGGAGGCGTACCGCTTGCAGGAGCGGGTCTCTTTGCGGCTCTGCCCGGGGCTGGAGGGGGTGTCCCCCCATGAGGCGGATACCGTGACCATCTGCGGCATGGGCGGCGACATGATGATCGGCATCCTGGAGGCCGCCCCCTGGACGAAGGAGGGGGTCACTCTGATTTTGCAGCCCCAGAGCGGCCAGCCCAGGCTGCGGCGCTGGCTCACCGCCCACGGCTATGCAATTCAGCTGGAATGTCTGGCGAAGGAGGCCCACCGCTGGTATCCGGTGCTGCTGGTGCGGGGCGGCAGCTGCGCCGCCCTCTCCCCGTCGGAGGCGCTGGCGGGGCCGGAACGGGCCTGGCGGCAGGAGCCGCTGCGGCTGGAGTATCTTATCTTTTTGCGCCAGCAGTGCAGCCGCCAGCTGGACGCGGTGCTGCGCTCAGAGAAGGCGGCGGATGTGAACCGCCGGGCGGAGCTGGCAGAGTGCGTGGCGGCGTTGGATGGCTGGATTCAGGCGCGTAAGGAGGGCGCTGCTACATGACAACGGTACGGGATGTGTTCCTTTTTCTGGATAAAATGGCCCCGTTTTCCCTACAGGAGAGTTGGGATAATTCGGGTCTCCTTGTGGGGCATGAGGCGCAGGAGGTCACTTCCATCTTTGTTTCCCTGGACATTACGGAGGAGACCATTCAAGAGGCAGCGGCCTGCGGCGCGGAACTGATGGTCTCCCATCACCCGGTCATCTTTCACCCGGCAAAAACGCTGACCGACCGGCAGCTGGACGGGGACGGGAAAATTCTCCTATCCCTGGTGGAGCATCACATGGCGGCTATCTGCTGCCACACCAACCTGGACAGCGTGGAGGGTGGCGTGAGCGACGCCCTGGCGAAGGCGCTGGGGCTGGTGCGGGTGGAGCAGTTGGCACCCATGGGTGTGGACTGCTATGACAGGCCCTATGGCATTGGCCGCATTGGTGAGCTGCCGGAGCCCTTGCCCTTTGACCGCTTTCTGGCAATGGTCAGGGATGCACTGCTCCCCAACGGCCTCCGCTATGTGGCGGGAAGCCGGGTGGTGCGGCGTGTGGCGGTAGGCGGCGGCGCCTGCGGCAGCATGATGGAGGACGCGGTGCGTGCCGGGTGCGACACCTTCGTCACCAGCGACCTGAAGTATAACGACTTCCTCTCCGCTGCCGCCCTGGGGCTGAATCTGGTCGACGCGGGCCATTTTCCGACGGAGAATCCGGTGACGGAAGTGCTGGCCCACTGGCTGGCGGAGGCGTTTCCCGCGGTGAAAATCACAAAATCCGCTGTCAAACGGGAAGTGATTTCCTACGCATAAACACTTGCGCAGGCAAGGACGCTATGCTATAATAAATCTATTGTAATGCGTTCAGGCTGGGCCTGAAGGCGGATGAATCTTTTGAAGGGATGATAAACTATGTCTGGACATTCCAAGTGGCATAACATTCAGAAAACGAAGGGCGCTGCCGACGCGAAGCGCAGCGCGGCCTTTACGAAAATCGCGCGGGAAATCGTCATCGCCGTGAAGCAGGGCGGCGGCGGCGACCCTGCCTACAACTCCCAGCTGGCCACCGTGGTGGCCAAGGCCAAGGCCATCAATATGCCGAAGGACAACATCAAGCGCACCATTGACAAGGCACTCTCCGCCGGCTCCGGGGATAACTTTGAGAACCTGACCTTTGAGGGCTACGGCCCCTCCGGCGTGGCCGTCATCGTGGAGGCCGTCACCGATAACCGCAACCGCACCACCCCTGCCGTACGTCACATCTTTGACAAGTATAACGGCAACCTGGGCGCTACGGGCTGTGTGTCCTGGTCCTTTGACAAGAAGGGCATGATCGTCATCAATAATGAGGACGAGGAGCTGGATGAGGACGAGGTCATGATGGACGTGCTGGACGCTGGCGGCGATGATTTGAAGAATGAGGGCGATGTCTTTATCGTCTACACCGACCCCGATGCACTGTCCGCAGTGGTGGACGCGCTGGAGAGCAAGGGTTATACCTTTGAATCCGCTGATATCGCTATGGTGCCCCAGAACACTGTCAAGCTGGAGCGGGAGGGCGACATCAAGAACATGACCCGCATGATCGAGCTGCTGGAGGAGGACGACGACGTCCAGAACGTCTGGCATAACTGGGATCAGGAGGACGAATAATCTCCCTGAGCCTGCTCGGAAACCGGTTCCATAAGAAAAAGCGAGCTGCATGAGGATGCAGCTCGCTTTTTAACACAAGTAGGCCTGTAAGCCGGGTTCTGTTTTGACAGCCATCTATCTCGACCTGCTGTTGCCAACAGGCTCAAGCCACCTCCTGGGAACGGCCGGGCCGACCATATGTTCCACCCACGGTGTTGCTCCGAATAGAGTTTACAGAGCCGAGCTGTTCCCAGTCGGCTGGTGCGCTCTTACCGCACCTTTCCACCCTTACCAGCGCGCCGGAGACCGGCACCTGGCGGTATCTCTCTGTTGCACTTGTCCTGAAGTCGCCTTCGGCGGGCGTTACCCGTTATTCTTGCCCTGTGGAGCCCGGACTTTCCTCACGGGCGGGCCTTTCGCCCCGCCTGCGCGGCTGTCCAGCCTGCTTGCAGGGTATATTTTAGCGAATTTTCTTCGGATTGTCAACTGAGACGTTGAATTTCCAGGAAAGAACGGGTATAATATCCATGATTGCAGCCTTCCAACGGGGCGGGCCGACTGCCGTTGGCGGTGCGTATCCCGGAGGGCTACAGCGGTGTTGCAGCGGCAGAATGGAGATGCTTTATGACCTTCACAGACTATCTTGATTCGTTACAGGGGAAAACGGTGGCCATCATCGGCATTGGCGTCAGCAATACGCCGCTGATTCAACTGCTGCTGCGGCGGGGTATCGCCGTGACAGCCTGCGATAAGGCCAGCCGGGCGCAGTTTGGCAACGATGGGCTGCTGCAGGAGCTGGAGGCCCAGGGCGCGGTGCTGAAGCTGGGGGAAGGCTACCTGGACGGGCTGAATCAGGATGTGATTTTCCGCTCCCCCGGCATTCGGCCGGACATTCCCGCGTTCCAGCAGGCCAGGGAGCGGGGGAGCGTTATCACCTCGGAGATGGAAGTATTCTTCCACGTCTGCCCCTGCAAGCGCATTGCGGTGACCGGTTCCGATGGCAAGACCACCACCACTACCATCATCGCCCGCCTGCTGGAGCGGGCGGGCTATACCGTCCATCTGGGGGGCAACATCGGCAAGCCCCTTCTGCCGGAAACCGGGGAGATGAAGCCGGAGGACATCGCCGTACTGGAGCTCAGCTCCTTCCAGCTGATGACTATGGACGCCAGCCCGGAAATCGCGGTGATGACCAACCTGGCCCCCAACCATCTGGACGTGCATAAGGGCATGGAGGAGTATGTGGCCGCGAAGAAGAACATCTTCCTCCATCAGTCCCCGGAGGATAAGCTGGTCTTGAATCGGGACAACGCTATCACCAACGCCTTCGCCCAGGAGGCTCCCGGCCAGGTGACTCTCTTTTCCCGGCAGAACCCGCTAAGCAGCGGCGTGGCCATTGAGGACGGCGTGATTTGCGTGAAGAAGGACGGCGTCAAACGGGAAGTGCTGCCGGTGGAGGACATTCTGCTGCCCGGCGTCCATAACGTTGAGAACTATGAGGCGGCCATTGCCGCCGTGGACGGCCTGGTGCCCGATGAAGTGATTCGCGCCTTCGCAAAGGAGTTCGGCGGAGTGGAGCATCGCATCGAGCTGGTGCGGGAGAAGGACGGCGTCCGGTACTATAACGACTCCATCGCCTCCAGCCCCAGCCGCACCATGGCCGGGCTGCGCTCCTTCCGGCAGAAGGTGATTCTGATTGCCGGAGGCTATGACAAGCATCTGGACTATGAGGTGCTGGGGCCGGATCTGGTGGCCCATACGAAGCGCCTGGTGCTGACCGGCGCCACAGCCGGGGTCATCGAGGCCGCCGCCCGCCATGCGGAAGGGTACAGTGAGGAAAGCCTTCCCATCACCACCATTGACGATTTCGGGGAGGCGGTGCGCTTTGCGGCATCGGTGGCGGAGCCGGGGGATGTGGTCATTCTGTCCCCAGCCAGTGCCTCCTTCGATAAGTTTAAGAACTTTATGGTGCGGGGCGATACGTTTAAGGAGCTTGTCCGCAGTCTGTAAGGAGGTTCGCAGGTTTGAATACGTTTGAGATACTGGACACCCTGACCCAGGCTGGCGGCCCCTCCGGCTATGAGCTGTCGGGGGCGTCCCAAACCGCGGCGGCGCTGCTGGAACCGCTGGTGGATACGGTGCGTATCGACCCCATGGGCAACGTCATCGGTGTCCGCCGCTGCGGGAAGAAGCACGCGAAGCGGCTGCTCTTGGACGCCCACATCGACGAGGTTGGAATGCTCGTCACCGGCTATGAGGAGGGCGGCTTCCTGCGGTTCACCCAGCTGGGGGGCATCGACCCCCGGCTGCTGCCTGACCGGGAGGTGACGATTCTGGCGGAGCAGCCCCTGTTCGGGGTGGTCACGGCCCAGTCCGCCCACCTGTACGAGGGGGCGGACAGCGCATCGCCCATGACGAAGCTGGCCATTGACACCGGCTATGCTGCGGAGAAGCTGAAAGAGCTGGTGCCCGTCGGCACGCCGGTAGTCTACCGGGAATCCTGCTTTGCCCTTGGGAAAAAGCAAATCGCCTCCAAATCCATGGACGACCGCAGCTGCTTTGCCGTCATTCTGAAAGCGTTGCAGCTGTTGGCGGGGGAGACGCTGGACGTGGATCTGTACGTCGTCGGATCCTGCTGCGAGGAGGTCGGCGGTCAGGGGGCCGTAGTCACGGCCTACGACATTGCCCCGGACTGGGCGGTGGCGTTGGATGTCACCTTCGCCACAACGCCGGACGCGCCGGACAAGGGCTTTGCCCTGGGTTCCGGCCCGGCCATCGGCATTGGCCCCAACGTGGCCTGGTGGATGGCAGAGCGTTTTATCTGTAAGGCAAAAGAACTTAACATACCATATAACGAGGAAGTCATGGCGGGAAACACCGGCACCAACGGCTGGGAACTGCAAATCTCCCGGGAAGGGGTGCCCACCGCCATTCTCAGCCTGCCGGAAAAATATATGCACACCCCCATTGAGGTCATTCACCGGAAGGATTTCAAGCAGTGCGCCAGGCTTTTGGCCGCTTTTGTGCGGGATTTGGGCAAGGAGGCGGAGCAATGCTGCTGAATGAACTGAATTTACTCTGCCTGCTGCCCGGTGTGTCCAGCCGGGAGGAGGCGGTGCGGGACTATCTCGTGTCCGCCGCGGAGCGGTATGTGGACGAGGTGCGGGTGGACCGGATGGGCAACGTCATCGCCAGCAAGCGGGGCAAAAATCACAAAACGCCCGTTATGCTGACCGCTCACATGGATGAAGCTGGTGTAATGGCAACCGACTTTACAGATTCCGGCTGTGTGAAATTTGACTTTGTGGGCGAGGTAGACCGCCGCACCGTCATTGGCAAGCGGGTTTTCCTGGGAAAGGCGGGAGTGCCCGGCGTGTTCGGCATGAAGCCCATCCACCTGACCAGCAGGGAGGAGCGCCAGTCCTACCCCAAAACCGGCAGCCTGTATATTGACATCGGCGCGAAGGACAAGGCGGAGGCCCAGAGCCTCGTCTCCAGAGGAGATGTGGGCGTGTTCGCCAGCGAGTTTCTGAGTTTTGGAGAAGGGCGCATCAAGTCCCGGGCCATCAGCGGGCGGCTCGGCTGCGCGGTGCTGCTGGAGTTGATGAAGCAGCCCCTGCCGGTGGACTGCACCTTCGTCTTTACCGTCCAGGAGGAGGTAGGCGCACGGGGGGCTTTCGGCGCGGCCTTCGGGGTGAAACCGGAGCTGGCGCTGGTCATCGGCAGCGCGGCGGCAGACGACCTACCGGATGTGCCGCCGGAAAAATGGGGCTGCGCCCTGGGTAAGGGCGCGGTGCTGCCCGCCATGGACGGGGGTACCATCTATGACCGGAGGCTGTTCGCCCTCCTGCGGGATACTGCGGAGAAAGCGCAAATTCCCTGGCAGCTGCCGGGGGCGCAGGAAGAGAAAACTGATGCCCTGGCGGTGCAGCGCAGCCGTTCCGGCGCACGGGTGGCGGCCATCGCCGCACCGGTGCGTTACGCCAGAACGCCGTCTGAGGTGGCGGCGGAGGGCGACCTGGAGGCCGTGCTGCATCTGGCGGAGGCGTTTTTGGAAGCCGTTGGAAAGGAGCAGGAAGGATGAATTTGACACTGTTGCAGTCGCTGACGGCTACGTTTGGCGTCTCCGGCTGTGAGGAGGAGATTCGCACATTGATTTTGCAGGAGGCCACGCCCTTGGCGGACGATGTGACCGTGGACGCCTTGGGCAACGTTATCGCCCACAAACAGGGGAGCGGGCCAAAGCTCATGTTCTCCGCCCATATGGACAGCATCGGCCTGATGGTCACCCACATTGACGAGAAGGGGTATCTTCGCTTCTGCCAGGTGGGGGGCCTGGAGCCTGCCGCCATTTATCAGACCCCGGTGCGGTTCCAAAACGGCGTCCGGGGCGTGATTTCCGCCGACGAGGATAAGATGGAGAAGCAGTTCAAGCTGACCGACCTCTTTGTGGACATCGGCGCAAAGGACCGGGCGGATGCGGAGACCATGGTGAAGGTGGGGGATGTGGCCGCCTATGCTGGTTCCTTCCTGACGAACCGCAGCCAGATCATCTCCTCCTATCTGGACAACCGGGCGGGCTGCTTCGTGCTGCTGGAGGCCCTTAAGCAGGTGGAACGGCCCCAGAACGACCTGTACTTCGTCTTCTCCGTCCAGGAGGAGGTGGGCTGCCGAGGGGCCAGGACGGCGGCCTGGTCGGTTCACCCGGAGTACGGCATCGCTGTGGACGTTACCTGCCCGGACGATGTACCCGGCGCGGTACATGAGGGCAGCACCGCCATCGGCAAGGGAGCCGCCGTCAAGGTGATGGATCGCAGCGTGATTTGCACCCCGTCCCTGGTGAAGCGGCTCCATGAAATCGCCGAGGCCAGCCAAATCGCCGTTCAGGATGATATTCTCACCTGCGGCGGCACCGACGCGGGGCAGATGCAGGTCTCCCACAGCGGCGTGAAAACCGGAGGCATCTCCATCCCCTGCCGTTACACCCATGCCCCCGCCGAGGCGGCGGCCCAGGAGGATATAGCAGCCTGCATCGCGCTGGTGCGGGCAGTTTGTGAAAGTGAGCTGAATACCCATGAATTTTGACGCGCCGCTGCCCTTTTCCCAGCGGGTACTGGAGCTGAGCGAGCGGGCCCAGCAGGAAATTGCGGGGCAGTTTGCCTCCATCGACGCCATTGCGGAATATAACACCCGGAAGGTGCTGTCTGCCTTCCAGAACCATCGTGTGGCTGAGGGCTACTTCGCCGGCACCACCGGCTACGGCTATGACGACCAGGGCCGTGACGAGCTGGAGAAGATTTATGCCGAGATTTTCGGCGCGGAGGATGCCCTGGTGCGGCTCCAGTTCGTCAACGGCACCCACGCCATCGCCTCCACCCTGTACGGCACGCTGAAAACCGGGGATATTCTGGTCAGCGCGGTGGGGGCCCCCTATGACACGCTGCTCAGCGTCATCGGTGTCACCGGCAGCGAGCCGGGCAGCCTGAAGGACTACGGCATCGGCTACCGCCAGGTGGACATTAAGGACAACGCCCCGGACAAAGCAGGGCTTGCGGAGGCAGTGCAAAACCCCCGGGTGAAGGCGGTGCTGATTCAGCGCAGCAAGGGTTATTCCACCCGCGCCACCCTGTCCGTGGCGGAAATCGGGGAGCTGACCGCCATTGTGAAGGAGCATAACCCCAACGCCGCCGTCATTGTGGACAACTGCTACGGGGAGTTTGTGGAGACGATGGAACCCACCCAGGTGGGGGCTGACTTAATTGTGGGCAGCCTCATCAAGAATCCCGGCGGAGGGCTGGCCCCCATGGGGGGCTATGTGGCGGGCCGCCACGACTTGGTGGAGGCCGCCGCCATGCGGCTGACGGTGCCGGGCATCGGCCGGGAGTGCGGCGCGACCCTGGGCTATAACCGCCAACTCTACCAGGGCCTGTTCCTGGCCCCCCATACCGTGGCCCAGGCAGTGAAAACCGCCGTCTTTGGAGCACGGCTGATGGAACTGATGGGCTATGAGACGGAGCCCCGCTCCAACGAGACGCGGCATGACATTATTCAGATGATTTCGCTGAATCAGCCGGAGGCCGTGGTGAAGTTCTGCAAAGGCATCCAGTCCGGCTCCCCGGTAGACAGCTATGTGACCCCGCTGCCCTGGGATATGCCCGGCTATGAGGATCAGGTCATTATGGCGGCGGGGGCCTTTATTCAGGGGGCCTCCATCGAGCTGTCCGCCGACGCGCCCATGCGTCCGCCCTACACGGTCTATCTCCAGGGCGGGCTGACCTACGAGTCGGGCAAGACCGGCCTGATGCTGGCGGCGGAGGAGCTGCTGAAGAAATCATAAAACTGCCCCGGCGCGACTATCCTGCCTTTAGAGGTGGTGGTATGCGCCGACGGAAGAATAAAGGCAAGGCGGGAACCGCCCGTAGAAGGGGGAGGCTCCTCCTGCTGGTCGGGCTGCTCCTGGGCCTGTGCGGAGCGGTGGCGTTCGTGACGGATGCGCAGCTGCGCCCGGCTATGATTGCGATGGTATCCTCGGAGCTACAGAATACCATCACGGTCAAGACGGCGGAGGTGTGGGAGACGCTGGAGGAGGAATCCGGCGTTTCCCTCTCCGATGCGTTGCAGCTCCACTATGCGTCGGACGGCAGCATTGCCGCCGTTTCCATGGACGCCGACACGCTAAACCGGCTGGGGTCGGCGCTGTCCACCCGGCTGACGGAGGTTTTGAGCGGCATGGAGCGGGAAACGGTGGAGGTTCCCCTGGGAACTGCCCTGGAGTTTCCCCTCTTTTCCGGCCTTGGCCCAGATGTGCAGGCGGAGATTTTGAACGTGGGCCATGTGACGGCAGAGTTCGACAGCGCCTTTCAGGACGCAGGCATCAACCAGACGATTTACAGTGTGAACCTGCTGCTGACGGCGGAGGTGATTCTGCTGCTGCCGGGGGGCACCTACACGCTGGAGGTGGAGACCGTTTTGCCGGTGGCGGAAACCATTCTGCTGGGGGATGTGCCGCAGGAGTACGTCTCCGTTTCCGGTACCCACAGCGCGTCAGACAGCCTTGCGGAGGAATGAGTGAGGGAAGCTATGGAAGTGAAAGAACAAATCATGCAGCTGCGGGATACGCTGAATGAGTGGAATTATCAATATTATGTGCTGGACGCCCCCACGGTGCCGGATTACGAATATGACCGGAAGCTGCGGGAGCTGGAAACGCTGGAAGCTGCCCATCCGGAGTATGAGTCCCCGGATTCCCCTACCAAGCGGGTAGGGGGCGCAGTGCTGGAGCGGTTCCAGAGTGTCCGCCATGAGGTGCCGCTGCAATCCCTCCAGGACGTGTTCGAGGCCCAGGAGTTGGCGGCCTTTGAGCAGCGGATGCAGGAGACCGTGGCGGAACCGGACTATGTGGTGGAGCCGAAGGTGGACGGCCTTTCCGTGGCCCTGGAGTATGAGGACGGCGTCCTGATTCGGGGCGCTACCCGGGGCGACGGCGCAGTAGGGGAGGACGTGACCGAAAACCTGAAAACCGTCCGCTCCATCCCCCTGAAGCTGGAAAACGCCCCCCACCGGCTCATCGTGCGGGGGGAGTGCTATATGTCCCGCAAGACCTTCGCCCAGCTGAACGACCAGCGGGAACTGAACGGAGAGCCCCTCTTTGCCAATCCCCGGAACGCGGCGGCGGGTTCCCTCCGCCAGTTGGACCCCAAGGTGGCGGCCCAGCGGCGGCTGGACTGCATCATCTTCAACATCCAACTCTCTGACGGGGAGCCCTTTGAGACGGACTCCGCTGCCCTGGACTGGCTGGAGACGCTGAAATTCCGGGTCATCCCCCATCCCGTCCTCACCGACCCGAACGAGGTGCAGGCAACCATCGACGCCATGGGGGAGAACCGGGAGCAATACCCCTATGAAATCGACGGCGCAGTTGTAAAGCTAAACCGCCTGACAGAGCGGGAAACGTTAGGTTCCACCGCAAAATTCCCCCGTTGGGCGGTGGCCTGGAAGTACCCCCCGGAGCAAAAGCCCACCAGAGTGGTGGACATCGTGGTGCAGGTGGGCCGCACCGGTGTGCTGACCCCCAAGGCGGTGGTGGAGCCGGTGCGCCTGGCCGGGACGACGGTGACCAATGCCACCCTGCACAATCAGGATTTTATTACGGAAAAGGACATCCGCATCGGGGACACCGTCATTGTCCAGAAGGCGGGGGAAATCATTCCCCAGGTGGTGGCGGTGGACAAGGACAAACGCCCGGCGGACAGCGTCCCCTATCAGATGCCGGAGCGGTGCCCGGTCTGCGGCGCGCCGGTGGTGCGGGACGAGGACGGTGTCGCCCTCCGTTGCACCGGCATCGAGTGCCCCGCCCAGCTGCTGCGCACTCTGGTGCACTTCGCCAGCCGGGACGCCATGGACATTGAGCACCTCGGCCCCGCCGTGGTGCAGTCCCTCATCGACGCGGGGCTGGTGTCCACCCCCGGCGACCTGTACGCCCTGAAAGCGGAAGATTTGACTGATTTGGAGCGCATGGGGAAGAAGTCAGCGGAAAACCTGATTGCCGCCATCGAGCAGTCCAAGCACCAGGATGTCAGCAAGCTGATTTGCGCCTTCGGCATCCGTCAGGTGGGCGCGAAGGCGGCCCAGACACTGGCCAGGACGTTCCGGAGCCTGGACGCCCTGATGCAGGCGTCGGAGGAGGAACTGACGGCGGTGCCGGACATCGGAGCCATCACTGCCCGGTTCCTGGTGGATTGGTTTGCCGACCCCCAATCCCGGCATTTGATTGAAACGCTGCGCAAGGCGGGGGTGAACTTCGCCAGCACCGAGGCCCCGGTGGGCACCCGGTTTGCGGGCATGACCTTCGTGCTGACGGGGACGCTGGAGCATATGACCCGCAACGAGGCGAAAACCCTGGTGGAGCAGAATGGCGGCAAGGTGTCCGGCTCCGTCTCGAAAAAGACCACCTATGTGGTGGCCGGGGAGGCGGCAGGCAGCAAGCTGACCAAGGCGCAGGCTCTGGGGGTCACAATCCTGACGGAGCAGGAGTTTTTGGACATGCTGGGCGAAGGCGCTGCCCTTGCGCCAGCAAAGGAAATGCCGCAAGCGAAAGATGAAATAAAATGACGTGGGGTGCTCCATAAATTGCCTGTACGGTCACTTGCAGGACATGAAAAACGCCCTTGCACATTCGTGCAAACTGTCGTATAATAACAGACAGATGGCTTTGGGAGGCAGACCCTTCCGAAGCGGAATCAAGGTGAAGCAGAGTGGATATTCGTTTTGCCCAGCGCATGGATGCGTTTCAGCCGGGCATTTTCAACGTCCTGGACGAAAAACGGAAAGAGCTGGAAGCGGCGGGGCGGCAGGTCTATAACCTGTCTGTGGGTACGCCGGACTTCCCGCCGGACGACCATGTGATGGCGGCGCTGGTGGGCAAGGCCTGTCAACCAAAGGAATACCAATACTCCCTGGGCGACCTGCCAGAGCTGCACACTGCCGTCCAAAACTGGTATCTGCGCCGTTACGGTGTCACGCTGGAGCCGGACGAAATCATGTCGGTGAACGGCAGCCAGGAGGGCCTGGCCCATATCGCCTGGGCGCTGTGCGACCCGGGGGACGTTGTGCTTTGTCCCAATCCCGGTTACCCCATCTTCGCCGTGGGGCCGGAGTTGTGCGGCGCAGAGATCGCCTACTACGACCTGCTGCCGGAGCGGCACTATCTGCCCGATTTGGACGCCATTGACCCGGAACTGGCCCGGCGGGCGAAGATGATGGTGGTCTCCTATCCGCTGAATCCGGTCTGTGTGACGGCTCCCCAGTCCTTCTATGAGGAGCTGGTGGCTTTCGCAAAGCGATATAACATTATCATCGTCCATGACAACGCCTATTCGGACATCCTGTTCGACGGCAGGGAAGGGCGTTCCTTCCTGTCAGTGCCCGGCGCGAAGGACGTGGGGATTGAGCTGAACAGCCTGTCGAAAACCTACTGCCTGACGGGATGCCGCATCTCCTTTGCGGTGGGGAATCGGGACATTGTGAAGAAGTTTTCTACCCTGCGGAGTCAAATCGATTACGGTATCTTCTATCCCATCCAGTACGCGGCCATTGCGGCGCTGGAGGGCCCCCAGGACGGCGTAGCCCGGCGGAGAGCCGATTATCAGGCCCGGCGGGACGCCCTCTGCGGCGGCCTCCGGTCCATTGGCTGGAATGTACCGGACAGCGAGGGCACCATGTTCGCCTGGGCGCCCATCCCGAAGGGGTTTGACAGCTCGGTGGACTTCTGCTTCCGGCTGTTGGACAAAACCGGCGTGCTCTGCACCCCCGGCAGCGCCTTCGGCAGCCTGGGGGAGGGCTATGTGCGGTTTGCGCTGGTGCTGCCGCCGGAGCGTATTCAGGAGGCGGTAGCCGCCATTCAGGACAGCGGGATTTTATAGCTGTCTAATCATCTGTAAAAGGGCATGCAGTGTGGAGGCTGTCTGCTTTTTTGCTGCGCTTGCAGCAGTATAAACCGTAGAAAAGGAGCGAAAAGAGCATATGTATCGAATCGTCCGAAAAGAAATTTTGAATCCGACCATCGCACTTCTGGAGGTGGAAGCGCCTTTTGTGGCAAGAAAGGCGCAGCCGGGGCAGTTCATCATTCTCCGTATTGATGAGAAGGGAGAGCGGCTCCCGCTGACCATCGGCGGCTTTGACCGGGAGAAGGGTACCATCACCATCATCTTCCAGCTGGTGGGCCTGACCACCAAGGCGCTGGCGAAGATGGAGGAAGGGGAGTACCTGCTGGACTTCGTCGGCCCTCTGGGGAAGCCCACCGAGATGGAGGGCGTCAAGAGCGCTTGCGTCATCGGCGGCGGCCTGGGCACCGCCATCGCCTACCCCGTGGCAAAGGGCTTCCACGACGCCGGTGTGGAGACGGATGTCATCGTCGGCTTCCGGAATAAAGACCTGGTGATTTTGGAGGAGGGCTTCAAGAATGCCTGTGACAACTTCTACCTCATGACCGACGACGGCTCCTATGGGGAGAAGGGCTTCACTACCGCCAAGGAGCAGCAGCTGCTGGAGGCGGGGAAGAAGTACGACGTTATCATCGCCATCGGCCCGGTGCCCATGATGAAGTTCGTGGTGAAGACGGCGGAGCCCTTTGGGGTGCCCTGCCGGGTCTCCCTGAACCCCATCATGATCGACGGCACCGGTATGTGCGGCGGCTGCCGGGTCAGCGTGGGCGGCAAGATGAAGTTCGCCTGCGTGGACGGGCCGGAGTTTGACGGCTACCAGGTGGATTTTGACGAGCTGATGAACCGCAACGGCACCTACCGCGATCAGGAGGCGCAGATGACCAAGGATCATATGTGCCGCTTTGAGAAGCTGGGCAAGGATCTCATTCAGTAAGGAGGAATCGCATTATGGCAAACATGAGCCCCAACAAGACTCCGATGCCCTCCCAGGAGCCGGATGTCAGAAATAAGAACTTTGAAGAGGTAGCCCTGGGCTACACGATTGAAATGGCTCAGGGCGAAGCGGCTCGGTGCCTGAACTGCAAGAAGCCGCTGTGCGTCCAGGGCTGCCCTGTGAATGTGCAGATTCCCCATTTCATTCAGAAAATCGTGGCAGGCGACTTTGAGGGCGCTTACCAGGTGGTAGCCAGCACCAACGCTCTGCCCGCCATCTCCGGCCGGGTCTGCCCCCAGGAGAGCCAGTGCGAGTCCAAGTGCGTCCGGGGTATCAAGACCGAGCCGGTGGGCATTGGCCGTCTGGAGCGCTTCGTGGCCGACTGGCACCGGGAGCACAGCGACGAGCAGCCGGAAAAGCCCGCCTCCAATGGGCACAAGGTGGCCGTGGTGGGCTCCGGTCCCTCCGGCCTGACCTGCGCCGCCGACCTGGCGAAGATGGGCTATGAGGTCACGATTTTTGAGGCGTTCCACACCGCCGGCGGCGTGCTGGTCTACGGCATTCCGGAGTTCCGTCTCCCCAAGAGCATCGTGGCCGGTGAGGTGGACAAGCTGAAAGCCCTGGGCGTCACCATCATGACCGATATGGTCATGGGCAAGGTGCTGTCCATTGACGAGCTGCTGGACGAGATGGGCTTTGAGGCCGTCTTTATCGGCACCGGCGCGGGCCTGCCCATGTTTATGAATATCCCCGGTGAAGGGCTGGCAGGGGTCTGCTCCGCCAATGAGTACTTGACCCGCATCAACCTGATGAAGGGCTATCTGGAGGACTACGACACTCCAGTACTGAAGAGCCATGCAGTGGCTGTGGTCGGCGGCGGCAACGTGGCTATGGACGGCTGCCGCTGCGCGAAGCGCTTGGGCGCGGAGCACGTTTACATTGTCTACCGTCGGGGCGAGGCGGAAATGCCTGCCCGGAACGAGGAGATTGAGCATGCTAAGGAGGAGGGCATCGAGTTCCTGACCCTGTGCAACCCGGTGGAGATTCTGGGCGGCGTCACCGAGGACGGCAAGCCCACCGGCCGGGTGGCCGGGATGCGCTGCATCCGCATGGAACTGGGTGAGCCGGACGCCTCCGGCCGCCGCCGCCCCATCCCGATCCCCGGCAGCGAGTTCGTGCTGGATGTGGACACCGTCATCATGGCCCTGGGCACCTCCCCCAACCCGCTGATTCGTTCCACCACCCCCGGCCTGGAGGCCAACCGCAAGGGTTGCCTGCTGGTAGGGGAGGACGGCGTCACCACCACCCGTGAGGGCGTGTTCGCCGGCGGCGACGCCGTCACCGGCGCGGCTACCGTTATCCTGGCCATGGGGGCCGGGAAGAAGGCTGCCGCCGCCATCGATGCCTATATCAAATCCAAATAAACCCCTATGCGCGCAGAGGGATTGCAGCTATATGCAGTCCCCCTGCGTATTTTTTTGAAAAGAAAAAGAACTGTTTTTTCTTTCCAAAATAGTATTGCTATGGTATAATTGGGGCAAAGCTGCGTGGTCGGTGTCTGCGGCCCAGAGGCAGCGAGGAAGAACCGTTACGGAAAACCGTTGAGGGGATGATGAAGGATGACGTGGACTTGCCCTGTATGCCATGCCGACAACAGCAGCGGGTGGAGCTTTTGCAAGGAATGCGGCTTTGACCGCAGCTGTGACTATGAGGGATACCCGACCCTGGCCGCGTCCCTTCCCGCCGGGGCCAGGCCGGTGTCCGCTCTGGCCGCCGCCTGGCAGCAGAAGCTGGTGCCGGGGGCGCTGCTTTGCCCTGACTGCGGCAATGCGGCGTTTTACTACTCATCCCAGCTGGGGCAGCTGATTTGCACCCGCTGCCGCAGGGCGGTGACGCTGTCCGGGAAAGCTCAGGTGCGCAGGGACAGACCTTCCGCGAAAACGCCCTCCGTTGCCCTCCAGCGCGGCGCTTCCATCACCTGCGGGGCGGAAAACGTTGCTGCTGTCAAGGTGGACGGAACCTGTGTCGCAGCGGGGAATAACCGTTCCGGTCAGTGCAGGGTGGAAGGCTGGAAGGATTTAATCGCGGTGGCCGCCGGGGCCGAACACACGGTGGGCCTCCGTTCAGACGGAACCGTTGTGGCCACGGGGAGCAACTGGAGCGGTCAGTGTGGTGTAAGCGACTGGGCGGGCATCACTGCGATTGCCGCCGGACGCTGGCACACGGCAGGGCTGAAAGCGGACGGCACCGTTGTGGCCGCCGGGGGCAACGCGGGCAAACGGTGCAATGTGGGAAAATGGACCGACATCATTGCGGTGGCCGCCGGAGGCAACCATACGGTGGGGTTGCGGGCCGACCACACGGTCGTTGCTGAGGGGGAAAACGGCTTCTATGGACAGTGCAATGTGAGCGGTTGGCACGATATTGCGGCGATAGCCGCCGGGGCCTGCCACACGGTGGGGCTGCGCACCAACGGAACGGTGATTGCTTCGGGCAGCAACGGCTCCGGGCAATGTAACGTGGAAAAATGGACAGGTATCATCGCGGTGGCTGCCGGAGAATACCATACAGTGGGCCTGAAATCCGATGGCACAGTGGTCGCTGTTGGAAGTAATGTTTCTGGCCAATGCAACGTAAAAAGCTGGAGAAATATCGTTGCGGTGGCGGCAGGAGCCGGGCATACGGTAGGGCTGCGGGCGGACGGTACGATGGTCGCCGTGGGGGAAAACCAGAGCGGCCAATGCAATGTGAAGAAGTGGCGGGGTATCGCCCTTCCTGCCGCAAATCCAATGCACCGATAACTTGACCCACCCAAGAAAAGAGGAAACGTACAATGACATGGATTTGCCCAGTCTGCCAGGCGGAATGCTCCGCCCCGTGGATTTGCCCCAGCTGCGGGTTTGACCGCAGCTGTGACTGTGAACAGTATGGGACGCTGACCGCGCCTCCTCCCGCCGGGGGGAAGCCGGTGTCCGCCCTGGCTGCCGCCTGGCGGCAAAAGCAGATGCCGGACGCGCTGACCTGTCCCGGCTGCGGCGGCGTGACCTTCTATTATTCACTGAGCAGGAAAGAGCACGTTTGTACGAATTGCCGTACCGTGGTGCCGCTGAACCAAGACCAGCGGGCTGTGGCGCGCAGCGAGCCCCCCAGCCCGCCCGTTGCCAAGACCCTCATCGTCCCGCGCCAGTGCGCTACGATTGCCTGCGGCACAAATCATATGGCCGCCGTGAAAGCGGATGGAACGGTAGTCGCCAAGGCAACCTCGATCGTGCGCGCCTCAGGGCAGTTTGATGTCCTCGGTTGGAGCGAAATCGTGTCGGTGGCTGTCGGATACCGGCACACAGTAGGGTTGCGGCGGGACGGTACGGTAGTTGCTGTAGGCTCGAACAGCCATGGTCAGTGCGCTATAACCGATTGGAAGGGAATCGTGGCAATCGCTGCCGGAGATAACCATACGGTAGGGCTGCGGTCCGATGGCACGGTGGTCGCCACAGGGAAAAATTCATCCGGACAATGCAATACAACCGAATGGAAGCCAATTATAGCGATAGCGGCTGGGAACAGCCATACCGTGGGCTTGCGGCCTGACGGCACGGTGGTCTCGGCAGGCGAGTATGATAAATGCAATGTGTATTTATGGGAGAAAATCGTCGCTTTAGCAGCCGGAAACAGACATACGATAGGGCTGCGGTCTGACGGCACAGTGGTCGCCGCCGGGGACAACGGTTCCGGACAATGTGACGTGATCGCCTGGAGGGATATTGTGGCGGTAGCTGCCGGAGAATATCATACGGTGGGGCTGAAATCTGACGGCACAGTGGTGGCCGTGGGGAAGAGCGATTTTAACCAGTGCAATGTGCTTGCCTGGCGCGATATTGTGGCGGTGGCCGCCGGGCGCTATCACACGGTCGGATTGCAGCGTGACGGCATGGTGGTCATTGCGGGAAGAAAGGGGTCCGGACAGCATGACCTGCCGGGCTGGTGGGGCATCGCCCTCCCGGAGACCCAAACCTGACCCCATGACGGACTGACAGAAGCGGGGCAGGCATGGGGCAGTATCAGGCTGCCCGCCATAAAAAAACAAAAAATACATAAAACTATTCCAAAGCCCGATAGATTATGTTATAATAATCACAGTGTAATTTTTCTGTTTCGTTTTGACCGCGCAGCTGAAGCGCGCGTACCCCTTTGCAGGCAGGGCCTGCCGGGCGGAAGCTCCCGGCTTGCAGAGGGATGCGTCAGGGCGGAACGTGTGTTTAGAGGTGGCACGGATGAACTTAGGCGTTGATTTTGGCAGTACGTATTCCAGTTTTTCCTTTTATGACGAGATCGAAAAAAAGATCGAATTGTGCAAACCTGGGGAGAAGGATCCTGAGGCGATCCCTTCCATCGCCTGCATTGATGACGACGGCAACCTTTTGACCGGATACAGCGCCAAGGCCCATATCCAGCTGGAGGACCCGGAAGCCCTCTCCTTTTCCGCGTTTAAGATGCTGCTGAACGAGCAGGATAAGCGCACCCTCACCAGCCGGAACTATTCGGCGGAGTACACCCCCAAACGGGTGGCGGGGGCGTTCCTACAGCAGCAGATTCACAGAATTCTGAGCAATCACGCCGCCTCTGAAATTGAGAACCTCGTCATCTGCGCGCCGGAGGTGTGGACGACGCAGAACGCCGTCCGGCACGGCCAGATGGATGGCCGCACTATCCTGCGGGATATCTGCGGCAGCATCCCGGAGGTCAAAAACGTGAATGTGGTCAGCGAACCGGCGGCGGCCAGCGCCTACTTCGCTTACCGGTACCGGGAGACGGCCCCTCAGAGCTACCGCCTGCTCATTATCGACTACGGCGGCGGTACCTTGGACCTGACCCTGACAGAGGTGCATCCCCAGGGGGCCTCTGTGGAGATCAAGGTGCTGTACCGCACCGGCTTTGGGGAAAATGAAAACGGCAAAATCGGCAACGCCGGTATCGCGTATATGGAGCGGGTGATGCAGCTGGCCATTGCGGAGGAGACGGGCGGCGACCCGGATGCCATTCCGAAGGACGCCAATTTCCGTAAGGCGGTCAGTTCCCTGGAGAACAAGCTGATGGATCAGGTCTCCCTGGATGCCGTGGGAGAGAACGGCAAGGATGCCAGCAGCGACAACCAGAAGCGTCTCTGGTATGCGGTGGAGGAGTGCGGCGCGGAGCTGACCGATTTGCTGGACAATACGGAGCAGTTCGCCAAAATCCGCTACGGCAGAAAACCAATCATTGTTACCTTCTCCCATCTCATGCAGGCGTATAACGAGATTATCGAACCCACCCTGGAGCATTGCATGGATGAGGTCACAGCCTGGACGAAGAAGCACAACAAGCTGGACTTCTATGTGGTGCTGGCCGGTGGATTTGGAAAATTTATCCTGGTGCAAAAGCAGGTGGAATGGCACTTTGAGCGCTCCCGGACAGGGGACCGCCGGTTCCAGTACAGTCTGGGGAAGGACCGGGAATATGCCGTCTCCATGGGGGCGGCGCTGCTGGCCTCCGGCATTATGACCATCAAGCGCACGGCACCCTATGGCATTGGCATTTATACGGAGACGGATAAGCGGTTCCATTACGCCATCAACTTCCGGCAGGAGCTGATTCCGAAGCAGGAGTATTGGATTTGCAGCCAACCCGGCGCATCCGGAAAGGCCAGCGTCCCCACCCCCTTCGTGAACGGCTATAACGAGATCACCCACCTGTCCATCGGGACGGATGAGGACGCACACGCCGGTACCATCCTGCCGCTGGCCCCTGCGATGCAGGATAAAATCGTAAAGGCGTATCAGGATATGACGGACGATTATCAGCGGCAGTTCCCTAACAAATATCCGAAGCCGCTCCATCATATCGGCTTTTCCATGGACGAGTCCGAAATCGTATCCATGCTGGTGCAGTATTATGAGCCGACGACCAGGTCGGTGGGGCGTACCATCCCCATCGAGCTGTCTGATTATAACAAAATGTTTGGCCTGACGGAGGCGAAGTTTGTCACGGAGAAGGGAAGATAAGGCGGTCAGGGGGCGTATCCTCAACCGATCTGATGCAGGAGGAGCCATCTATGAGATTTGATAACGTCAGCAGTGATATTCAAAAATTCCGGGACCGGGACGACCTGACGCTGAACGAGCTGTTGGGGATGTTCCAAAATCTGGAGCTGGACGTGAAGAAGGCCCACCAGAAGATAGAAACCAGCGCTGTGGGCGATTCCGATGAGCTGACCAGCAAGCTGATCTGGCTGTGCAATCTGCCTGTCAAGATTGAGAAGAATAATACCCAGGCGCTTTCCGCCGAATCCCGCTATCAGCGGCTCCAGGAGCGCACCCAGGCGCTCCGGCAGAAGGTAAGCAGCTATGAGCAGGAGCGGGCAAAGCTGGAGCAGGAGGTAGCCGCTGTTGCGGAGCTGGAGGAGGAGGCCGCAGAGCTCCGGGAGGAGATTCAGCGGCTCCAGGCGCGCAGGCAGGAGGCTGAGCGGCTGCAAGCGGAGCGTCAGAGGCTGACGGCCCAACTGGACAGCCTGCGGCAGTTGGACCTGGAGGGGCTGCGGGCGGAGAACCGCGCCCTGGAGGCCGCCGTGCAGGAGCTGCAAGCCACCCAGGCGCAGCTTACCGACCAGCGGCAGATGCTGGAAAGCACCAGGGCAGCCAGTCAAAACGGCATAGAAGCCCTACAGACAGAGATTCAGGCGCTTGAGGAAGGCAACGAGGCGCTGTCCGCCCAGACAGAGGAATTTCAGCGGCATAGGGAAGCGTTGGAGGAGCGGCAGGCCGAGCTTATGGCGCTGCAAGCGTCTCTGGCAGAGACGGAACAGACCTATCAGGAGATTTGCACCGCTATCGACCACTTCACCTGCCAGAAGGATGCGCAGGCTGCCCTCCTTGCGGAAAAGGCCCCCCTGGCGGAGCAGCTGAGGAACGAGAAGGAAACCCTGCAAACCCGCACTCAGGAGCTGGTCACGGAGATTGCCAATCTGGAGCATGAGAATCCGACCCTGGAACAGACGAACCGCCAGTATGGCGACCGGGCGGATCAGCTCAGACAGGAGAACGACGATTTGCGGCAGATGGAAGCGGACCTTCGGGCGCAGATCGACATACAGGAAGCGGATTATGCGAAGCTGGAAAGCGTGACCTTGCCTGGGCTGAGGGTTCAGCTGGAGCTGCACACCCAGGATATGGAAAAGAGCCGGAAGAAGCAGGCGGAGCTCCGGGAGGCGATTTCGTGCAAGCTCCAGGAGAAAGAGGCAGAGAGCCGGCTCCTTGCTGAGGCGGAAGAGGCCCACCGGATGGCCAGCGAGGCGCTGGACGCCGTCAAGTCGGACAAGGAGCGTATGCTGCGCTCCGTTCAGGCGGTGGATGACAAAACCAGGCAAATGAAGGCAGAGGTAGAAGCGCTGAACGCTTCTTTGGAGCAGAAGAATGAGGACAAAATCCAGGCCACCCTGGCGCAGCAAACGGCGGATTTGCAGCGCAGGATAGCAGACTGCGACAGAATGAATCAGGAAATCAGCCGGCTGCAGCAGGAGAATGAGGAGCAGGAGCGGCAGAGGAAATTGCTGGCAGAGCAGCAGGCAGAGGAGCAGACCCGCCAGCAGAAGGCCGTTGAGGATTATCAGCGGCTGGAGCTGGAGTTCCAGAGCCTGACCCAGAAGGACGCTGAGCTGTCAGGGCTGCAAACCAGGCTGTCCGCGATGAATGTAATCGTGAAGCGGCTGGAGGAGGACAGCAAATTCTTTGACGGGAAGCCGTTCTCGCTGACGAAGGGGCTGCAGGATGAGATGAATCAGGCGGAACGGGCCCTCTCGGAGGCCCGGCAGGCCATCAAAAGCTATCAGGAAACGGTAAGCAGTCACTAAAAGCATGGTAAGGAAGGCGGAAGGCACGATGAAAACTTGTATTGTATGTGGGGGCAGCTATGCGGATGCGGAGTGCCCGTATTGCCATTTCCCGGAGATCAGCGTCATCGGGGACGATAATGCGCCTCTGATGGACTACGCCAATCAGTACCGGAAGGAGTACCTGAAGGACATGAAAATTGGCGTGCTCTGCTACCGCTGGAAGGCCAGCGGAGAGCAGCTGGTCCTGGATGAAACGGCGTGTCAGCTCTTTGCCAGCGGAGAAGCGCTGGAGCAGCGCGAGGTGTGGTGCGAGCAGGAATTTGCCCGCTGCCCCGAAGGGGACGCCCTCCCGATCACGCTGGTGACGGAGAAGGACGGCGTACGGAAGGAAATCGGCGTCTCCGTTCCCAATCTGAAGGAGCCGGGGCTCCAGCAGGTGGGCCTCCGCCTCCGGGAGCAGCTCAGGGTCAATGTGCTGCTGCGCAGCGGACAGAAGCAGACCATGTCTGCCCCCATCTCCCTGGTGGGAGTGGAATAAGGGAAGCGGCGCTTCATCAGGAGAGGAGGGTGGCGTTTGTTTTCCACACATAAACAGCTGTATTTCGTATTCCAGCACGAGGGCGAGACGTATTTTCTGGACAGCACGCTTCAGCTCAGGCTGGACGATTGGCTTCGGCTTTCCCTGCGCAGGAGCGGCTATCGCTATACCTACTTCCTGGATGCGGTGGGCAGCCAGATGAAGCTGACCATTCTGGATGCGGACAGCTACCACCAGTACTACGCCAGAAGCCTCTGGTTCAAGCCCGACTTTCAGGGGCAGGTCTGCATTGACCTGGATCAGGAGAGGGCTGTCCAGTGGCTGACGAAGGAGCTGGGCAGGAGGAACGGAGCGTCTGCATTCGTGTGCCGCATGGAGGCCTTCGCCCGGCTGTTCCAGCCGGATTATCCCTCGAAGGCCAGACTGCTGGACAGGCTGATACAGCGGCTCCACAGCTGCCGGGATGCCCTTGTTCTGGTGGGGCCAATGGAGATGACGGAAGAGGTGCTTTCCCTGTATACTGCGCCGGGCAGCGTACTGGCCTATGTGGACAGGGAGACCGGGCAGAGCCTTTGCAGGAGCGCCCGGGAGCTGCTGCTGGATAAGGACAACCTGTGCTTCTTTGACAGGCTGCGGGAAAAGCTGGACGATCAGTTCCTTGAACTGGGTACCTTTACCTTTGACGGCCTGAAGACGCTGATGGGAAACGTCCGCTTTGCCCGGGACGAGGCCTGGGACGAAGGCACGCTCCTGGATTATACCAACTTCCTGTACTTCTGGACGTACAAGCCCAAGCTGAGGGCCTATTGCCAGGGGCTGTTTTCCTCGCTGAAGCAGCCGATTACCTATGCCGCCCTGTTCCGTTGCCTCTGCGATAACGGAATCACCGCAATGGAGGAGCGTATTCAGCGCCTGCGGCGCTCCGCCAGGAATAAGAACGAATCGGAGCGGCTGATCGACATTTTGGTACATCAATTCGGGCCGCTGCCCAAGGACTATCCTTCCCAGGAGAGCCACGTCGTCTTTGCGGAGCCGGAGCTGTCCGCCCTGGCCGAGCTGCCCTGGCCTGAGTGGGCCTACCGGAAGGGAGCGTCGCCCTTCCAGATTTGGGAGCCTGCGGAGCGGGAGTGGGACGTGATGAAGCGGAGCCTTCTGAAGGCGCGGAACCGGCCCTTCCCCCGGACGCGCATCCGCTGGATCGATAAATTCGTGGTGCGCATGAAGCGGGCGGAGAATCGCGGCGACCATTGGACGGTGCGACGCACGGTCAACGTGCTGCTGTATTGCGGGAATAACCTCTATACCGAGGGGGAGTTCGACCAGTACTGTCAGGGCTGTGAGCGGTACCTCACCGTCTCTGAGGGATATTTTGACAAGTACAGGGAGTATCTGCGCATCAAGCCCTCCGGTACAGACGCGGTCGCTGCGGTGCAGGGGCAGCTGTACAGCTATGGAATCGCCCTGGAGAGCGCGGACGCGGAGTATCAGACCGTTTCGGAAATCAGCGGCATCGACCTGACCGACACCCTGCAAACGCTCTTGGAGAGCGTCCAGCCGACGCCGGACCACAGCGCCGATGCCGATATGGACAGTGAAACTGCCAGCCGCATCCTGGAAGCACGCGCCAACAGGAGGTAGCTCAGGCGTACTTCATAGAAGAATCAACCATCATCCATCCTGAATCAATCAAACGAAAGAGAGGACAAAAGTATGCCATTTACGGGAAAAAACAAGAAGCGGACCACATCCCGTTCATCTGCCAGCGGGGTGGGCAAGGTGATCGAAGATGTGAAGGCCGCCGTCGGCCTTGCGCCGCAGAAGGAGGAATCCCCTGCCGCCGTCATGAGCGAGAACCGGAGCAGAGGCGAGGAAATCGTCAGCACGCTGCGCAGCATCCAGTTCTCCCAGGGGCAGCTTCCGGACACGAAAAGCGATGAGAAGCAGCCCTGCGGCGACATGGAGATGACCCGCAACGCGATTTTGAAGAAAATCGACAATGCCCCCACGATTTTTGACCAGATCGAAGGTATCGACCGGGTGCTGCTCTATGCGGCCCGGGCCTGGAAGACCGCCGTGGAGGATGGCTCGCCCAACAAGGCGGAGTGGGCCATGAACGCCCTCAGTGCGGGCGTCCTGTTCCTGCGGGACAATGTTCCGGAGGATCAGGAGGACCGCAAGGAGCAGATTTTGGCGGCCCGGGTCAAGTACATGGAGAAGTATGACAATATCATCCATACTTATGAGGAGATTGACAACCTGGAAAAGACCATCCGCGCCGCAGATGTCCTGGTGGACGAAAAGTGGAAGCAGGTGGAGGCCTTTAAAAAGCGCCTCAAGGAGATGCAGGAGACGGAGGAAGGGCAGCGGCTCTACGGCAGACTGAAGGCCCATGTGGACCAGAATGACCGCCTCACGGCGGAGGAGAAGGCCTTCGATGATGAGCTGGGTGTCTACGCCAACATGGCCTATGCCATTGACCAGCAGAAGGATATTACCGCCGGCAACAAGGTGCAGCTTCTGGCGGCCTATCAGAAGGCGGAGACCTTCCGCATCGCCCTGAACGAGCAGCCGGTGGTCTATGACGAGACCATCAATGCGCAGTATGTCGCCCTGCTGGATGAGCAGGTCGCCCACCTGGCGGCCCAGTATGCGGTGGCCAGGGAGATGTCCGACGCTGCGGTGAAGTATGCCGCCGCCAGAAAGAGCGTCCTGAACGGCGAGGATGCGGTGGCCATCCGCAGCAATATGCTGGCATGGATGGAGAAGGTCCAGGAGGAGGATTACTCCGTGGATACCATTTCCGAGCAGATTGCCCGCCGCAGAACGGAGCAGCTGGCAGAGATGAGGAAGAACAGAGCCGTTCTGGAGGAGACGCAGACGAATCAGACGGCGAACTTCGATATCAACTTCGACACCGAAGTGAACGAGAATACGGAAGAGAACGAGGCTGTCAACGAGCAGTACAATTACAACACCTGACCCGCCGGAATCAGAAAGGAGCATGACGAAAATGCCGAATATTTTTTCCAAGCGCAGCCCCGAGGAGGCCTATATCGATAAGACAATGAAGCGTATCCGCCAGCGGCAGGAGCACGCCCAGACCATTGCGGCATACGCCGCTCAGCTGGAGGAATGCAGGCTGTTTTTCCAGCACACGGTGGATTCCAGCCGGTTGAATGTGCTGCGCCGCAGGGAAGCCCGTGTCAGCGACGCCATGGAAAAGGAGCGCATCCATGACGCCATCATCGGCCTGCTGGCCGTGGAGGAGGCCAAGCTGGACCTGAGCTCCATCAGCTCCGCGAAGGATATGGACTACGCCATGCGGAACCTGGAGAAGATCCTCCGCCAGATGTATCGCATGAACGCCGGCAGTACCTCCCTGACCAAGAAGGAACTGCGGGAGAATACGGGCATGGCCTTTGACGATACCATGGAGCCCATCACCTTCTCCAGCCGTGCGGAGCTGGTGGATGAGCGGTTCGTAGAGCGGGTGATCCAGGGCTACAGCATTAAGGAGTGCATGGAGCAGACGAATGTGGTCGGCAGCGGCGCTGCGGATATGGGCGGCATCAACTTTGAAACGCCCCCCGACGATAAGAAAATCACCAGCGACGAAGAAGAGATTCTCAAGAACCGGGCCGGCAGACGCTGAGCCTGGCAGAGAGGGCATCCGGTGCCGCAGGAGGGAATTATGAACATTAGAACGATCAATCGCTTAAATAACGAATACCGTGCCTATGTCTATGAGGCGGAAACCATCCGCAGCATGAAGAAGGAGGCCAGCCGGGAGGAAGGGCTGAATTATCAGCGGGCCGCCCAGATCTGCGGCCAGCTGGCCACTATGACCACCGGTGCAGAGGCCCAGCGCTGGATGCGCTGCCAGACTATGTGCCAGGAGAAAATGCGGGAGATTTGGAAGGACCTGTTTCCGGAGGAGGAGACTGAGGCCGAGGCCGAGCCTGCGGCATCCGATGAACCGGAAGAGGAGAAGAAACCGGCTCCCGCAAAGCCCGCAGCCAAGAAGAAGGCCGCCGCAAAGGACGATGTTTCCGATGCGACGGTAGAGAAGTGGTTCAAGCCGGACCCGGGGTATGGCTTCGACGAAGTGGCCGGCATGGATGATGTGAAGAAGCTGCTGTCCGATTGTGTGCGGGATGTCTCCATGAGCGCCCTGAATGACTATCTGGGGATGCCCACCGTCCAGTCCTTCTTCTTCTACGGCCCTCCCGGCTGCGGGAAGACCTTTATCATCGAGGCATTTGCCCATGAACTGATGCAGCAGGGCTACAAATATATGTCCTTGGCCACGGCGGATATCCACAGCAAGTTCTCCGGCGAGGCGGATAAAATCGTCCGTCGGGCCTTTGAAGAGGCGGCGAAGAATGCGCCCTGCATCCTGTTTATGGACGAGGTGGACGGCATCTGCCAGAACCGCTCCATCGCGAATCTTTCCGACTTTAATATGCAGCTGACGACCACCTTCCTGACCAGCTTCAACCAGCTTCAGAAAGCGAACCGGGATAAGAAATCCGTCATCTTCATCGGCGCCACCAACTACCCGGCCAATGTGGATACGGCTATGCTGGACCGGGTGGAGCTGGTACAGATCCCTCTGCCCGACCAGGCCGCCCGCGCCCACGCCTTCCGCAAGAAGTTTGGAGACATCATCCAGCTGGAGGACGGCTTTGACTGGAGCGACATGGCGGACTGCACCGAGTGCTATAATCAGCGGGACATCAACCGGGTCAGCACGAAGCTGCTGAACCTGATCCGTACCTCCGTGGCGGAAGGATGCGCCGATGGGGAGAGCGCCGTTACCCGGTTGCAGGACGGCTCCTTCCGGCTGACGCGGGAGCTGTTTGAGACTGCCAAAGCCTCCTATGTGCCATCGCCCAAGGACGATATTGAGCGGTCGCTGAACGAGTTTGAAGAGCAGATGCGTACCCTTTGAGGATCGTGGGAGGCGGTTGACGGATGGAGCAGGCGGAGCAGACACGGCTGTGTCGGGAATGGGCAGAAAATGTATTTTACGGGCCTTCTTATGATGATATTACGCTGTCAGAACTGCCCGACACCTACTTCTGGAAGCCAGTGTTGGAGGGGCTGAACGACCAGTTCCTGTATCAGTATTTTCAGCTAAAAAACTATCCGGGGGTACTGTTCTCCGGCCCGCCCGGCAACGGGAAGCACACCCTGGCCAAGGCGCTGCTCAATTCCCTCTGGCGGAAGCGCGGCATCCCGGAGGACAAGGCCTGTTATGCGTATGTGCAGGCCCAGGCGTTTCCGAAGGGGCAGCCGCCGCAGGAGACAGTGGGACGGGTGAACGCAGTGTTTGAACAGGCGGAGGCGTCGCTCAAAGACGGCTCGGCGGAATACTGCGTCCTGCTGTTCGACCAGATGGAGCAGTATAACAACGTGCAGCTGGTGCTGAACGCCATCGGCGAGGCCCTGGGGGAGTATATTGACAGCATGGGCTGCGCCCGGGAGTGCTTCCTCATCTGCATCACAGAGGATTCCGCCCTGTATAATTCCAGCCTGTTTCCGGAGCTGCTGTGCTGCCCCTGTGAGAATCCCGGACTGCGGCAGCGGCGGAAGTTCCTGCGAAGCGGGCTGACCTACAGCGTTCCAGACTGGCGAAGCCCCGGAAGCGGGATGAACAAGGATATCAAGCTCTCCGTGTCCGGTCTGTCCGTGGATGATTTGGCGGAGCAGACCGAGGGGCTCTCCTACCGTCAACTGTCAGACTTCCTGTTCCTGCTGAAGATGGAGCTGGTGCGGCAGGGGGAGCGCAGCGAATATCAAAAGCTGGACGTCTCCATTGCCCTGGAACAGGACACCGTTCTGGACATTCTGGAGGTGCTTCATCGGCCCCAGCCCACCGGCGGCGCCGTGGTGATTGCCCAGGGTGCGGCGGTATTCGGGCAGTCTGCCGCTGCGGCTGCCAACGCCCAGACTCAGACGAACAAGGACCCGAAGGATATGTCGAGCAGCGAGCGGCTGAGCTATCTGGAACAGTATCAGTTCAACGGAGATTAGAGAGGTGAATAACAAATGCGCGAATTATTGTCCAATGCGATACGGCAGAAGGGCAGAGAATATGTTCAAAGCGAGCGGGTCACCGTGACAGACGAGCAGCGCCTCAGCGACACCTCGGCAGAGGTGCGGGGCAAGGTGTTTTGCAGCTTCGGCTTTGTCCACCATCCCAAAATCAATGTGGTGGAGCTGAGGGACGCCAATGTGGTGACCGATTACACCTGTGACTGCTATGAAAGCACCGGCGCGTCCGGCTTTTGCTCCCACTGCGCCGCCCTTGCCATCGCGGCCTATGGTGACGACAGGGAGCTTATCTATGAAAAGCGCAGCGGCCAGGGTGCGGCTGCCGGAGCCGGGGGGCTGTTCCAGTCGATTCCCCTGGAGCAGGTGCAAATCGACGAGGACCGCAGGGACGCCTCCGGCCGTTACGCGGCGGCCAAGGTGTTCTGCGAGTTTGGTTTTGTCCATCACCCCAGGATGCATATTCTGGGCAGCGATGAGATTGCAGACTACGCCTGTGATTGCTATGAGTACGCCGAAACCAGGGGACTGTGTGCCCACTGTCAGGCGCTGCTTCAAAAATTGAAGCAGGCGGATGGGGCGGAAGCAGCGTCCGACGCGGAGGAGCCGGAGGCCCTCTGTCAGAAGGAACCGGCGCCGGAGGAAACGCCGGACAGCGCCCCGCTTGAAGCGGAGAGCTGGTTCGCTGCGGCGGAAGAAGCAGCGCCACTGGAGGAGGAAGCGCCCCCCTTGCAGGAGGAACCAACCCTCTTGCAGGAGGACGGCAGCTCCGACGCCCCCCGGTCTATGGAAATTTTGCTGGGGGAAGACGTGGAGACTCAGGAGCCGGTGTACTGGCGGCCCAATGACACGGAGCAGGTTTTTCATACGAACATGGGCATTATCGGCACCATGGGCACAGGCAAGACCCAGTTTACCAAATCCCTGGTGACGCAGCTCTATCGCCAGCAGTACAATAACTTTGACGGTCAGAGGCTTGGCATCCTGATTTTTGATTACAAAGGGGATTATAACGAGAGCAAGCCGGATTTTGTGCGGGCAACAAGGGCCCGCATCCTGAAGGCGTACCGGCTGCCCTTCAACCCCTTCTCCCTGACTGAAATCAGGCCGAAGCCACAGCTGCCGATTCACATCGCCAACACCTTTACCGATACCATTGCGAAGATTTACAACCTTGGCCCCAAGCAGTCCGCATCCCTGCTGCGCTGCATCATTCAGGCCTATCAGAACTGCGGTATCCTCCCAGGGGACCCCGCAACGTGGAAGCGGCCCGCGCCCACCTTTGCCCAGGTGTACGACGTGTACTGCGCCAATGACGACATCAAGAAGAACGATTCCCTCTACGCCGTCATGGAAAAGCTGTTCCAGTTCCAGATTTTTGAGGATAGCCCGGAGCGGACAAAGTCCCTGTTTGCGCTGCTGAACGGCGTCGTTGTCCTTGACCTCTCCGGGTACGACTCTGACATCCAGAACCTGATTGTGGCCATCACCCTGGATTTGTTCTACGCCCAGATGCAGAATTCCGGCTCCAGCAAGATGGATGAGCGCTACCGTCAGCTGAAGAAGCTGATTCTGGTGGATGAGGCGGATAACTTCATGTCTCAAAACTTCCCTGCGCTGAAAAAAATCCTGAAAGAGGGCCGGGAGTTTGGCGTTGGCGTTATCCTCTCCACTCAGTTCCTGACGCACTTTGGCACGAGGGCTGATGATTACTCTAAGTATATCCTGACCTGGGCCGTTCACAACGTAGCCGACCTGAAACGCTCCGACGTGGAATTTGTGTTTAAAACCGATGGAGTGCCGGCGGAGACGGAGCGCATCTTCCGCCAGATCAAGGCGCTGGAAAAGCACCGCAGCATGGTGAAGATCGGGAACGCGCCGATGGTTTCCATTCAGGATATGCCCTTCTGGAAGCTGGTCAGCGACCCACAGATTTGACGGGCGCTTCTCCGCAACAAAACACGGTTCTTTCCGCAAAAAAAGCGTCTGCCGCAAAAACGGCAGACGCTTTTCTATTGCTTACTTCCGGTCAAAGGACGGGTTGCAGAGATAGACGTTCTTGTGGTTCATCTTCTCCTTCGCAAGCTCCAGCACCTCACCGAAGCGCTGGAAATGCACCACTTCCCGCTCCCGCAGGAAGCGGATGACATCGGTCACATCCGGGTCGTCCCGGCAGAAGCGGAGGATGTTGTCATAGGTCAGCCGGGCCTTCTGTTCGGCGGCCAAATCCTCCGTCAGGTCGGCGATGGTGTCTCCCGTCACCTGAATCGTGGCGGCCGTCCAGGGGTCGCCGCTGGCGGCGGTGGGGTAGACGCCGGCGGTGTGGTCTACAAAGTAGGCGTCAAAACCGGCGGTCTCGATTTGCTCCTGAGTCAGGTTCCGGGTCAGCTGGTGGACGATGGTGCCCACCATCTCCAAGTGGCCCAGTTCCTCCACGCCGATGTCCGTCAGGACGGCCTTGCACTCGTCAAAGGGCATACTATACCGCTGAGAGAGGTAGCGCAGGGAGGCTCCCAGCTCCCCGTCCGGCCCGCCGTACTGGGAGATGATGAGGTTGGCCAGCTTGGGGTTGGGATTCTTGATGCGGACGGGGTATTCCAGCTTCTTTTCATAGACAAACATAGGTCAATCCTCTCCTTTCAGGTCCCAGGGCCAGGGGGAATGGGTCCACTGCCAGCTGCTGTCCGCGGCTGCCGCTGCCAGGTCCAGGGGGCCGTTCTGCCGCTCGTAGGCGGCGCGGGAGCGTTCCATCATGGCGGAATACTCCTGGAACAGGGCGAAGGCATCCTCATCGTCCTGATGGGTGTCCAGGTACAGGGCCAGCTCCTGCAAAACGAAGTCCAGCGCCTGGAGTTGGGCCAGCGGCGTCATAGGCACCGGGGTGCCGTTCACCGCCAGATGGAAGGGGAGGTTCAGGCAGGGGAACAAAGTCCCTTGGCTCAGGGCGTCGCAGTCCTTATAAATCGGGGCGTTCTCCTGTTGGAAGGGTACATAGGGTACCGCCAACGGCGCACAGGAGGGCATGGTGCCGTTGCAGTCCGTGCAGCGGCTGGTTTCAGATGACTTTCTGGTCATACGCACAAGCTCCTTTTCCGTGAAAATAAGTCGAATGCTGCATGATGCGGCGTTCGACTTATTTTATGCGCTGGCGGGGGAAAGGGTGCAGGCCGGAGCACGCTGCGTTGGTGCCTGGAAAACGACATATCATTCCGTTTCGGCATGAAAGCGAAAAAGAGGCGGAAATCCGCCGGTCAGGAGCGCACCGGGTCACGCTTCGTTCCGGCTGGCGATTTCCTCCTGGACGGACTGGACAAAGTGCTTCGCGGCGGGGGAAAGCTCCTCGTCCGCCCGGTAGCAGAGGTAGACCGGGGCGGTGACGTGGGGCTGGAGCTGGACGACGGAGAAGGGGGCGTGGTCCGGGAAGTTGGAGTCCTCTGGCCGCACCGTCAGATTTTCCATCAAAATGGCGATACCCATCTCCTTGGTGACCAGATCCAGAACGCTGTCGATGCGATTGCAGAAGAAGGCGATTTTTGGGGAAAACCCCACCCGATGGCAGCTTTCCAGCACCAGATTGTGGGCGACGCTGTTCTCCGCCAGGGCAATAAATGTCTCGTCCTGAAGCCGCTCCAGCGGCAGTACCTTCTCCTTTGCCAGTGGGTGGCTTTTGGGGAAGACGCAGACCAGGGAGTCCTCACAGTACTGAAAGCCGTGCAAACCGGCCTCTTCCAGGCTGTTATTCGGCAAATGGGCAAAAATCATATCGCATTTCCGCGCCTTCAGTTGGCCGATCAGGTCGTTGGGGTCGCCCTCTATCATGCGCACACTGCTGTTGGGGTACCGCCGCTTGTAATTGGCGAGGACCTCGGTGATGCGGTATTTTGCGGTGGCGGAAACCGTTCCCACCGTGACCCGGCCCCGCATGGATTCCAGTTCATTCTCCAGGTCGGCGGTATAGTCATACTCGGCCTGTACGATGGTTCTGGCGTGGGGCAGCAGCAGCTTGCCATACTTGCTCAACACCACCTTGCGGGAGGTGCGCTCAAACAAGGGAACCCCCAATTCCCGCTCCATAGCCATGATGTGCTTGGACAGGGTGGACTGGCCCATGAAGAGGCGTTCCGCCGCCTCCAGGTAATTGGAAGTATCTGCCAATACGATAAATTCACGAAAATAGCTCAGGTTCATTTGACATACCTCACAAATCTATTCTAGTCTGGAATCGATTATACAGGATTTTGAATTGCAAGTCAAGTTTTTGGAAACTATAATATGAAACAGATACGAAAACCGGCTACCAAAGGTCGCGGAAACGCCGGAACACGCGGCGCGCCAGGGGGCCTATCCAGCCAGTCAAGCGGTATCACATCAAAAGGAGGAGTATATCTATGAACAAAAACAAAAAAGTTCCGCTTTGGCGGAAAACAGTCTATGGCCTTGGCACTGGCGGCGGCAACGTCTTTAGTCAGATTGGCGCGGCATTCCTGCTGAGCTACTACACGGACACCGCGCTGATTGGTGCGGCGGCCATCGGTACCATGTTCGTCGTCTGCCGTATCTTTGACGGTGTCAGCGACCTGATTATGGGCGCTATCGTAGACAGAACCAACACCAAATGGGGCAAGGCCCGTCCCTGGCTTATCCTGTCCGGCCCGCTGACCTTCCTTGGCATTGTGCTGCTGATGCACGTTCCCTCTGGCGCAAGCGAGGGGATGAAGCTGGTGTATGCTTACGCTACCTACATCTTCATGTCCGTTATCGTCTATACCATTTTCGGCATTGCCAACACCGCCATGCTGCCCCTGATGACCCGTGACCGGGATGACAACACTATGCTGGCCACCTTCTCCGCTGTGGGCAACAGCGTCATCGGTCTGATTGCCGGTTCCTCTATCACCCCGCTGGTGCTGGCATTTGGTTGGCATTGGGCCAGCATTATTCTGGGCCTGGTCGCTGGCGTCCTGATCCTCATCTCCGGCCTGGTGAATAAGGAGATGAAGCCCGAAGAAGGGGATGCAGAACAGGTTCAGGGCGAACAGCCCACCCTGAAGCAGCAGTTCCCCGCCGTTATGAAGAACCGTTATTTCTGGCTCCTTTTGCTGATTGGCATCTTCTCCCTGCTGATGAACGCCAACGCGATTGCTGCTCAGAGCTATTACGCCTCCTATGTGATTGGCGACCCCATGTTCATGTCCACCCTGATGACGGCAGGACAGGCTCCTGGCATCATTATCCTGTTCCTGATGCCCGCTATCTCTAAGCGGTGGTCCAAGCGGGCTTATCTGACCATGGGTGCCGTCCTGCTGATTATTGGCTTCCTGATTTGCGGCTTTGCCGGCACCAATACCACTCTGGTAGTCATCGGCGTGGTCATCCGCGCTCTGGGCGCAGGTCCTCTGCTGAGTGCTGTATTTGCCTTCGTGCCTGATGTGGTGGAATATGGCTACTGGAAGTACGGCGTCCGTTCTGAGGGCCTGATTTCTTCCGCCCAGTCCATCGGCTCCAAGATCGGTATGGGCTTCGGCTCCGCCATGTGCGCCTGGGTTCTGGCTGCTGTGGGCTACAGTGCCTCTCTGGAGACCCAGTCTGATGCCGTTATCAGCGCCATTCAGTTTGATTATACCTTTGTGGGCGCTATCATCGGTGTGATTATCCTCGTCCTGGTGCTGCTCACCGACGTGGAGAAGTATGCTCCTCAGTTCCATGAGGCCAACGCTATGAAGGATCAGACTGCCAACGACCAGTAATCAACCTTATCACTCATCACTGTGCATAAGTAAGCTTTGTACTCCCTTACCGGGACAGCGGAGGTGTTGTTTCTCGGCTGTCCCGGTTTTCTTTTTAGAAAGGATGGTTTAAAATGAGTCTGGAAAATAAGCCCTTTAGTCTGGAGGACTATGACAAGCTGGAAGGCTCCCTGCGCTTTGACGCCCCTGCCGAAGGCGGCGCGCCAGCCATGGAAATGAAAATGGCCGACATCAGCTGGGTCAAACGGAAATTCCTGGACATTCCCTATGCTGACCAGTCCCCGGCCCAACGGCTGGACCTCTACCTCCCGGAGGAAGGGGAGGGGCCCTTCCCGCTGGTGGTGCATCTCCACGGCGGCGGCTTCGGCATGGGCGATAAGCGGGACGACCATATGGACACCTACCTGAAAGGGCTGGCCCACGGCTACGCCATCGCCTCGGTGGAGTACCGCCTCAGCGGCGAGGCCATCTTCCCCGCCGCCGTGCTGGACTGCCGGGAGGCGTTCCGCTTCCTGCGCAAGCACGCGGCCCAGTACGCCATCGACCCCAACCGCATCTGCGCCCTGGGGGGCAGCGCCGGAGGCAACCTGTCCGCACTGATGGGCATGAACATTCCCAACGGCCAGTTCCCAGGCGAGGAGGGCATGACCTTCGATACGGACTGCACCGTGCAGGCCTGCATCGACCAGTTCGGCCCCATCGACTTCCGCACCATGGACGACCAGGCCAGAGCCAACGGCGTCAGCTTCGTGGATCACGATACGCCCCAGTCTGCCGAGAGCAGCTATATGGGCGGCGCGTTGCCCGACCTGTCCGACGAGTGGCTGGCCAAGGCAAACCCTGCCACCTACATCAATGAGAACATGGCCCCCATGCTGGTGGAGCATGGCTGTGTGGATAAGTTGGTGCCCTTTATGCAGAGCGTCAACTTCGTCAACGCCATCTATCAGAAGCTGGGCCAGGGCCGGGTGGAGTTCGTCCCCCTGCCCAACGCCGACCATGAGGACAAGGAGTATTCCAGCGAGTGGAATATGAATGTTCTGTGGACATGGCTGGACAAACATCTGTAAGCTGTACTATAATAAAGAAAGCAGATAAAACCGTAAAAAATATGTTTGCGAAGAAGCTATCAATGCTCCTGGCTTTCCTTCCCCTGTCTGAAACCGTCAACACAAAACCCGGAGCCCTACAGGGGCTCCGGGTGAAACCACATCGTCATCATAAAATGGAGGTAACGCAATGAAAGAAATGATCCCCATCATCAACAAAACCCTGGAGCTGACAGAGGTGCAGAACCAGTGGTTCTTTGACGACACCTATCAGTGCTGGTGCCTGGAGGACGTGCTGTATACCCTGAAGGCTACCACACCCAAGTTCCAGCGGCTCAGCATCTTTGTCCCCGCCCCCTACATGAAGGAGGGCGGCGTCATTGACCCGACCGACACCATGAACGGCTACACCGCCGCCACCGCCCCCGTCATCCTGAACAACAACTCTGCCGGTTATATGCAGATGCCCCATATGTGGCTGGGCGGCCCCCGCTGCTTCGGCCCCCAGTATCTGGAGCGGGGCTTCGTCTACGTCACCTGCGGCAACCGGGGTCACGAGTCCAGGGACGAGAACGGCACCCTCTGCGGCAAGGCCCCCATCAACCTGGTGGACCTGAAAATGGTCATCCGCTTCCTGCGGCACAACGCTGCGTCTCTGCCCGGCGACCTGGAGAAGATCATCTCCGTGGGTTGGAGCGCAGGCGGAGCCATGTCCACCCTGCTGGCCGTCACCGGCAACAGCAAGAACTATGACGCCTACCTGGAGGAAGCCGGGGCGTTTATGGACGAGCGGGACGATGTGTACGCCGCCCAAATCTACTGCCCTATCATCGACCTGGAGCACGCCGACCTGGCCTATGAGTGGATGTTCTCTGCCGATAAGGAGAACGAGCCCTCCCCGGCTGGCCCTGCCGGCACCATGACCCCCTTCCAGGAGGCTCTGTCCGGTAAGCTGAAGGATGCCTATATTCAGTACTTCAACGGCCTGGGACTGCGCCACCCCGACACCGGTGCGGCTATCACCCTGAACCCGGATGGCCGGAGCGGCAGCGCCTATGACTACCTGATGGAGCAGCTGAACGCCTCCGCCACCAAGTACCTGACCAAGCTGGGCAAGGGCGAGCTGCCGGAGCAGTACAGCCCGGAGGATTACCTGAGCGGGAACTACACTTACGAGGCCTCAGCCCCCATGGGCGGCGACGACAAGGAGCCGGACGATGCCGACCTGATGCAGGGCCATGCCGGGCCCGGCGTTGCCCTGAACAAGCCGCCTGCGGGCGGCCCGGAAGGGGCGCAGCCTGCGGAGTTTTCCCTGGGCGATATGCTGAGCCGCCCGCCCAAGGGCGTGCCTGCGCCGCCTCCCTTTGCCCCCGCCACCGTCACGCTCCAGGGCAAGGACAAGACCGCCTGGCTCTCCTGGGACGGGCAGCAGGCTGCCATCTCCGACCTGGACAGCTATGTGCTGAACCATCGCCGCCGCATGAAGCCCTGCACCGCCTTTGACACGCTGAACTGCGACAGCGGCGAGAACAAGGTGTACGGCTCTGCTACGCAGCCCACCTTCCACTTTGACGAAGCCGTTGCCCCGGCCATTGCCGCCCTGGAGCAGCAGTTCCCGGAGGAGTACGAACGCTACTATGCCGCCTACGCAACGGACGTTCAGGACGAAGCTTTGGCCCAGCGGAAGTACCTCAACAACCCAATGAACTACATCGGCACTGCGGAAGCCTGCGACCAGGCCAAGTTCTACCGCATCCGTGTAGGTGCCAGCGATGCGGACACTTCCTTCTCCATCGGTATGACGCTGGCGTTGAAGCTGGCCAACGCCGGAAAGCCGGTAGACTACGCTCTGGTGTGGGACCAGCCCCACTGCGAGGCGGACTACGCCGGTGAGGTCTGCGACTGGATCGAATCGGTCTGTGACCGGTAATGGATAACCGGTGGCGCGGAGGTCACTCCTCCGCGCCCTTCTGGGTCAGCGCCGCCTGATACAGTTCGTTCTTCGGCAGGCCGCTCTCCTGGGCCACCTGACGGGCGGCGTCTTTGAGCCGCAGCCCCTGGGTCTCCTGGAGTTGGCGCACCCGTGCGGCGCCCTCCTCCAGGGTGAGGGGGGCGGTCTCCTCCGGGGCCTCAGCCCCCTCGACCACCAGCACGAACTCCCCTCTGGGCGGGTTCTCCCGGTACCAGGCGCAGGCTTCCCCTAGAGTAGTGCGCCGCACCTCCTCGTGGAGCTTGGTCAGTTCCCGGCACAGGGCCACCCGCCGCTGGGGGCCGAAGGTTTCCTGTAGGTCGCTGAGGGTGGCGCAGAGCTTGTGAGGCGCTTCATAAAAAATCATCGTGCGCGTTTCCCCCCGGAGGGCATCCAGATGTGCCCTCCGGTTCTTTTTGTTCGTCGCCAAAAAGCCCTCAAAGGTGAACCGGCCCGTGGGCAGGCCGGAGACCGCCAGCGCCGTCACCAGGGCGCAGGGGCCGGGGATGGCCACCACGGGGATACCTGCCTCGGCGCACAGCCGCACCAAATCCTCCCCTGGGTCACTGATGGCCGGGGTGCCTGCGTCGGTGACCAGGGCGCAGCTCTCGCCCTCCAGCAGCCGGTTTACGATGGCGGGGCCGCTGGTCTCCACATTGTGGCGGTAGTAGCTGACCAAGGGCTTGCGAATGCCCAGATGGTTCAGCAGTTTCAGGGAGACCCTGGTATCCTCCGCCGCAATGAAGTCCGCCTCGTTCAGCGTGTCCGTTATGCGGCTGCTGATGTCCCCCAGGTTGCCGATGGGCGTCGGCACCAGGTATAGTGTTCCTGCCATAATTACCCTCCAGTTTGTTCGTTTAGCAGCAAAACCGGCTCCACCGTCAGCCCTCTGCCGCCTTGCCGGACACCTTCCACCAGGGCCAGCCGGGGCCTGTGGCCGGGGCTGGATTGCACCAGCTGCAATCGCTTCGGCTCGATGGATGCCCCCCGCATGGCTTCAAACAAATCCGCCAGCCGTTCCGGGCGGAGGCAGACCGCCAGCCGCCCGCCGGTTTTCAGCCGCTTTCCCGCTGCCAAACACAGCTCCGGCAGCGTGCAGCATAGCTCCGCCCGGGCCATGCCTCGGCTCCCTTGGGCCACATAGCCCGTCTCCGGGGCAAAGTAGGGCGGATTGGAGACGGCCAGGTCATAGTGCCCCTCCGTCAGCCAGCCCGGCTCCCGCAGGTCGCCCTGGATAACCGTTCCGGGCAGACCGTTCGCCCGGAGGTTCTCCCGGGCCAAATCAGCCGCTTCCGGGACGCACTCAATGCCGTCCAGCGTCAGGCCGTCAGCCCGATCCGCCAGCAGCAGAGGCAGCACCCCTACGCCGCAGCCCAGATCCAGCACCCGCCAGCCCGGGCGGAGGGTGGCGAACCGGGCCAGGCGCACCGAATCTGTTCCCAGCTTCGGCAGGCCGTCCCGCTGGCGCAGGGTGTAGCGGCCCAGACGCTCCACCGTTTCCATAGATGTACTCCCCCCTGTCTGATACTTCATTGGCCTCCATTGTAGCATATGGGCGGGACTTTTTCCACCGCTTTTTTCCCGGTCGCCAGGGTTGCCACCCCCCGGCGGCTGTGTTATACTGAGTGTAATACTTATCAAAGGAGCGCCTTTTCCATGTCTATAGACCGCATTGCCAGCTTCACCGTTGACCATGACCTGCTGAAGCCGGGCATTTACATCTCCCGCATCGACGGGGATGTTGTCACCTACGACCTGCGCACCTGCACCCCCAACGCCGGGGTGTATATGGATAACTGCACCATGCACTCGGTGGAGCATATGTTCGCCACCTTCATCCGGAACTCCGAGATCGCCCCCGCTGTGCTGTACTTCGGCCCCATGGGGTGCCAGACTGGATTCTACCTGCTGGTGCGCAGCAGCGTCAGTAAAGAGCGGGTATTACAGGCCGTGCTGGATACCCTGCAACAGATTTTGGACTACGACGGCCCCGTATTCGGCGCGTCCCGGAAGGAGTGCGGCAACTACCGCAACCTGGATTTGCAGTCCGCCAAGACCCTGTGCCGCAGTTATCTGAATACGCTGCACGCCGCCCAGCCCATCGACTTTCAATATCAGAAGGAGTGACCCATCATGATTGGTATCATCGGCGCAATGCAAATTGAAATCGACGGCCTCCGCGCTATGCTGGAAGCCCCCGCCACCCGTACCATCAGCGGCATCGAATACACCAGCGGAAGTCTTCACGGGGTGGACGTGGTGATGGCGGTCTGCGGCATCGGCAAAGTGTTTGCCGCCATCTGCGCCCAGACGATGGTTTTAAGCTATCCGGTGGACGCCGTTATCAACACCGGCGTGGCGGGTACCCTTTCCCCCAACATCGGGATTCAGGACATCGCCATCGCCTCCGACCTGGTGCAGCACGATATGGACACCTCTGCCATCGGCGACCCGCCCGGCCTGCTGTCCGGCATCAACGTCATTCATCTGCCCTGCCAGCCCAAGCTGGTTTCTCTGGCGGAGGAAATTGCGGCGGAGCAGGGCTTCCACACCGAGACGGGCACCATCGCCAGCGGCGACCAGTTTGTCCACACCGACGGGGAGAAGGAGCGCATCCGCACCGTCTTCGGTGGCATCGCCGCCGAGATGGAGGGAGGCAGCATCGCCCAGGTGTGCTATGTGAACCGGGTGCCCTGCGTGGTGATTCGGGCCATCTCCGACGATGCCTCCGGCAATTCCCCGGCAGACTACAGCCAGTTTGCCGCCAAAGCGGCGGAGCGCTCTATCCAGCTGGTCTCCCAGCTGGTGCGGCGCTACTGACACCGGAAAGGGTGGCAATGATGGAACGCAGAAAATGGCTCACCGAGATTCCCAAGGTGGAGCTGCACTGTCACCTAGACGGCAGCCTGCCGCCGGAGGCCATGACGGACTACCTGACCCGGACAGGCCGCGTCCCAGCAGGGGAGAGGCTCCGGTACTCCGTTCCGGCGGACTGCACCAGCCTGGCGGACTACCTGACCTGCTTTGACCTGCCCCTGCTGTGCCTGCAAACAGAGGACAGCATTGCGGACTTTGTCGCTGCCGTCCTGCGGGAGGCGGTGCGGGAGCGGGTGTTCTACCTGGAGCTGCGGTTTGCCCCCATGTTCTCCCAGGAGGAGGGGCTGACGCTGGAGCGGGTTTTTGCCGCTGTCCAGCGGGGCAGGGAGATTGGAACGGCGGAGACCGGCGTCCGCTGCGGTTTCCTGGCCTGCGCCATGCGGAACCTCACGCTGGCTCAAAATCTGGAGATGCTGGAGGAGGCCGCCCGATGGTACCCTGACCTGATTTGCGGGCTGGATCTGGCCGGGGACGAGGCAGCGCACCCCACCCGGGAGCAGGAGCAGCTGTTCCGCCGGGCCAGAGAACTGGGCATCCCCTTCACCATTCATTCCGGCGAGACGGGCAGCGTGGAGAACCTGGAAGTCGCCCTGTCCTACGGCGCGGCCCGGGTGGGCCACGGCATCGCCCTGCAAAAATCCCCGGCGCTGCTGCGGGCATATGCAGAGGCGGGCATCGGCGTGGAACTGTGTCCCCTCAGCAATTTGCAGACCAGGGCGGTACCCGGCTGGGAAGCATATCCCTTCCGGCAGTTCTATGAGGCCGGGCTAACCGTGTCCATCAACACGGACAACCGCACCGTCAGCGGCACCACCCTGACGGAGGAACTGGAGCGGCTCTGCGTTCACTGCGGACTGACTCCGGCGGAGGTTCCGGCGCTGCTCCGGAACGCCAACCGCTGCTCCTTTGCCCCGGCCCAGGTAAAAGCCGACTATGAGGCGGCGTTAAAGGCATTTTTGCGGCGGAATCCACCGGAGGAGGTCACTATACCATGAGAAGAAGCGACCGGGCCGTCACCGACCCCCAGAAAATCGACACTATCATTCAGTCCTGCGACTGCTGCCGTCTGGCCTTCGCCACCGGCGGCGCGCCGTATATCGTTCCCCTGAATTTTGGCTTTGCCTGGGAGGATGGCGTGCGTGTCTTTTACTTTCACAGCGCTACAGAGGGGCGAAAGCTGGAGCTGCTGCGGGAAAGCCCTGTGGTGGGCTTTGAGCTGGACGCCAACCATCGCCTGAACGCCGGGGATACCGGCTGCCAGTATTCCTACCGCTTTCGAAGCGTCATCGGCACAGGCCAGGCGGCGCTGGTAGAAGATGCGGAAGGAAAACGGCAGGCGCTGACCCTGCTGCTGGCCCATTATACCGGCCGGAGCGACTGGGCCTTCCCTGACGCCGCGCTGGAGCAGGTGGCGGTCTGGCGGATGGAGGTGCTGACCCTTTCCTGCAAGGAGCATCTCTGAAATCGGAGAATAGAATTGACTTCCCAAACGCTGCACAGGAGCAGGAATCCGACCGGATTCCTGCTCCTGTGCGTTACTCTAAATTTCGTTTAATTCACATATTTGCGCTTGACACATACTCCTGAGCCTTGTATAATATTTACAGATTTTGAATTATTTTGCAGCATTGCGTCGAAAGAAGGTTTGTTCCATGGCTTATCAGGCGGTCTCCACCAAATGCCCCAACTGCGGCACGCCCGTTGATATTGACAATCCCGTTTGTGAATCCTGCGGCACAAAGCTGTATATCACCAATTATGATACGTTTTTCAATATGCCGCAGCAGCTGGCTCAAAACTATGCCAACGCCTATCGTGAGCCTCTGGCGGCGCGGCCAAATGACGGCCAGCTGAACCTTTCCGCCGCCATGTGCTTTCTGAGGCTGCACCTTTACGACCAGGCGGAGAAAGCCTTTGAGCGTGCCATGACGGATGATATGAACAATCCGGAGCTTTACTTCTATGCGGCGGTTGCCCTGTTGAAGGGGCAGCGGCCCTTCCTGGCGGGACGGGCGGCCATCCTCAAAATTGAGGAATACGTCAATGCGGCGCTGATGATTCATCCGCGGGGCATCTATTATTATTTCTTTTCATATGTAAAATACGACTTTTATTTCAACAAGCATCTGCGCACATCCCCCACTTATCAGGAAACGCTGCAAGCTGCGCTGAGGGCGGGCCTTACTACCCGAGAGGTCCAGCAGCTGTATGCAACGCTGGGCACCGCGAAGCCGGCCTGCCTGTAGTCCTGTCGAAGTCCGCCAAATGGAGAGGGGCGGCATAATATCATCAGAAGGGCTGTTCTCCCGCCGCAGCGCGCGGCGGCCCGGCCTTTTTGAAATAAAATGAGAGAGAGGAAACATCATGAACTGTCCTAACTGCGGAGCTACCCTGGAAAAGGATGCCAGATTCTGCGTTGTCTGCGGGAATCCGGTACCTGAGGAGACCCCGGCGCAGGTCGGCGGAAGCTATACCCCCGGCGCTGATGCATCCACAACCTACACCCCGGGAGGCTCTGGCTCCTACACCCCCGGCGGTTCGAGCGGCTACACCCCGGGAGGTTCGGGCACCTATACCCCTGGCGGAGCGAGCGGCTACACCCCGGGAGGTTCGAGTTCCTACACCCCCGGTGGTTCGAACGGCTACACCCCTGGCGGGTCTGGGAACTTTGGCGGCCCCGGCTACGGCTCCAATGTAGACCCTGATAATATACGGGAATACTTTTTTGGCCGTACATCCCGATTGCCCGCCATCCTGATTGTCGGTGGAGCTATCTTCTTTTGGACCGGTATTGGGCTGCTTGTGGCTCTGGTTGGCGTGGTTTTGTACTTTGTGTTCAAGTTCAACGGCTTCCCTTATGAGGATGAAGTGGACACAGCATGGAAAGAGCAAAAGGCTGTTATGCACAAGCGGGGGCTGGAGAAGCTGAACCTGGTGCAGGAACAGATGAGCCTAATCAAACCGCTGGTATTAGTCGGCTTTGGCAAGTCTCCGGACAGCAGTTTTGCCACCGCCCAGGAGCAGGTTGCCAAGCAGAAGCAGAAGCAGAGCGGCTTCTTTGCCGCTCTGGGCGGATTGTTCAGCAGGAATAAGAAAAACGGAACAGAATACGACCCCGTTTTCGCCAGAAAAGTTGGGTCAGACGGCAGGACCCGCTCCCTGCTCCAGGAGGTCACCGTCTATGCCTTTACAGAGAATCAGGTTATGATGTATTCCGGCGACGTGGACATTTCCACCGGCCTTGTTTACAATGAGTATACGGCGGAATGCTTCTATGAGGATATTGAGGGCATTCAGCTCAGCGAATCTCTGTACAAGATTTTTAACACAAAGAAGCGCCGCTATGAGAATCGGCTCACTAACCAGTTCGTCTTATATCTGGGCGGCTGCAACTTCCCGTGCAGCGTGAACAGCGAAGTGGACTCCACGGTTGGAGAGGGCCAGTTCGCCGCCATGCGGAGCCTGATTCGGGAGAAGAAGAACGGCTGAGTGAAAGAAAAGCTTCCGTGAGCCTGTGCTCCACCGCCCTGTGCCGCTGCGCGGCGCAGGGCGTAGTGGGGCCAGGCAAATTGTTGTTAAGCTGTTAAAAGGAAAGGGAACCAGTTATGATTTGTCCCTGTTGTGGAAAAGAGACGAAGGATGATGCTCAGTTCTGCGCCGCCTGCGGCTACAAAATCGCACGGTGCCCCGTCTGCAATCGGGTGCTGAGGACCAACGCCAGATTTTGTGCCTTTGACGGGACGCCGCTGCCGCCGGAGTTGGTAAAGGATTTGCCTGACCCGCCGATGCCGCGGGGAACGATTCAGACGCCGCCGGAACCGCCGAAGCGCATTTATGTTACACCTGGAGGAGCCCATTCGTCGGGAAAGGGCCAGACAAGAGAGCAGTCCAAGCTGCCGATCATCCTGGGGGCAGTGCTGATTGTGCTGCTGCTGGCCGGTATCGTGGTCGGCGTTGGCATCTGGCAGGGCTGGTTCTCCGGCGGACGCGCCGACCAGGAGGAGACGCTTTCCGTTCCGGCGGGCGAGACAGCCGACCAGAGCGAAGCGCCGGAGGACAGCGGGCTGGCTGCTGCTGACAGTGAGCTTCAGCCGGAGGACGCTGTTCAGAGCGAAACAGGCAGCGAGGCGGAGGAAAATGCTGTCCAGTCCTCCGAAGCGGAAGCGGAAGAGGAGGAACAGTCCGACACAGAAGCGGAGCAGGTGGAGATTCCCGTCTCTGAGCGCACTTATGAGATCGTGGCGTCTGACCTGTCCTGGTCCGAGGCTTATGAAGCGGCAATCGACGCAGGAGGCCATTTGGCGACTATCACCTCCGAGGAGGAGTATGAAGTCATCTGCGCCCTGGCGGACGAAAGCGGGCTGAAATACCTGTGGCTGGGCGCTGCCCTGACCTCGGATGAGATGGCATGGGGTGAGGACGGCTGCTGGATTACCGGGGAGGCCTGGAGCTTCGATGTCTGGTACCCTGGGGAGCCCAGCCTGGCTGACACCGACGGCACTCAGGAATTTTGCCTGTGCCTGTGGAATGCCGCCTATGAAGGGGTGGATATCGGCTGGACCATGAACGACCAGCGGGATGACCTGGTGGAGGACTTCCCCTCCGTCAGCGGAAAGGTCGGTTACGTCATTGAGTTTGATGACGGGTACACGGAATGAGGGGAGAGGACCCGCGGCGGAGGCGATTCCGCATCCTTGGCCTTGCCCTCTGGTCTCTGGCTATGCTTGCCCTGGGAGTCGGGCTGGGGGCGTGGCTGACGGCGAGCCGGGCCGTCCCCGCCGCTGAGGATAGCGCAGACAGTGTGTCCTCCTCCAGCCTGACCGAGTCCTCTGAGGGGCTGGATGCCGAGGCTGAGGCCTCCCAGCCTGCGGCGGAGCAGCCGGAGGACCAGGAAGAGGACCAGACTGCGGAGGCGACTGATAGTTCCGCAGCGTCGGAAAGCAGCGTCGAGCCGGAGGCCCCGGAGCTTACCCGTGAGGAGGCCATCACGGCCCAGGCGCAGGAGCTTTTGGATTCCATGACGCTGGCGGAGCAGGTCTACCAGATGTTCATCGTCACGCCGGAGACGCTGACGGGGGTATCCACCGTCACTCAGGCGGGGGCGACTACTCAGGCGGCCCTCCAAAGCCATCCGGTGGGCGGGCTGGTCTACTTTGCTGCCAACATTGTTACGCCGGAGCAGTGTACCACCATGATTTCCAACACCCAGTCCTATTCCAAAATCGGACTGTTCATCGCGGTGGATGAGGAAGGGGGACGGGTGGCCCGCATCGGCAAGAACAGAGCCATGGGCACCACCGCCTTCCCCAGTATGTCCGACATCGGCAGCACCGGCGATGTCAGCAAAGCCTATGAGGTGGGCAGTACCATCGGCACGGAAATCGCCCAGTTTGGCTTCAATCTGGACTTCGCACCGGTGGCGGATGTCAACTCGAACCCCAACAACACCGTCATCGGGGACAGGGCCTTTGGCTCTGACCCGGAGGCGGTGGCTGAGATGGTGGCGTCCGCCGTCCAGGGCTTCCGGGACAGCGGAATGCTCTGCACGCTGAAGCACTTCCCCGGCCACGGGGACACCGACACTGACAGCCATTACGGCTATACGGAGGTGCTGAAAACTCTCCAGGAGCTGCGGAGCGTGGAGTTCCTGCCCTTCCAGGCGGGCATTGACGCCGGAGCGGACTTCGTGATGATGGGCCACATCTCCGTCCCGGAGGTGACCGGGGACGATACCCCCGCCAGCCTGTCCGCTACGATGATCACTATCCTGCGGGACGAGCTGAACTTCCAGGGGCTAGTCATCACCGATTCCATGGTGATGAGCGCGATTACCGACCGGTATACCTCCGCCCAGGCGGCGGTGCTGGCGGTGCAGGCCGGCGTTGACGTGATTCTGGAGCCGTCCAGCCTGACCGGCGCGGTGCAGGGTATCCTGTCGGCAGTGGAGGACGGCACGATTTCGGAGGAGCGTATCCGGGAGAGCGTGCTGAAAATCCTGGAGGTCAAAATCAGAAACGGCATCATTGCCTCGGAGTTCTGACGGCGCACGGTTGGAACTCTGCTTGTGTAGGAGGATTGTTTATGGGTCAATTTGCCATAGAATGCCCGCAATGCGGCAATTACGTCACCGCCTATAATGGGCTGCGTGGCCTGTTCCAGAACCGGATCACCTGCCGCTGCGGTGCGAAAATCGACATCCGTGCGGAGCGCATGACATCCATCGTGTGCCCTTCCTGCCGCAACTCCATCGTCTATGACCAGAGCAGGAAGAATCCCAGGTGCCCGGTCTGCAAATCCAGAATCGCCCCGGCGACAGGGCTGAAAATGGTCAGCTTCCAGTGCCCGGAATGCGGCGTCAAGCTGACTGCCGAGGAGGGCACCAGATCCTATAGCTGCCCCATCTGCGATTGCAGGATCGATGTGCAGCGGGAGCTGGCGAAGCAGCGCTACGCCAGCGAGGCGGCTGTCAGCATCATCCAATATGAGGGAGACAATCACACCTTTGCCTGGAAGCATCCCATCGAGGACTTTCAGACCGGCGCGCAGCTGGTGGTGCATGAAAACCAGGAGGCGGTGTTTTTTCGGGACGGACAGGCCCTGGACGTGTTTCCTGCCGGGCACTATACCCTGGAGACCCAGAACCTCCCCGAAATGGACAAGCAATACCAGCTCCCCGTCGGAGCGGGGCGGACCCCCTTCCATGCGGAGGTGTACTTCATCAACCTGACCACCCAAATGGGCATCAAATGGGGGACGGATTCCAAGACGCGGGTGTTTGACCCCGTCTCCGGGCTTCATGTGTCCATCGGTGCCAGCGGCGAGTTTAACATCCGGGCCACTGATTCCAAGCGTATCCTGCTGAAGCTGGTGGGGAATACCTCCGGCCTCATCATGGGGCAGTCCCTCCAGGCGCCCCAGGGGTCGGCCCAGCAGAGAAGCGGGTATCACTCTGACCCCTCCAACATGACGGGGTACTTCCGCGGGCTGGTCATGGGCCGGGTCAAGAGCTATCTGGCCACCGCGATTCGCCAGCAATCCATCAGCGTGCTGGAGCTGGACGAGCATATGACGGAGCTTTCCGATGCCCTGCGGGAGATCATTAACCAGGGCCTTGCGGAATATGGCCTGACCATGCCGGAATTCTACATCATGCGCTTCGCCACGCCAGAGGACGACCCGAATGACCCCATGCACGACCAGTACATGGAGATGAAGAAGCTGTACGCCGAGCAATACCTGGGCGTGAGGCGGGAGCAGGTCGGCCAGGCGACAGCTGCGGCCGCCCGGGATCGCATCCTGACGGAAGCGCAGACTAAGGCCCAGTCCCAGCTCATCGGCGCACAGGCGGAAGCGGAAGCATACCGCCTCAAGGCTGCCGCCGAGGCGGAGGAAATGCGGATGAAAGGCTATAGCTACCAGCAGGAAACGGCCCGTCAGGTGGGGCTGGAGGCCATGCAGAATGGCATTACCGGCGGCTCCGGCGGCGGAAGCGCCCTTGGGGACATTGCCAGCCTGGGGATTACGTTGGGGGCCATGGGCAGCGTGGTCGATATGACCAGGGACGCCCTCCAGGGCACCGCGCCGGGTGCCGCTGCGCCGGGTGCCGCTGCGCCGGTCACACCGGGCAGGGCGGACGCCGCAGGAAGCAGCGCTCAGCCTGCCGGGGACGATCCGATGGCCGTCCTGCAAAGGTTGAAAAAAATGCTGGACAGCGGACTCATCTCCCAGGAAAAGTATGACGCCAAGGTGGACGAGGTGCTGAGCCGGATGTAACGGGGCGCCTCTGTGCGCCGAGAGAGAAAGGAGCGTAGAGCCCTATGAAGCGAACCCAAACGAGTGTCCTGATTTGGGCCATTGTGGTGGTGGTCTGCAACCTGGCCGCCTTTGTGATCCCCTTTCAAAAGACCGGGGTGTTCTGGCTGTCGGACGGCTTCCTGGTGGTTTCCCTGCTGGTCCTCTTTGCAGCGGAACGCATCGCCATGAAGGGCGCCGAGACGGCAAAGAGTAAATTCTATGGCTGGCCCATCCTGAGGGTGGGCTTTGGGTATGCAGCTGCCCTGTTGGCCTGCGCAGTGGTCTTTGTGGCCCTGTCTGTCCTCCTGCCACAGATGCCCCTCTGGCTGCCCCTGCTGGTCTATATCCTGCTGACCGGAGCCGCAGCTATCGGGCTCATCACTGCGGAGACCTCAAGGAGCTATGTGCAGGAGCAGGACCAGAAGGCGGAAACTAGCACGGACTTTATGCGTTGGTTTTACAGTCAGGTGCTGGCCCTGGGCGGCCAGGCTGAGGACGCCGCCTTGGCTGACGACCTGCGGCGGCTGGCAGAGGAGATACGCTACAGTGATTCTGTCAGCAGCGCAGCCACAAGGGAGCTGGAGGACAGGTTGTATGGGGAAGTCTCTGCCCTCGGTTCGGCCCTCAGCGGCGGCGATACGGTAGGCGCGGGCAGATTGTGCCAGCAGCTTTCCAGGGATTTGAAGACTCGGAACGCCCTGTGCAAGGCCAACAAGGGCCGCTGACTGGGCGCTATACAACAAGAAGTGCAGTTGCGCGAGGCATGGAAAGCAGCAGCCCACCGGGGAAGGAACCCGGTGGGCTGCTGTTTGCTTTCGCTGGATGACTCTGGGGTCAGTCTGTATGGCTCTGGTCGGCGACGCGGGACAGGGATTGATATAGCTCCCTGGCCCGGGCTGCATCCTCTTTGGTGGCCTGGTCATTGTACCGGGCGGCGATGTAGAGCTGCCGAAGGGCCTGGACTGCGGCGGGGTCAAAGGTGTAGCGGCTTTTGGCGGCCACGTCCTGGCTGGTGTCGCCAGCCTTCCGTTCCAGCCCCCGGCTGCGGTACAGCGCTAAAAACTTCTGATAGTACAGCCGCACCCGCTGAACAGGGGAGCGGGCGAACCGGGGGAGGGGGCGGGGGCTGCTCCCGGCGACGGCGGAGCGCACCGTCCGTGCAGGCGGATCACCCTCCGCCCTCCTGGCGCTGCGGGAGAGCCAGCGGAACATCAGCACGATGAGGACTGCCCCCAAAAGCAGCGCAAGGGCGATACACACCCTGCTGAACAGCTCGCCATTGTTTCCGCTGGCTTCCAGGTCGCCAAATAAGTCCTCCGTATCGCCCAGGGTCAGGGACTGCACCTCCTGCTCCTCCCCGGTGAAGCGAAACTGCACCCAGGAGAAGAGCCACAGCACGACCTGTATCGCTGCCCCCAGCAGCTGGAACAGGGCCATCAGAATGGGGGCGAAAACGGTCTCGTACACCCACCGGAGGGCGGCGGCGCAGCCGTGCAAGAAGCCTCTGGAGCTGAGGCCCAGTGCGGCCAGTCCTATCCCTGCCGTCAGCGCCAGGTTCATAGCCTGGTACCGGGGCTGGCAGCACACCGCCAGGTCGTGCCGCAGGGAACGGTTCAGCAGGACGCAGCAGGCCAGCCCGATGAGCCCCGCGGGAATGGTGATGGCGGCGAGGAGGTCTCCGCAACCGACCATCAGTAGAAACAGGCAAAAGACCAGCAGCGCCTTCCAGAAAACGGAAAAAATATCCAGCTGGCGGCTCTGCTCCGGCAGATACCGCGTTCCCGCTGCCAGCCAAATCACATAGAGGGCCGGGGGCGCGATGGCGACCCAGGCGGCAAGGCTTCCGCCCGGCAGCAGCCAGCCCACCGCCAGCAGCGCCAGGGGCAGGAACCGGAGCCATCCCCGCTCCCGCAGCAGGTAGGTCAGCAGGCCTACGGCGCTCTGCACACCGTAGGCGGCCAGCAGCAGCGGGGCCTCCGCCCCGGCCAGCGCCGCAAAGAAGCCGCCGAAGGCGTAGTATATCCCCAGGTCGGACAGCAGTTTTAGCAGGACAAGGGCCGTCATAGGGCCGCCTCCTCTCCAATCAGCGTCCACAGTCCCACCCCGGCCCGGTCTGCCCACAGAGCGGCCAGCCGGAGGGCCTCCGGGTCGCGCTCCGGCGTGAGGAACAGCAAGCCGTGGGTGCCGTCAGAGCTGCGCACTGCCCGCTCCAACAGCACCTCGCAGGAGCAGGTGGGCTGATATAGCCCCCGGCCCAGCCCCTCCAGGATGTACAGGAGGTGGCGCTGGCCCAGCCCTTCGCTGACGGACTGCCAGGAGGCGAAGTCTCCGGCGGTGATGGCGTTGGTCTGGAAGGCGTACCGGATGCCCCGTTCCTCCAGCTGGCTGCAAAGGGTGCGGGCCAGGCTGTAGCAGGTTTCCATCAGCGGCTCCGGATCCTCCGCCTGACAGGCCACATTTAAAATCACGGTGACGGAGGTCTCCAGGGTGTAGTCATACTGCTTCACCATCAGCTTACCGGTGCGGGCCATCTGCGTCCAGGACAGCATTTTCATCGGCTCCCGGCCTGTATAGTCCCGATAGCCAACCGTCAGCACCGGGTCCTCATAGAGGAAGCGGTTCACGGAGAGGTCACCGGGGAAACCGCCGGAGAGCTGCCCCAAATCCTCCGCCGGGGCTTCCTTGGGCAGCACCACCACCTCCAGAAACTGGTCATAGCTCTGCTGTTCCTCAGAAAGGCCCAGAAAATCCCCGCCGTAAACCGTCAGCCCATGCACCAGGTATCGCCCCCGCTTGTCGGCGGAGAGGGAGACGCGCTGGTCGAGCCGCTGCCTTGGGGACAGCCAGGTGGTGACGGACAGGTACTGCCCGCCCCGGTTGTCCGGCCGGAGCTGCCCGGAGGGCGCGTCCACCGTAAGGCTTCCAGGCAGGCGAACGACCACCCGCAGGAAGGGGAAGAAGGCCAGGCTGTGGTTCGTCAGGTGCAAAATCAGGTCAAACTGCGTCCCCGGCTCCACCAGCGGCTCTGAGAAAGACAACGTCGCCTCCAGCCCCTGCAGCCCCCGGCGGCGGGTCAGGTACTGAAGCAGGACAGCCAGCAGCACTACGACGATGAGCAGGGCGATCATGGCTCAGCTTCCAGTGGGACGGGGGTCTTCTCCAGAATGCGCTGGAGAAAGTCCTCCGCCTTGGCATCCTTTGCGCCGCCTCCGGCCCCCAGCCGGTGGCACAGAACGAAGGGAGCCAGGTACTTCACATCCTCCGGCAGCACATAGGCCCGGCCGTTCAGGGCGGCGGTGGCCTGAGCCGCCCGGTACAATGCCTGCGCCCCACGGGTGGAGACGCCGGTGACAAAGGCGCTCTCCTGCCGCGTCCCCTGGATAATATCCATCAGGTAGCCCAGCACTGCCGGGGAGACCTTCACCTCCCGCCAGGCGGAGCGGACGTAGGCAGTCTCCTCCGCCGTGACAACTTGCCCCAGCCCGGCCAGCAAATCGGTGGCAGCGGGGCGGGCCAGGACGGACATCTCCTGTTCCCTGGTCATGTATCCCAGGGAGAGGCGCATGAAGAACCGGTCAATTTGGGCCTCTGGCAGAGGGAAGGTGCCGTAGGATTCCAGCGGGTTCTGGGTGGCCATCACCAGGAAGGGCTCCTCCAGGGGCATGGTGTCGCCGTCCACCGTCACCTGCCGCTCCTCCATGGCCTCAAGCAGGCTGGACTGGGTGCGGGGAGTTGCCCGGTTGATCTCATCCGCCAGGACGATGTTGGACAGCAGAGGGCCGGGACGGAACTGAAACGTACCGGTTTTCTGGTTGTAAAAGTGGATGCCGGTCAGGTCGGAGGGCAGCAGGTCGGGGGTGAACTGGATACGCTTAAAGTTGCCGCCCACGGTTTTGGCGAAGGCCCGGAGCAGCATGGTTTTGCCGGTACCGGGTACGTCCTCCAGCAGCACATGGCCGGAGCAGAGGAAGCTCGTCAGCACCAGGGTGATGACATCGTCCTTCCCGACGATGACCTGGGAGCAGTTTGACAGCACCTTTTCTTTGTAATCTGTAAATTTGGAGAGCTCTAACATGGGATACCTCTGTTCTGGGATGGGGTTGCAGGCCGTCGGACGGGACGGGGCATGGTCGAGTTTTCGTCTAAGCTATTATAGTGGAAAACGGCGGGACCTGTCAAGGTCTCAGCACAGGCTGCCGTCCTGCCAAATCTGCTCCTTGGAGTAGACGATGTTGCCGGAGCCGCCGTCCAGCCGCCCCTCCGGCCCCATGGCCTTGGCAATCAGCCCCTTGGTGCCCCGGAACTCCATGGGCTGGTCGTCTGTCCGCCCGGCCCGGATGTCCTCACAGACCTGGATGCAGCTGTCCAGAATGTCCAGAGGCAGCTCCCCGTTGCCGTGGGAAGCGAGGACGCGGTCATACTTTCCGTCCAGCGCCGCCCTGACCCGTCTCAGATGCTGCTCATAGTGGGCCACAGAGAGGGAGTAGGTGTCATACAGGAAGGTGAAGCCGTTGCAGGCGTCCCCCAGCAGCAGGATGCGGGCGTTTTCCATCAGCATGACCACGGAACCCTTCGTGTGGCCGGGCAAGGCGTAAATCGCGATGGTCTCCCCGCCCAGGTCGAACCGGTCGCCCTCCTTCAAATCCCGAAACAGGGAGAAGGGGGCGGTGGGGATATAGTCCTCCTCCGTAACGGTGACGCCCTCCTCCGCCAGCGCCATGCCCTGGTGCCGGAAGGCGTCGTCGCCATGGGGAAGGTAGATGTACCGGTCCTCATGGTTCAGGTAAATGGGGCAGTCAGCGAACTCTCCGCTGCCCATGGCGTGGTCTGTGTGGCCGTGGGTCAGCAGCACGGTCAGCGGCTTGTCCGTCAGCCGGGCCACCGCTCCCCGGAGGCTGCCGAAGCCGCTGCCAGTGTCGATGAGGGCGGCGCGGCAGTCGCCCTCCACCAGATAGCAAAGCTCGGTGCAGACGGCGTAGATGCGGGTGATGCGGTCGGTGACCTTTTCCGTTCGAAAATGAATCATAGGACAACCTCCTGTCATAGATGCAAAGGCACACCCCATTCGGCGGCGCGGACGAACGGGATGTGCCTGCTATACTATATGCGAATCGTTAGGGGCAAATCAGCCTGCGTTCCAGCCGCCGTCCACGACCAGCACTTCGCCGTTGACGTAGCTGGAATCGTCGCTGGCGAGGAACAGGGTGGCGGCAGCCAGCTGCTCCGGTTTGCCGGGTTCCGGTGCGGCGGCCAGCACACTCTTCACCCGGCCGTAGCCGTTCATGTTGGGCATACCCATGGAGGTGGAGATTTCAGTATTGACTCCGCCGGGGGCCACGGCGTTGCAGCGGATGCCGTTGGGGAGGTACATGAAGGCGGTGTTCTTCGTCAGGGAGAGGACAGCCGCCTTGGAGGCACAGTAAATCGCGCCGGCGCAGGTGCGCATACCGCCGAGGGAGGCGATATTGATGATGTTGCCGCCGTTGCCCTGGGCCAGGAACACCTGGACGGCCTTGCGCATGGCGTACATGGGGCCGTAGACATTGACGGAGAACACCTGCTCCATCCGCTCATTGGTGGCGTCTCCGATGGGGGACATATCGTCCATCACACCGGCGTTGTTCACCAGAATGTCCAGCTTGCCGAACTCAGAGACCGCCATATCAATGGCGGCGTTCACGTCCGCTTCCTTGGACACGTCGCCGGGGCAGGGGACGACCTTGCCGGGATAGTCCGCCGCCGCAGCGGCCAGAGCCTCCAGCCGCTCCTTGCGGCGGGCCACGGCGATGACGTTGGCGCCCTCCTTGGCGAACAAGTCCACAATGGCTTTGCCAATGCCGGAGGATGCTCCGGTGACAACGACGGATTTGCCTTCTAACTTCATGGGGTACACTCCTTCTTTTTTTTGTGGTACGGATATTCGGTCATACGGCAGGTCAGCGTTCCGAATGACCACATTATAACAATTATAACATGAATCGGGCGGCTGTCAAGGGGGCGCGTTTTCGTTGCTGATTTCTGGCCTTGAAGTAGCAAATACCGCAACCCGTGCGGGCTGCCGCCGGGCAGGGGGATTGGAGATGAGCAAAAGAGGGGGGTGAATCGCACGCCAAAAGCGGCACAACACTCAAGTAGGACGGAAACATTTTCATAAACGAAAAATAAAAGCTTCTGCCGCGCAGATAAACAAAATATCGTACAGCAGAAACTTTTTTGGCTGGAAATCATTCTTAAAGTAATCTCATATGCGATTGAGGGTGTCAAAAACGCTGAATTATCAGCCATTTTCGGAAGTGTCCTGACCACGATTTTGACCACTGGCGGCGAGCGGCAGCGTCTGAATCTCTTGAATCCAATTCCTCCTTATCAAGCGGTCGAACAAAGACTTACGATTCAAAAAAACTTTTCTTTTTTGCGAATTTCGACAATTTTTGCATCGTGTAAGCATGCATAAAAAAGAAAACAGTGGTCAAGATATTTGACCACTGTTTTGACCACTGGAGGTAAGACAGCCCTCCCATTTTGCCCGTTTCATGTCGTACAATTTTACAAATTTTCCATTCAAATCTCCAAATTAAAGGTTGACTTCGCCGCCACAATGCAGTAAAATGAGAGTAATCTAGTTATCGTAGGATTTCATTTGTGGGATTGGCGTGAAATAGCCTCCAATTACAGTACGCTTATGAGATTACTTTAAGGGCATTTTCTGTCCTATAGCGTATCCTTTCGTTGGAAGTTATCTTATTTTCGGAGTAATTCACGCGGCAAAAATGGAGAAATGGAGGCTATGATGTCAATCAACGAACAAACTACTGACATTTCTCTGTTAGAACAGTCGGAGCAAAAGCCGCGCCGCCCGCTGCGCCGGGGCCATCCCCCTGCGGATATTGCCGGGCAGCGCTTCCGAATGCTGACCGCCCTCTATCCCACGGAAAAGCGGGACAGGAACAACACTGTGGTCTGGCACTGCCGCTGCGACTGCGGCCGTGAGGTGGATGTTTCCTACGAGGATTTGAAGTACAGCAAAATCGTCAGCTGTGGCTGCCGCAAAAAAGAGGTGGAGCAGCAGCTCAGCGGCTATCTCACCCACGTTGCGGGCACCTCCGTAGACCTGTTGAAAAGCGAGAAAATGCGGCCGGACAACAAAACCGGCGTGCGCGGCGTGTTCCGTGCGCGGAACAGCTACCGGGCAGAGATTCGCTTCCAGAGCAAGCGTTATCACCTGGGCACCTATAAAACCCTGGAGGAGGCCGCCGCCGTCCGCCAGCGGGCGGAGCGGCAGCTCCACGGGGAGTTCCTGAACTATTACGAGCAGTGGAAAGCGAAAGCGGACGCCGACCCGGCCTGGGGAGAGGCAAATCCCGTCACAGTCCAGGTAGTGCGGAAGGACGGTTATAACTTTGAACTGTCACCGCTGATACCAGCGTATGGTCCGTAGGCACGAAACAAAGCTTTACCCTTGATAATTCATCTACTGCGATAGATGTATACTTGTACCAGGACGAAAACGGATATTATATCGAGATCGACACGCAGAACATGACAGGCGGCACCACGCTGAACTTCAATGTTTCCATGGGATACCCCAACGAGACCTCCGCAGGCGGTAGTGTGACGGTTTCCGGCGCGATTGGAACGGAGAATAAAACAGAAAGCCTTGCATTCAAATGGTACACCCAAACGGATACCTATTCCGTCAAGAAGAGTACCAGCGGCACACCGACCTTTGTGAGCAATGAGGATGGCAACATTTACCTGACCGGGCTGAAGTACACGGTCATACCAACAAGATCGCCTGCTTCTTCGTACGGCAAGGACCATGTTGCGAAATTTACATATGCGGATACACTGGTTTTGCCCAATGGCCTTTCCTGGAGAGACGGGTTGCTTGATGCAATTGACCCTCTATGATGCAAATGTGACCGAACCTGTAACCAATGAAAAAGGTGACAGTGAGACCATCAATCAGCAGGAGCAGGGGACGGGCATCTCCTACACCGGAGAGAAGGAGAACAGCAATTCCGGAGCATTGGTTAGCAACGATAAAGGCACAAACACCGATGCTACCATCACCCTGACGCAGTCGAACGGCGTGATTACCATGGTGGTGCGAACCAGCGCCGGGACTGATACCTACACTATTGGCACGGGCGAATATACCGATCTTTCCACCACTCTGGACGCCATCGGCTACTATGTGACCAATGACACGACCTATACTCTCCTTTGGACGGTAGAGGACGTACGCTGGCGGGGAACAGCTCCGAGGAGTATACCTACACCGCCACGGTGAAGGATACCTTCATGCGCCTGACCGGCGATCAGTTCTGGGATCTGAACCAGAGCGACAGCGAGTACTGGACGGCGAGCAACGTTACCGTGGATGGCCAGGTTTCCAACACAGTGGTAGCCTATAACGCAGAGGATACCCCGCTTGGTCAGGCTACAGTCAACGGCGAGATTTACCGCGATTTTGTTCTGACCAAGGACTATACGGTTTCCGGCAATTCGGTTACAACGGGCAGCATCGTCACCTACACAGTGACGGTGAAGCACGAGGGGACTGCCACCTATGACGCCCTGCCCTTAGTGGATCAGCTGGCCAACGGTCAGGTGCTTCTGGTGCCGGTATCTGAAAATAGCAGCAACAACAGCCTGAGCGATGTGAACACAAGGACCGTGAACGGCACCGATTATTATGTCCTCGATACGGCTGGTACCTACAAAAATGTCAAAATCAATTCCAGCGTGACGGCGGATAAAATCATCGTGGACAGCGACGGCTCGACCCTGATTTACTGCTATCTCGTCGTGAATAAGGATGATACGAAGAACATCACCTACACCACCCTAGTCGAGCAAGAAGGAGATGCCGATGGGTTCTCTCTGAAAAACCAGGTCTGGTTGAACGACCACGAGACCCACCGCCTCTATGCGGAGACCTCCCTGAACGGCAGCGTGCTGAGCATCGAAAAGCAAATCGTTACTGTGGGGGGCAATACGCCCGAGGAGGATGCTACAGTTTCCTACTCCATACTTTCCGGCAATGGGGAACAGGTCATCTATCGCCTGGAACTGAAGAACAACAGCGACAACCCGCTCACAGTGACCGGCGACAAGGTGTATGACGCCCTGCCGGTGAATGTCTTCGGCACCCTCTGGGATGAAGGCAACATCTCGATTTCCGTTGCCTACGGCACAGACGCCACTGTGACAGGCAGCAACTGGGAGACAGGTTGGAGCGTCACCACCGTCGAGCCGGGCAGCGATAGTACAGAGGAAAATTTGGAAGCCACCCAGTGTTACATCGTGTGGACTGGCGACCATACCCTCACCTTCACCGGCAGCGTGTACATCTATGTGACGCTGACCTACCCGTCGGGTGACGCCTGGACCAGCTATTATAATGCATATCAGTCCACCACTCTGGTGAACGCCTTCCACGCCTACGCGCTGGAATCCGAGGTCTCCCACACCATCAGTTCCAAGACCAAGGCCACCCTCTATAAGGGCGTCTACGCTACCGGTCTGACCACCGACAAAACCAGCAGTGGAACGTTCACAGCCAGCGACGAGAACAGCGCCCTTCTCTACTACACCAGCGATTCCGGCAGCAGATACGGCTGTGTGCAGTACTATGTGGTGCTGTACAACGAGGGGCCGGTGAATCTCTACCTGAACACCCTGACCGACACCCTGCCGAGCGGCTTTACCTATATCAACGATAGCGTAACGATCGCGACGGACACAACGGGCATTACGGTTTCGGATAGCTCCGGGGAAAGTGTAGAACTCATCACGGATTGCAGTGTGGCGGATACTGCCAACAAAAATGCGACCGGAAGCGTATCGTTTAATATCTCAGGCGGAAGTCTGGGCAGCGATACTACGGGGTACTATCTGAAGCCCGGTCAGGCCGTCGTATTCACCTACAAGGTGCTGACTGGCACGACTACGGGGGATAGCGAGACCAACACCATCACCATGCCGTTCAATGACTATGTGGGCGGTGGCCTGTCCGTTAGTGAGAAAGTCAGCGCAGATACCGTCACTGGCAGTTGGTACAACAGGGAGTCCCTGAGAAACGACGGCGGCACCAACCTTGTGACGGATAAGGACAGTGATGGCAACATCACCTATACCCTGAGCTCCAGCGTCACTGTGGCGTGCGGCGAGATCCGCCCCGCCATCACCAAGAGCGCGACAAGCACCTCGTATGGTACGGCAGACGTCATAACCTGGAATATCACGGTGACCAATGAGGGCGAGAGCACCATGACAGATTACTCCATTACCGATGTCATCGAGTCGCCCTATGTGTTCTATTCTAAAAATACTACAAGTTATAATAAGACTGGCTATACCTTGTATTACACTGTGACAGATGAGACAGGTACTAGCTACACATATTATATTTGCAATTTTTATAACTTTGGCGCTGACGAATATCAGATTTATACGTTCACTAAGAGTTCTATCACTCCTAATAGTAAAAAGTCAGCAGGCTATGGCACCTCGATCTCTTGCTATGCGTATTACTATAATATGGGAAGTGACTATGGCAGAGTTTCGGCTACAGTGACCGTGGATAAGGATGATGATGGCAACTATGTTTTGAAGGTTGATTTTGCCGACGCAAGATTCGCCCTTGCAGCCGGCACCACAGGCGTCCTCACCGTCAGCACGCAGAACCCCACGTCCACCAATACAAACGGCACGATTGAAAACGCCGCCTATGTCACCCCTACCAGCCAGACCTTCACTGATGTGGGCAGTGTCGGCATCGAAGTACCGGAGGGCGAAGAGGACGGAGAGGAGGTCGTGGATTACCAGCACTCGGTGGAGTCCAAGGCCCAGGTTCCCGTCAGCTACGCCTCCGGCACCACCTCCAGCAAGGGGGTGACCGAGCTGGATGACAATGGGGACATAACCGGTAATTCCGTTACATCCAGCACCACCACCTCGGCACTGGGGCTGACCGACGACAGCAGCACCTTCCAATACACCCTGACGGTGAACAATGGAACCTCTCCAATCAACAGCCTGACGCTGTGGGACAGTCTGCCAGAGGTTGGCGACGCCGACGTGATTACCGGCGCCTCACGGTACAGCCAGTTCAAGGTGTCGCTGGCCGATGTTCCCGGCTTTACAGTGACGGTGACAGACGGCACCACCACCTATAACCTCGAGGCGGGGACGGACTACACCATCCAGTATACCAGCGACACCTCGTCAACGGCTGATTTGACCGATGACTCGGTTACCTGGACGGAGGAACCCTCTGACGACACCCGCGCTTTCCATGTTATCTTCAAGTTTGGCGACGGCTGTAAGCTCACTTCCATCCCAGCAAACGCCACGGTCACGGTGACATTCAACGCGGTCATCGACGGCGGCGCGGATTCCGGCGCTACGGCGTGGAACAGCTTTAGCTACAGTTATACGACTAGCAGCAGTGGGACGCCGATCACGGCCACGCCGCTGCAAGTGGGTGTTCAGGCTCCCTATGTGCCCACCCTGGTCAAGCAGGTGCAGAACGTGGACGGCAGCACGATTACCCTGACGAAAGATACAGAGTACACCTTCCTGATTTACCAGGGAAGCGAATTGGAAGACGTGGATACCTCTGACGTACAGGCGTTGCTGGAGGCCCTGAATGAAAATAACAGCACCTTCACCGTGGTAACGCTGAAGGTGGAGGCCGGTAAGGGAGCCGACAGCATGGCCCTGGAGGGTCTGCATGCGTACACGCTTACGAAGGGGAGCGATGGTACCTATACCTACAGCGAAAACACCGAGTCCGAATGGACGTGGGAGAATTACGTAGACTACACCGTCGTTGAGCTGACCCAGGATGAGACTTACCCCTTCTTCACCTGGAGCAACGGGAGCAGCACAGCTTACGAAAATTCCTATACGTTCCAGTACAAGAATAATACGAACGTGACGCTGACCTGCGTCAACCAGGTAGAATCCTATGAGCTCCCCTCCGCCGGCGGCGCAGGCACTTGGATGTACATCCTGATCGGTACAGTCCTCTGCTGCGGCGCAGCCGTAGTGCTGCTCCGGCGCAAGGAAAGCGAGTGACGCATAGCGGGAACTTCTGACAGGTGCTGTCAGAGACTAGGCAACTATTTTCCCTGCACTTCAAGAAATAAGGCAGGCCCCCTTTGGGGGTCTGCCTTGCCCTTTGTATAGGCACTACAAAGATGGTTTCCGAACATACGCAACCATTGCAAAAAACAAATCCTATGCAGGACAGGTATTGTAGCGCAAACTACTTTGCCTTTTCCCTTTTTCGTGGTCTAATTGGACTGTGGAGTGCTTTTTGAAAAACACTCGTCTGGTCGGATCGTCCCTCGGAAAGGAGCCATCATGGAACCGTCATTTTCTTCCGATGCCCCCGTTTTAAATCCCAATATCCAGGTGCGGCTTGCCCTTGGAGAGCGGCTGGTATTTGGGCCAGGCACGGCGGAACTGCTGCGGGGCATTGCCAAATATGGTTCCATCCATCGCGCCTGTACGGAGATGACACTTTCCTACTCAAAGGGGCGGGCAATGCTGCGCGGCATTGAGGAGCAGCTGCACCTGCAAATCGTCCATCGCACTCAGGGCGGGCCCGGCGGCGGCAGCGCCCGTTTGACGGAGGCGGGAGAGGCGCTCTTGCAGCAGTTTACCGACTTTGAAGCGGCTGTGCAGCAGTATGCCGTGGAGCAGTTTGAACAGGAGTTCTCTTTCCCGAAGCAGGAGGAGACGCTATGACGCTTACCTTCTACCTCCTCCGGCACGGCGAACCGACGGGGCAGGCGGGTGTCCACCGCTGCATCAGCCGCACCGATTGCGCCCTGGACGAGGTGGGGCTGGAGCAGGCTGACGCCTTGGGCGAGTGGCTTACGCAAAAGCCCCTAACTGCGATTTACACCAGCCCGGCCCGCCGCTGTGTGGAGACAGCGGAGCGCTTCCCCCGCCGGCAGCTGCTGGTTCGCGTCCGCCCTGGCCTGTGGGAAGTCTCCGTGGGAGACTGGGAGGGGCTTCCCTTCTTCGAGATTCAGCAAAGGTGGCCAGAGGTGTATGCCGCCCGGGGCGCACATTTGGGCACTGTCCCACCGCCTGGCGGAGAATCCTTTGCCGAGGCTGCCCGGCGCATGGAGCAAACCATGAGGCAAATCGCCGCCGAGACGGAGGGGGATTGCGCCATTGTCACCCACAGCGGGCTGCTGCACGCTTGGCTTGCCACATTGCTGGGGATGAACCTGGATGAACTGTTCTCCCTGCCCCAGCCCTACGGGTGCGTCAACACGGTGCTTTGGGACGGCGCACTGTTTCAGGTGCAATCTGTTGGCCGAAAGCCGTTGCCATATCCCGGGCCTGCGGAGTGCCGCGCACTGCTAAAGCGTGCGCAGACGCCACCCGCTGTTGTCGCTCATGGTGAGGCCGTCGCCCAGGAAGCGCTGCGGCTGGCGGCGGGCAGCGGTGCGGCAGTGAACAGCGCCTTGCTGGCCTGCGCCTGCCGCCTGCACGATGTATGCCGGGAGGCTGGCCGAACCCACCCGCAAAAGGGAGCCGATTTGCTGACGCAGGCTGGGTATCCCCAGGTGGCGGCGCTGATTCGCCAGCATCACGATTTGGAGCCGGACGCACCACCGGAGGCAGAACTGCTCTACCTGGCGGACAAGCGCATCTCCGGCACGGAACGGGTAGATGTCTCCGCCCGGTTTGCCGCGTCCCGCCTGCGCTGCACCACGGCAGAGGCGCTGGCCGCCTGGCAGCGGCGCTATGATAGAACCATTCTTCTGGAACAGAAATACAGTTGCATATAGGAGGTCAAAACCATGAAGCTGATGAAAACCGAGGACGCCGTGGGGCAGGTGCTGTGCCACGACATTACCCAAATCATTAAGGGTGTCACCAAGGATGCCGTATTCTGCAAGGGTCATATCATCACGGAGGAGGACATCCCCGTCCTGCTCAGCGTGGGCAAGGATAATGTTTACATCTGGGAGAATGACGAGACCATGCTCCATGAGGATGAGGCTGCCGACATCCTCCGCGCCATCTGCCAGGGGGAGCATATGCACGCCTCTCCGGCCAAAGAGGGGAAAATCGAGCTGATTGCCGACGTGGACGGGCTGCTGCTGGTGGATTTGGAGCACCTGCGGGCGGTCAACAGCCTGGGGGAGATGATGATTGCCACCCGCTCCTCCGGATTTGTCGTGAAGAAAGGAGACAAGCTGTGCGGCACCAGAATCATTCCCCTTGTCATTGAGAAGGAGAAGATGGAGGCGGCAAAGCAGGCGGCCGGGGATAAGCCGCTGCTCCAGCTCTATCCGCTGAAGGCGAAGCGATACGGCGTTGTGACCACCGGCAACGAGGTTTATTATGGCCGGATTCAGGACACCTTCACCCCGGTCATTCAGGAGAAGCTGGCAGAGTACGGCTGTGAGATGGTCGCCCACGAAGTGCTGAATGACGACCATGAGAAAATCACTGCCGCCATCCAGAAGATGCTGGCGGAGGGCTGCGAGATGGTGTTTTGCACCGGCGGCATGAGCGTGGACCCGGATGACAAAACCCCTCTGGCCATCAAAAATACCGGAGCCAGCATTGTCTCCTACGGTGCGCCGGTGCTGCCTGGAGCCATGTTCCTGATGGCTTACGCCCAGGACGGTCGGCCGATTTGCGGGCTGCCTGGCTGTGTAATGTATGCAAACCGCACCATTTTTGACCTGGTGCTGCCCTATCTGCTGGCGGATGTTCCCGTCACGGCGGATTATCTGGCCGGGCTGGGGAACGGCGGCCTGTGCCTGAACTGCAAGGTGTGTCACTTCCCCAACTGTGGCTTCGGGAAGGGCGTTTGACGGGTTCACTTTAGAAAAAGGAGTATCCTCCCATGGAGTTTACACATATTGACGCAAACGGAAATGCAATCATGGTGGATGTCGGCGGAAAGCCGGTGACGGCTCGCACTGCCGTCGCCACAGGCCACATTACCATGAGCGAAGCCTGCTTTGCCGCCGTCCGGGATGGCACGGCGAAGAAGGGCGATGTGCTTGGCGTGGCTCAGGTGGCCGGCATCATGGCGACGAAGCGCACGGCAGAGCTGATTCCCCTGTGCCACACCCTCGCGCTGACGAAGAGCGCCGTCACCTTCCGCCTGCTGCCGGAGTGCTGGGGTATAGAGGCCACCTGCACCGTCTCCTGTCAGGGCGTGACAGGGGTGGAGATGGAGGCGCTGACCGGCGTCTCCGTGGCGTTGCTGACGGTGTACGATATGTGCAAGGCTGTAGATAAGCATATGGTGATTGGTGAAATTCATCTGGTGGAAAAGCACGGCGGCAAGAGCGGCGACTTCCAATTCAGTTCAGACGGAGGCCCGCAATGACCGACCAATACGGACGAAACATTGACTATATGCGCCTCTCCATCACCGACCGCTGCAACCTCCGGTGCAAATACTGTATGCCGGAAGGGATAACACTGACCCCCCATTGTGAGATCCTGACCTATGAGGAGCTGCTGCGGGTGGCCGCTCAGGCGGTGGCGCTGGGGGTGACAAAGTTTAAAGTCACCGGCGGCGAACCGCTGGTGCGGAAGGGCTGTGTCGGTTTTGTGGGCCAGTTGAAAGCCCTGCCCGGCGTAGAGCAGGTCACCATGACCACCAACGGGCTGCTGCTGGGTGAGCAGTTGGAGGGGCTGGTGGCCGCCGGGTTGGACGCCGTGAATATCAGCCTGGACACGGTGAACGATGAGAAGTACGGCAAGCTGACAGGTTACCGTGGTTCAGCGCTGCCCCGACTGATGGCACTGCTGGAACAGTGTGTGGCGATAGGGATGCGCACCAAAGTCAACGTGGTGCTGCTGGAGGAGAATCAGGACGAGTTGCCGGAGCTTGCAGCAATCGCCCAGCATCTCCCGGTGGACGTGCGCTTTATTGAGTTGATGCCCATCGGCTACGGCGCGTCCGCCTCCGGCTTCTCCCCTGACCGGGCGCTGGAACAGCTGAAGGGCTGCTGGCCTGACCTGTCCCCCGTCTCGGAAAAGCGGGGCAACGGCCCGGCGCATTACTATGCCAGTGCGTCCCTGGTGGGGCGAATCGGCTTCATTGACGCCGTCAGCCACGCCTTCTGCGCAGACTGTAACCGGGTTCGGCTGACCAGCACGGGTCTGCTGAAGCCCTGCCTGTGCTATGAGACCAGCACGGATTTGAAAGCCGTTCTGCGCAGCGGAGGCTCCGACGCAGATTTGCGGGAGGCGCTGCGCCAGGCCATTTATGCCAAGCCCCGGGCCCATTGCTTCGCCCAGCGGGACAGCATTACAGAGCAAAAGGGCATGAGCCAAATTGGAGGATAACGCCATGGGAAAGGTGATTGCCGTCTGCACCAGCGAGGTGCGCGGAACACAAAAGAAAACGGTAGACAGCGGCTACTTCGCCGTGGACTGGGGCATTCAAGGGGACGCTCATGCGGGCAACTGGCACCGTCAGGTCAGCTTGCTCAGCGCCGATAAAATCGAAGCCTTTAACCGGCGGGGGGCGCATGTTGCCCCCGGCGCGTTTGGGGAGAATCTGGTGGTGGAGGGCTTCGACTTCCGCGCCCTCCCTGTAGGCACCCTGCTGCGGTGCGGAGATGTGCTGCTGGAGATGACCCAAATCGGGAAGGACTGCCACAGTCACTGTGAGATTTACAAGAAGATGGGAGACTGCATCATGCCCCGGGAAGGCGTCTTTGCCCGTGTGCTGGAGCCGGGTACCATCACGGTAGGGGATGAGATGGTCATCGTCCCCCGCACAACGCCCCGCCCCTGGCAGGCCGCTGTTATCACCCTCAGCGATAAGGGCGCCCGTGGCGAACGGGAGGACAAGAGCGGCCCTGCCATTGCGGCGCGGCTGAAAGAGAACGGCTATGAAGTGGTGGAGCAGCTTCTGTTGGCGGACGACCCCGCCGCCCTGAAAAAGCAGCTGATGCGCCTGGCCGACCAGCGGCAGCTTGACCTGATTCTGACCACCGGCGGCACCGGGTTCAGCCCCAGGGATACCACGCCGGAGGCCACCCTGGCAGTGGCAGACCGGCAGGTGCCCGGCATTGCGGAGGCCATTCGCGCCGCCTCGCTGGCTATCACGAAGCGCGCCATGCTGTCCCGGGCGGTGTCCGTCATTCGGGGCAAGACCCTGATCATCAACCTGCCCGGCAGCCCAAAGGCCTGTATGGAGAGCATGGATGTGTTTCTGGACACCATCCCTCATGGCATGGGCCTGCTCCGCAATGAGGTGCAGGACTGCGCCCGCGCCTAATCCCTTTCGTTTATCCGCGTGTAAATCACGCTGATAAAAATAAACCATCCCTGAAATATGGGATGAAAGGAGAAGTTGTACCATGAAACACAACCTGAAGAAAGCCCTCGCCCTGCTGATGGCGCTGGCCCTGGCCTGCGGCGCGGTTGCCTGCTCCGGCAGCAGCGACAGCACCACCGACGGCGACAGCAGCACCGGAAGCAGCAGCGCAGCTGAAAGCAGCGCCTCCAGCACCTCCGAAGCCAGCGCCGAAAGCGCCGCCGCCAGCGAGGCCGGTGCGGAAAGCAGCGCTGTCGATGGGGAAGCCGAGGAAACCGAAAAGGTGGAGTTGGTGGTCTTTGCCGCCGCCTCCATGACCGAGACTCTGACCGAAATCAAGGAAACCTATGAAGCCGCCCACGAGGGCGTCACCATCACCTATAACTTCGACTCCTCCGGCACCCTGAAAACTCAAATCGAGGAGGGCGCAGAGTGCGACCTGTTCATCTCCGCCGGGCAGAAGCAGATGGATCAGCTGGACATCACCGCTGACGCCGAGGTAAATACCGACGGGCTGGACTTCGTCCTGGAGGAGAGCCGCATTGACCTGCTGGAAAACAAGGTCACCCTCTGCGTCCCCGATGGCAACCCCGCCGGCATCGAGAGCTTTGACGATTTGGCGGACAAGCTGGCCGAGGGCAGCGTCTTTATGGCTATGGGCAACGAGGACGTGCCTGTAGGTCAGTACACGCAGAAGATTCTGGCTTACTACGGGCTTGATGAGGATGAACTGGCTAACGCAGGCTGCATTACCTACGGCACCAACGTGAAGGAAGTCACCACCCAGGTCTCTGAGGCCAGCGTGGACTGCGGCGTCATCTACTGCACCGATGCCTATTCCGCCGGGCTGGAAATCGTGGACTATGCCACCGCCGAGATGTGCGGCCAGGTCATCTACCCTGCCGCCGTGCTGAAAACCAGCGCCAACCAGGAAGCCGCCCAGGAGTTCCTGGACTATCTGACCACGGATGAGGCCATGGCGGTCTTTGAGAGCGTCGGCTTCGCGCCTGTCGCGTAACGTAATCTTTAAGCAGGCCGACGGGGTTCTTGCTGACCCGGTCGGCCTGCATCCTATCCGGCAGCCGATGTGCGTCCGGTTCGTTGCAAAGCGGACAGGTGCTTCATCGGCTTTCAGACCATGACACAAGGAGGAGGAACAGCCAAAATGGATTGGTATCCCCTGTGGAACTCGGTGCGCATTGCCGCCATCAGCTGTGTATTGGTGTTCTTTTTCGGCATATTTTGCGCCTATTATGCGGCAAAGCTGCCCAGGGCGGTCAAGGGGCTGCTGGACGTGGTGCTGACGCTGCCCATGGTGCTGCCCCCCACCGTCTGCGGCTACTTCCTGCTGCTGCTGTTCGGCGCGAAGCGTCCGTTGGGCATTTTCCTGGCGCAGTTCGGCATTAAATTCGTGATGACGTGGTATGGCGGCATCCTGGCGGCATCCATAGTGGCGTTCCCGCTGATGTACCGCACTGCCCGTGGCGCGTTCGAGAGCTTTGACGAGACCCTGGCCTATTCCGGCCAGACCCTGGGCCTGTCCAATACTTACATCTTCTGGCACATCCGTATGCCCGCCTGCCGCCAGGGTGTTTTGGCGGGGGTGGTGCTGGCCTTCGCCCGGGCGCTGGGGGAGTACGGCGCTACCAGTATGCTGATTGGTTACACGCCGGGCAAAACGGCCACCATTGCAACCACCGTTTACCAACTCTGGCGCACCAACGACGAGGCGGGCGCGTTCCGGTGGGTGATGGTCGACGTGGCCATCAGCACGGTGGTGCTGCTCTTTGTCAACCTGCTGGAGACCCGTCAAAAGAAGGTGGTGCGCAAATGAGCCTTTCCGTCAACATTTACAAGCAGCTTGGCGACTTCACCCTGGACGTGGCTTTCGAGACGGACGGCGGCGTTCTGGGTCTGCTGGGCGCATCCGGCTGCGGGAAAAGCTATACGCTAAAGTGCATCGCGGGCATTGAGCGGCCGGACAGAGGCCGCATCGTCCTGGATGACACGGTGTTCTTCGATTCGGAAAAGCACATCGACCTGCCCCCGCAGAAGCGGCAGGTGGGCTACCTCTTCCAAAACTATGCCCTGTTCCCCAACATGACGGTGCGGCAGAACATTCTTTGTGGCCTGCACCACGAGAAGGACAAAGCAAAGCGGGAAGCGGCCTTGCAGCAGATGCTCTCCTTCCTACAGTTGGAGCCATTGGTAAACCATCGCCCTGCCCAGCTCTCCGGCGGACAGGCCCAGCGGGTGGCGCTGGCGCGTATTCTGGTGAATCAGCCCCGGCTGCTGATGCTGGACGAGCCCTTCTCCGCCCTGGACACCCATCTGCGGGAGCGGCTCCAACTGGAGATGCAGGAGCTGTTAAAGCAGTTCGGTAAGGATGTCCTGCTGGTCACCCACAGCCGGGATGAGGCGTACCACCTGTGCAGCCGCATTGCCGTCATGGATGAGGGGCGTCTGCTGGCACTCCAGGACACAAAAAAGCTGTTCGCCGACCCCGGCGACCGGCGTGCCGCCGCCCTGACCGGCTGCAAAAACATCGCCGAGGCGCGGAAGGCCGGGGAGTACGAGGTGGAGGTGCCGGAGTGGGGCGTGCGCTTCACCACGGCGCAGCCGGTTCGGGATGATTTAACAGCGATAGGCATCCGCGCCCACTACTTCAACCCCCGTTCGCCGCAGAACAAATGCCCAGTGTCCTTCGTCGGCGGAATGGAGGAGCCCTTCGAGTGCATCCTGGAGTTCCGCTATCCCAACCAACGGCCGGACAGCCCTTCCATTTGGTGGCGGGTGCCGAAGGACCGCATCCCCACCCCGTACCCCGCGGAGCTTGGGGTGGCCCCGGCCAACATTCTGCTGTTTTACAGTTAGGAGGGGGTTTTAATGGAGCAGACCGGCGCGGTCATTTTGGCGGCTGGCTTATCCTCCCGCATGGGGGCTTACAAGCCGCTGCTCCAAATCGACGGAGTCAGCATGATTCGCCACGTCTATGACACGATGTTCTCTGCCGGAGCGGAGCCCATCGTGGTCGTCACCGGCTACCGGCATGAGGACATTGAGGCACATTTGTACGGCCTTCCGGTCACCTTTGTCCATAATCCGGAATACGCCCACACCCAGCAGCTGGATTCCCTCCGACTGGGGTTAAGCACACTAAAAGGGCGCTGCCAGCGTGTATTGATTTCTCCGGCAGACGTGCCCCTGGTCTCCCAGGAGACGGTGGACGCTCTGCTCCGGGAGACGGGGGACTTTATCCGCCCGGTATACCAGGGTAAGCCAGGGCATCCCGTGGTGCTGAACATGGCGCTGCTTCCAGAGTTGGAGCGCTACAGCGGTGGCGGCGGACTGCGGGGGGCCATCGAGTGCAGCGGCGCCGTTATCCGGGACGTAGCGGTGCCGGACGGCGGCATTGCCCTGGACGCCGACACCCCCCAGGACTTCGAGGCGCTGCTGCGCTGGCACAGGCAGCAGACCTAAACCGAACAAAAAGCAGCGTTTCCGCTCATATAAACGGAAACGCTGCTTTTTTGCGGCAATATTGCGAGGGAGGTGTCACTTCGCTGCTTTCGCCATCTTATGCTTCATGTAGAGGCCGAACAGGTGTTTATTCAGCGGCCCCGCCACAAACACCTGGGCGAAGTAGGCAAAGCACCAGTTCTGCACCATTTTGGGAATCCAGTTGTTGATAAACCCTGCCACGCTGGTGATGTTGCCCTCTATCACCAGAATCAGGTTGGAGTACAGGCTCAGCACAGGGCAGAGAATCAGGATGGAAAAGCCTACCCGGATGATAGACTTGACCACCCAGCTGTCGTCCGGATGGGTGTGTTCTTCCGTTTTTTTGGCAGCATAGTTCTGCACCACGAAGAATTGCAGTGGAAAAACCACCGGCAAACGCTGGCAAATGCCGATACCCACCTGCTTCCAGAAGGCGGGAGTGGTAAGGGGATACTCCATCCACTGGGAATAGACCAGGTACTTGTTGAACGTCGTCATGATCGGCACCATAATGGCAACGCCGATGATGGTGTAAATCAAATCGTTTTTTCTAGCTTCCGACATTTTGCGTTCTCCTGTTCTAAATCTGAACCATGGGAAACGTTCCGCAAGGGCACATCCCCTGCGGAACGTTTGCTGTTATGGCATCCTTATGCGTTTGCAGCCGCCTGCTCAGCCTTCTGCTGCTGGAGGAGACGCCAGATGCGCTCCGGATCCAGGGGCAGCTCAGTGATGTGCAGACCGGTAGCCATGTGGATGGCGTTGGCGATGGCCGGTGCGATGGGGGCGGTAGTGCCTTCGCCGCACTCCTTCGCGCCGAAGGGGCCTTCGGGGTCGGGGGGATAGTCAAACTTGGTGGTGATATGGGGCATATCCAGCGCGGTGACCATACGGTAATCCCGGAAGTTGGGGTTCAGCATACGGCCGTCCTTCAGCTTCAGCTCCTCATAGACTGCGTAGCCCAAGCCGGAGTAGATGGAGCCTTCCAGCTGGGCCTCCACGGCCCGCTTGTTCAGGGCGCGACCGCAGTCATGGGCGAAGAAGAACTCGTCAATGTTGATTTGGCCGGTCTCCTCATCCACCGTCAGGTGGCAGGCGCCGGTGGAGAAGACGTAGGAGGGCGCATAGTTGGAGGGCTTGCCCTGGAACTGCTGGTTGTTGGTGCGGTGATAGTAGGAGCCGATGCCAACGACCTCATCGCCGCCCTTGGTGGTCATGGTGGCGTAGACGGCGTCCTTCCAAGACATCTCCAGATTGGTCTTGCCCAGGTCGCGGCAGATGATTTTGTGGTCCACAATGTCCAGCAGGTGGGGCTCCACGCTCCACTTTGCGCCGATGACCTCCAGAATCTGGCGCTTGGCGTCCACAGCGGCGCGGCGGACTGCGTTGCCGCCCAGGAAGGTGACGCGGCTGCCATAAGCGCCGGAGTCATAACCTGCGTCAAAGGTGGAGGGCTGAATCAGCTTGACCTCGTTCATGTCAAGGCCCAGCTCCTCAGCCACGATGGCGGTCATAACGGTATCCGCGCCCTGACCGTTGTCATGGCAGTTGGAGTACAGGGAGACGACGCCGTGGAGGTCGACCCGGACGGTGGCGTTGGTCTGCGCCTGGTTGGGGGAGTCCAGCACTGGGGAAGCGGTGCCGGAGACGAAAGCCGTACCGGCAAAGCCAATGCCCTCGCCACGCTTCATGGTGTGCTTCCGCTCCTCCCAGTTCATGAACTTGGCGGCGTCGTCCAGCGTCTCCTTGAAGGCGCAGCTGGTGACGACCAGACCGGCAGGGGAGTGGTACCCAGGCTCCATGGCGCTGATTTTCCGGAACTCCACCGGGTCGATGCCCATGGCTTCCGAGGCATACTGCATATTCAGGTCGTGGGCGAACTGCACCTGGCAGGCGGTGTAGCCACGCATGGCGCCGCCCTCTGCGGTATTGGTCAGGACGCGGCGGGAGCGGAAGTTGATGGCGTCGATTTTATAGGGGAAGGCACACCACAGGGCGCTGAGGTTGACTGCGGCGAACTGGGAGTGGCTGACGCCGTAAGCGCCGCCGTCCAGAATTTGGTCGGCCTTCTTGGCGAGAATTTTGCCGTTTTCGTCAAAGGCGGTGTCGATGTGAATCAGGAAGGGGTGGCGGCCATGCATGGTCTGGAACTCTTCTTCCCGGGTCTGGACGAAGCGCACAGGGCGCAGGGTGCGCCGGGCGAATTCGCAGGCGATGAACTCGGAATAGGGCCAGTTGGACTTGCTGCCAAACGCGCCGCCCACATAGGGGCGAATCACATGGAAGTGGCTGACATCCTTCTGGAAGCCGTGGGCCAGCCAGAACTGGTCGCCAAAACTCATGGTAGTGGACTGATACACCGTCCACTCATCCTTCTCCGGGTCATAGGTGGCGTAGGAGGCGTGGGGCTCGATAGGAGCGTGCTGAATACGATGGGTCTTGAAGTCCGCGTGCTGCACATAGGCCGCCTTGGCGAACTCCTCATCAATGTCCTTGCCGTCATTGGTGCCTACCTGGTGGCAGGTGGGGCCGATGTTGTGGTTATCATAGCCGTAGCCCTGGACATCGGGCGCGCCGTCCTTGATTGCCTCCAAGGGGTCAAAGATGGCCTGCATCGGCTCGTATTCCACATCAATCAAGTCCAGAGCGTTCTCGGCGGTCTCCTCGTCAATGGCGCAGACGGCCACCACCGGGTCACCCACCATACGAACCTGCCCCTGGCAAAGGATCTCAATATCCTCCGTAATGCGGACAGGGAAATCCTTACCGGTCAGGACAGCCTTCACGCCGGGCATGGCCTCGGCCTTGCTGGTGTCGATGGACAGAATCTTCGCTCTGGCATAGGGGCTGTGCTTCACCTTGGCCACCAGCATATCAGGAGCCATGAAGTCACCGGCATACTTGGCCTTGCCGGTCACCTTTTCGTAGGCGTCCACATGGGTGTACTTGCTTTCGGTGGAGCTGATTAAACGGAAGTCTTCCGGCTTGCGGAAGTATTCTTTATCGGCAAATCTGTTCATTGTGCGTTTTCACCCCATCCTTCCTGTTCCATTTCCTCGGCGGCGGCCTGAATCGCCTCGACAATTTTGACATAACCGGTGCAGCGGCAGAGGTTTCCTTCGATGGCCTCCCGAATCTCCAACTCGGTGGGGTGGGGATTCTTGTCCAGCAGCGCCTTGGCGGACATAATCATGCCCGGCGTGCAGTAGCCGCACTGGAAGGCCCACTTCTCAATAAACTGCTTCTGAATCGGGTGGAGCATACCGTTCTGGGCGATGCCCTCCACCGTGACCACGTCGCAGCCCTCGACCTCACGGGCCAGGGTGGCGCAGCTGTTTACAGGGCGGCCGTCAATCATCACGGTGCAGGCGCCACACTCCGCCTCTTCGCAGCCCTTTTTGGTGCCGGTCAGCCCCAAATCGTCCCGAATCAAATCCAACAGGGAACGGTTATCCTCGCAGATGACCTGCACCGGCTCCCCGTTCAGCGTAAAGCTCAAAATCTTTTTCATCAGATGTGATCCTCCTCACCATAGCCTTCCAGGGCCTTCTTGACGGCCCGCTTCGTAAAGACGCGCACCATGTCGTGACGATACTCAGCAGACGCACGCACGTCAGAGATGGGCTTGCAGTCGCTCATGGCGGCGATACCGGCCTCGGCGATGACGTCGTCGGTCAACTCTTTGCCGATAAGCACTTTCTCGGCAGAGGGAGCCCGCACCGGGGTGATAGCCACTGCGCCCAGAACAATGCGGGCATCCACGCACACCGCGCCGTCCATTTTCAGCCAGGCCGCCACACCCACGATGGCCAAATCCATAGCCTTACGGACGGAGTGCTTGATGTAAGCGGCGCACTCGCCCTCGCCCAGCGGAGGGATGACCAGGCCGGTGACGATTTCATTGGGCTCCAGCCAGGTTTTTTTCACGCCCTTGAAGAAGGAACCGGCAGGGATAACGCGGTCATTCTCCGGGCCGTGTACCTGGACAGCGGCGTTCTGGGCAATCAGGATGGGCGCCGTGTCGCAGGACGGGGAGGCGTTGCAGATGTTGCCTACCATGGTGCCCTTATTGCGGATTTGGGTAGAGGCCACATACTTGGCGGCCTGGGCGACAGAGGGGTTCTTCTCCTTGACCAGATTGGAGGTCTGAATGTCGTACAGCTTGGTCAGCGCGCCGATCTTCAGGCCGTCCTTCTCGTCATAAGTGATGTACTCAAGGCCGGGGATATGCTTGATATCGATCAGATAATCAGCCTTCAGCACCTTATCCCGCATGGGGGGGATGATGTCAGTTCCGCCGGCCATGATTTTTGCACCTGAGCCCAGCTCGGAAAGCAGCATAGTTGCCTCTTCCAACGTTGCCGGGGTCAGGTATTCAAATTTTGGTAATACCATTTTCCTACCTCCTGATATTTGTTTAAAAATTAACAAACAGTGCGTCCACGCTTTTACACTATACAATATAGTCCATGCGTGGGGTAAAGAAAAGTAGTCCTTGCTACTGCTGTAGCGAGGACTACAAAGAAACTTTCTGTTTGTTCTGGTGGGGCGCACAGACCTGTATCAGGCCAGGTACAGCGCCGCCCGCAGGCCGGTGTAAGTATAGCAGGCATAGGGGGCGAAGTAGCAGCGGGAGGTGGTGGGCCAGGCGCAGGGGTTGCAGCCCCACAGGAAAGCGCCGTCCGTCAGCTCCTGGGTCCACTCGTCCACCGTACCGGCCAGGTCGTAGAAGCCCAGGGCATAGCGCTCCGCCTCGCTGCCGGTGGCTGTCACCGTGTCCTGATGGGCGCGGGTGTTCCGAATCGTCACCGCGCTGGTGATGTGCTCCACCGATTTCACGCCGTTTTGCACCAGCCAGGCCAGCGCCGAATCCATCTCCGCCGCATAGGGTAGATGGCTGGCAATGCCCTCCCCGCAGGCGAAGGCGCGGGCCGCCCGCTCCGCGTCAAACTGATTGATGTTGGTCAGTGGCATAGCGTCGGGAACAGAATGCAGCCCGCCGTCCTTCCCACGGGACAGGCAATAGCGGGTCAGATAGAAGCCTCCATACTGTTCTACGCTGTCCGCCTGGAGGCGGAGGGTGTCGGGCAGTTCCGCCTTAACACCGCCGCTGTAGCCATACGCCCGTGTGCCGAAGGGCTGCGCCTTGCCTGCCAGCGTGCCGGAATCCTCCAGCGCCAGCACCGGCACCCATACCAGCTCGCTGCCGTCCGTCTCCCGGCGGATGATAAAGCCGGTGTCCCAGCTGCCACCTGCGGCGGTGAAGCCTGCCGGAATCGGCGGGTTCTGATAGCTTTGATGTTCCATGATACTGTCTCTCCTATTCTGTGCCTGGAAGAACCTCCAGGTAGTCCATATGCTTTTTCAGCCGTGCCATGTCGCGGACGCAGTAATAGCCGTTGATGTACTCCACCAGACCATAATCCTTCAACTCCCGAATGGCGCGGGCCACCGTCACCCGGTTGGCGTGCAGCTCATTGGCCATGGCCTGCTGGCTTATCTTTTCCTGAATCAGCACCTTGCCGTCATAAGGTACGCCGTATCGCCCGGCCATGGACAGCAGCAGGTTGCACACCCGCCAGGGCACGCTATAGCTGCCTCGTTCCCGGGACTGTTCGATGGTGTCGATGAGTCGGACGGACAGAGCATAGACCAGCTGAGCGGAAAACTCTGCATCATCCGCCATCTCCTGAAACAGCGTCTCTCTGTGAATGCGAATCAGATGGGTCGGTTCCGACGCCTTGAAGTTCAGCACCAGCGGGTGGGTCACTACCATGCTGGGTACCAAAATCAATTCCCCCGGCACATTGACGCTGAAAATGTGCTCGCCTCCGGCGGGGGTGCAATCAAAGGCAACAATACGCCCCTGGCAGACATAATAGCAGCTGTCGGGTACATCCCCCACCTTGTACAGGGTTTGATTTTTTGCGAGGGTGACAGGTGTTCCCATCCGTTGGAACTGCTCCGCACTGCGCTGCGGCAGTACGATTTGTCCCAGTGCATTCCAGCTTGGAATTGCATCAGCATTCGTGTTCATGCCAAGCCTCTCTTTTTAAACAGCAGATTCCTGCAACGGTTACGCTTACTCCGTGATTTGGCAGCTGTCCGCCGCTATGTTGGAGAACATCCCCTTCGTGCGCTGGGCCTGGGCTTTGCCTGCCGGGCTGTCGTCAAACTCCGCAGCCTGCCAGGCGTGGGGGAAGTCCAGAATCTGCACCACGTCTCCAAAGGGCATCCATTGCAGCATTTCCGCCATGCCCTTTTCGTTGCGCAGGCACAGCTGCTGGAATGCGCCCTCCGGCAGGTCATCCTGGGTCTTTTGCAGCAGCTCCAGCGCCTTCCGAATGTCTGTCCCTTGGCGCAGCGTGTAAACAATATACATCCTCGTCATCGGTTCATTCCTCCTGCAATCCCCGCATCAGCTCTGCGGCATAGTCCAAATCCACCTGCATAAAGCCGCTGCCCCGCAGTGGCGGCAGCAGCGCACCGAACTGCCCGTAAAGCTGCTCATACAGCCCCGCAAAGTCCAGCACATACTGTTCCGTCTCATCCGAACAGGTCAGGCGCAGCAGCTCCTGCTCGCCAATTACATCATAACGGATGTCCGTGACGTAATAGTCCTCCTCGCCAGGAAACTGGGACAAGGCAACGCCCTTGCACATTTCCACCAGCCGGTCGTCCAGGCCGTTCTCGAAAATCAGCAGCTTCTCCTTCAAGTCCTCCGCAGAGCGGACAATGCGCAGCAGGCTGTCCCCCTTGTGATAGAACGGAACGTCTTGAGCCAGCTGCGCGGCGGCCCGCTCGGCATCGGCAACGGGCGTATCCTCCTGCTCCGCAATATAAATCAGCTCCCGCAGCGCGGCGTCCACATACAGGCTGCCATAGTGCAGCCGGGATTCATAGCCGCAATCCGGGCAGGAGAAGTCAAAGAAGGTGCCCTCCAGCAGGGCTTTCTTCGCGTCCGGCTGCTCCTGCACGTCGATTTTGCGCCAGAGGGGAACCGCGTGCTCCTTTTTGCAAATCGGGCAGGTCAGGATAGCCGTATTCCTTTGTGCCATAGTATACTCCAATCCGGGAGGGGCCTCCTCCCTTGTTCTGTCAGCGATAGGGAGATGCTTCTCCCCGCAGCTCCGCCACCGTCTCCGTCACAATGCGGATGATGGCGGAAGCGTCCTCTTTTGTGTTATACTTCCCCAGCGAAATGCGGAGGGAACCGTGAGCCAGCTCGTAGGGCACCCCCAGGGCCAGCAACACATGGCTGGGGGACAGGGAGCCGGAAGCGCAGGCCGAGCCGGAGGAGGCCGCCAACCCTGCCAAATCCAACCGGAACAGGAGGGATTGGCCGTCCACCCCGGCAAAGGAGACATTCAGGGTGCCCGGCAGCCGGTTATCCGGGTCGCCGTTCAGGCGGCTGTCGTGAATCCGGAGCAGGCCCTCCTGCACTTCATCCCGCAGGGCGGTAATGGCTGCATGCTTTGCCTCCCTGTCCCGGCAGGCCAGCTCCAACGCCTTCGCCATGCCAACGGCCAGCGCCACATTCTCCGTACCCGCCCGGTGGCCCCGTTCCTGCGCGCCGCCGTCCAGCAGGGTTTCAGGACAGGCGTCCCGCCTGCAATAGAGCAGGCCCACCCCTTTCGGGCCGTAAAACTTGTGGGCGGAGAGGGAGAGCAGGTCGATGTTTTGCTCCTTCACCTGGATGGGAAGCGTGCCCGCAGCCTGTACTGCGTCCGTATGGAACAGCACGCCGTGGGCGTGACACACTGCGCCGATTTCTGTCACAGGCTGAATTGTGCCAATTTCGTTGTTGGCATACATAATGGAGACCAGCGCCGTGTCTGGTCGCAGGGCCGCCTCCACCGCCTGCGGGGAAACGCACCCCACAGCGTCCACCGGCAAGTAGGTAACGGAAACGTCCTCCCGCTCCAGAGCAGCCGCTGCGTGAAGAACGGAGTGATGTTCCACCGCGCTGGTGACGATATGCCGCTTGCCCTGGCGGGCCAGACGGTGAACCGTCCCCTTCAGTGCCCAGTTGTTGCTTTCCGTGCCGCCGGAGGTAAAAAACAACTCCATGGGGCTGGCACCCAAGAGTTCTGCCATTTGCTTGCGGGATTGCTCCAAAGCGCTGTGGGCGTTGCGGCCCAACCGGTACAGCGCGGAGGCGTTGCCGTACTGCTCCTGTAAGTAGGGCAGCATTGCCTCCAGCACTTCATCGGAAATTCTGGTGGTGGCCGCATTGTCCGCGTAGATGAAGCCGCTCACTGCTCAGACCCGTCCTCAATAAGAACCAGCATTGTGCCGCCGCAGACCATCCCCTCGGACTCCGCCACGTCACCGGTCATGTCAATGAGCATTGTCTTGTAAGAGCCTGTGCCGATGATGTCAATGGCGTCCCGAATCACGGCCCCTTCGCTGCATCCGCCGCCAATGCTGCCGGTGATGTCCCCTCTGGGGCTGACTGCCATCTTCGCCCCCGCGCCTCTGGGGGTGGAACCCTTGGTTTGCATAACGGTGACAATGGCCTTAGGCTCACGGTTCGCGGCAAGATAGTCCAGAATATCCAAATCCAGGTCAGAACGGTTGACATATCGTGGGCTGTCTATCGCCTTTTCCGGCATGCGGCGGTACGCAATCAGTTCTGACAGGATGGAAACCGCAATTTCCTCCGGGGTGACAGCGCCGATTTTTAAGCCGATAGGGGTACAAATCTGGTCAATACGCTCCTGGCTGTAGCCTTCCTCTGCCAGCATGGCCAGCAAGCCCTTCACCCGCCGCCGGGAACCGATCATGCCCAGGTATGCGGGGCGCTGCCCCGACAGGATGACCCGCAGGCAATCGGCATCATGGGTGTGACCCCGGGTGATGATGACCACATAGTCATAAGGGGTGATGTTCAGCCGGGCGATGGAGGATTCAAAGCTGTCGCACAGCACCTCCTGGGCCCAGGGGAACCGCTCCCGGTTGGCGAAGGCAGGGCGGTCATCTGCGACGTAGACGCGGAAACCGCACTTCGCCGCAAATTCGCAAAGCGGCAGGGCGATGTGCCCGCCGCCCAGAACGATGAGCCGTTCACTCGGCAACATCGGTTCACAAAGGGTGGCCCTTTCCTCCGTCTGCACCAGCGTGGGGCCGATGCTGTCAAAGCCGTCCATGGTCTTTGTCAGCGGTATCCGTTCAAGGGTGCGAACCATGTCTCCTGACACCGTTCCCTCCGCGCCGTTTAACTCAGTCCGCAGAGAAATGGCTTCGCCCTGCGCCAGCGCGTCCAATATTTTCCTGTAAATTGTTTCCCCCATAGTATTCCTCTGTCTTTTACCGTTTTGGTCGCTGATTACGGGTATTGCAGGCAAAATGCTCCGGGTTTCCGCCCCAAAAGCCTGTTTCCGCCTGATAGTCTTATTGGAAGTTTACCATAAAACTGTTTTAATTGCAAGCGGCAGAATGTTTGTGGTTGCTCGGCGCACTCACTTCCCGGAAGCTATGGCAATAATCAAAAAACAAAGCACACTTGACATTGGGTATGTAACAAGGAAAAAGGTGGGGGAAATGCCGCGCAATGAAGGAAGAACGCTTCTGATAGCAGGCTATGAAAAGCTCCATAACGTCAAATTCATAGCGGACGCATAATCAGTGAGTAAACGAACGGTATAGCGCCTGGTGCAGTAGAATTGCGAGACCTGGGAATATAGAACTGAATACCAGCCGCTATCACACTTCCTAAGGGTATTGGCAAAGTGGTGCTCCGGGGGGGCGAGGGGCAAAGGGCCTGCCGCCCTCTGCACGTCCTGCCCAAAGGCCTCACCTCTGGACTCCTGGCCGGAGAAACCGCCATTTCAATTTTGCTGAATTGTGCCAGGCGGTTTCTTCAGTTCTCCCTGCCTGCACGGGAGTGTGGCACACTCCTGTTATAGCGCCCAAGGAGGAACAGTCCAGCGGAAGCTCTGAGAAACACCCAGGCGGTTAAGATATTCCTGTCGGGGCGGCTTTCGTTGTTCCTTCGTATGCGCAGTTTTGTACAGCGAGCGAGTCTGCCGATTCAGCATACCGCCCAGCTTCCGTATATCATAAAAGTTCATTATTGCGGGCAGTGAGGAAAAACGGAACAAATAAAAAGCGCGCTATCTGACTTGCTTTCAGATAGCGCGCTTTCGTTGTGAACCAAGATAGGAAAATACGGAAAGAACCTGCGCTAACGCAGCGCTTACTGCGAAAGCGAGCCTTAAAAACTGCTTTGATGATGGAAATACTGGTTAAATCTTTTGAAATTAAGTCGGAATGTAATGGTGTCATAGACGCCACCGCGGACAGCGCGATTGCCGATGATGCGATTGCACTCCGCAAAGCCCAACGACTCGGCAACATGAATCATAGGCTCTATTGGCTCGTTTGGAGCATCCCAATCGCCCCAGGCGGGTTCCTCCGTCAGCCAGCGGATGCGGTCTGGAATATCCCGCTCCGTCAGGTCCCGAAGGACGATGTTTTTATAGTTGTATGCAAACATTGGGAATTATTCCCACTCTAGTTTCAGGCTTTGATTTAGGGTGATAAAATGCACTTTCAATTCGCTTTTTGTCCAAATAATCCACGTATTCCAGGCTTTTCACAGCGTCTTTACGAATTTTGTAGCCGTTTTGTAGCCAACGATTTTATATGAACTATCCGTTCACAATGGCCTTGGGCAACAATTTGTGGCCTTAACGGGCATTATTCCCTCCAATAATGCGCGCGAAATTGCCCGTCTGGTTCACCTCAAAACCAGTTGTGATTATTATTTTCATGCACATATCGAAAAATCTGTGAGCGATTTTTATTGCAATTTGCAGAGATTAGCACTATAATAAATCTACACACATTCATGCCACTTCTGTGCTCAAATTTTATAGATGAAAGCTGGTGAACCCGTGAATATCCGCGAACTTGCGAGGCAGGTCATTACAGAAAAAGGCGGCATTGCTAAGGCCGCTGATTTTGTGGATGCCGGGATACGGGCAGCCGATGTCGTAAATATGTGCAATGAAGGCTTTCTTGACCGTGTTCGTCACGGATATTATCAACTTGCCGGGCAGGATACGCCTTCCGAAGAACAACTGCTTGCTGCACTGGTTCCGAAAGGGATCGTGTGCGTCGAGTCTGCCCTTTTCCACTACGGATATAGCGATTTCGCACCTCGAAAATGGTCAATAGCGGTTCCACGGTCTATGTCAAGAAGGAAGCTGGAAGTAGATGTGCTTGCTCTGCAGCCTTATTACGTTCAGGCTGAGATCTATGAGTTGGGCAAGACTACCGATGATTTTAATGGTGTTACGCTTTCCGTATATGACCGAGAGCGGACCATTTGCGATTGCTTCAAATGTCGTTCCAGGCTCGACAATGAACTGTTTAGCAAGGCTCTGAATGCCTATGCCGATGATACGAAGAAAAACCTGCAAAATCTGTCTATCTATGCCAAAAGACTCAGAGTGCATAAAAAGGTCACGGAACTGATGGAGGTACTGCTCAATGGCTGATATGGCTGCATCTGTGCTTGCGAGGCTTAAAAATAAGGCGAGGGAAAGCGGGAGAAGCTATCAGCTCTGTATGCAGCTTTTTTGCCAGGAAGAGTTTTTGCGCCGATTGGAGAAATCGAAATATGCTGATAATCTGGTGCTGAGGGGCGGCTTATTCATTTATTCCATCACAGATTTTGACAGCCGGGTAACTGTGGATGTGGACTTTCTTCTTCGGAAGGTGCCAAACACACCGGAGCAGTTGAGGGTGGTTCTGGAGGAGATCATTGCAACGCCTACCGGCAATGATTTCGTTACCTTTGAAATCAAACAGATCGCTCCTATTGCCGTTGCAAAGAAGTACGCAGGGATCGGGGCTTCTCTGGTGGCACATATCAAGAATACGCGAACCCCCTTTAGCATCGACTTCGGTGTAGGAGACGTAATCGTGCCAAAGTCGGAAAAACGGAAAATCCCGACCCAGCTTGCCGATTTTCCTGTGCCAATCGTTAATACATATTCGCTGGAAACCCCACAGTTGCCGAAAAGTTGGACGCCATCCTCAGCTTGATGGAGTTCTCCAGCCGGATGAAGGACTACTATGACATCTGTTATCTTGCCAATAAGTTTGATTTTGACGGTGAGGTACTGACCGAAGCACTGAGAAAAACCTTTGAGAATCGTGGGCATAGCTTTACTGTGGAGCAGTTTGAACAGGTGATGGCGTTTGACAGCGATGAGGCCATGCAGAGGAAATGGAAGGCTTTCTGTCGGAAGATCGATACGAAAACGGATGACTACGGTGTGGTGCTAAAAACGATAAGTGGGATATGATTTGTCAAGGGTAATTTCCCCTTTTCATAGAAAGATATGAAAGATGTGAACAGCTAAAAAATAACAACACTACATCCAAAGAAGAAGGACTCTGCAAACACAAAATTTACAGAGTCCATTTTCATAGACATGGGTGTCATCAGCAATGTCAGTCCGGGGGCAGCCCGGAGTTCCTTCACGCTGCTTTATCCTAGGGAACCTCTGAATAAATGGACAAGCGCGGATTGTGAGAAAATTTGCATCAGAAAAAGGCGCAAAAGCGCAGGAATACTGACGGATTTCAAGATTTTGCAACGCATTTATGGCGCAAATTCACCGCAAGGCGCTGAAGTGCATTTGTTCAGAGGTTCCTTAGATGCCGCTGTCAGAAACAAACGTATAGTCTACCGCCTCGTAACAGCCGACACAGACATAGGTGTTGTTAGGAGGATGCATCGCTGAATTCGGGGCGCTGCACAAAGTTCAGACAGTTTTTGTTCAGCAAAGGGCTCTGTTATCATTGGACTACATTTCCGAAAACGGAGGGCGGTTCGATGCACAAACGCGGGAAGAGATAGAAATTTTGAACATCAGCTTTGCCTCACTGACCCAAATCCGTTCTGTCGCCAAGTTTCCCCCGCAATTCCTCTGTCAGTGCCTCCATCCGTGAATTTCCAAGTATCGCCAGCTCGACCACATCGGCCAATTCGCCGGGAGACTGCTTCCAGCCATCTGCTCGCCAGCATTCCAGCAATCGTATTTCCCCTGCATTTACAAATTCGTACAAAAGCCGTTCCAGAGAATCGCCGCCTTCGATGTCTTTCCATTGAAGCAGAGAATGCAAAATGTCTATAGTTTGTGGATTCACGCAGGCCACGCGGTGCATCAGTCCGCGGTCAATCAGCACTTCCGCAATGTCCCGCTGCTCAAGCCAGAAAGTAAAAAAGCCGTCTTTCTGGCTGTAATCCCTGTGCGCCAGATATTTCAGATTCAACCCCTGTGCAATATAGTTTAAAAGGGATTCTTTGCTGTTAAAAAACTTATAAAAGGTTTGGCGAGATAACCCTGCCTGCCGACACAAAACGCTGACGGAAATCGCCTCATACGGCGTCTTTTTCAACAGTGTCAGCAATGCGTCGGCAAACCTGTCCTCGCTGGTAACTGTAAGGGACATAATCGTCACTCCGGGATTTTCATAAGCTGATTATAACAAAAAATAGATGGCAAAGCAACCGATGTTTTACGGATTTTGTGCCATGCCATGTCCAAACAGAAAACCAGCTCTGGCAAAAATCGCCAAAATGGGATGTCTTATTTTTGGCACCAGGTCTGACAGTTCGCACTTTTCTGTAAGTATTCAACCGAATAGAGCAATGATATAATCATCCTAGTAGCACGATGTCAGCAAAACACAGAAGATTCTCAGGAGGACGGTCACTATGGATGAAAAAGAAACCCTTTATCCCTTTGGATGGAAAGACAAGATCGGCTATATGACGGGAGATGTAGGCTGCAACCTGGTTCTGTCCATGGCAAACAGCTATCTGCTAGTTTTCTATACCAAGGTCATGGGCGTCTCTGCCGCCATCATTGGCACGATTTTCATGTTAGCAAGATTTGTCGATGCATTCACGGATGTAACGGTTGGGCGGCTGGTGGACACCCGAACCGACAAACGCGGAGAACGTTTTCGCCCGTGGATTGCCTATTTCAGCGTTCCGCTGGTCATTTCCAGCTGCCTCATGTACAATTACCTCCTGGCAAACGCTGCCATGACGTGGAAGATTGTTTACCTAATCGTCACCTACATTCTCTTTGGGTCAGTCTTTTACACCGCAGTCAACATACCCTATGGTGCCATGTCTGCCGTCATCACAAATGACCCGCAGGAGCGGTCGAGCCTGTCTACCTGGCGAAACATCGGCGCAAACGTTGGCGGCCTTCTGCTGGGTATCCTGATTCCCTTAATTGTATACGTCACCGATGAGGACGGCAATCAGGTTGCCAGCGGCCCCCGGTTCTTCTGGCTTGCGGTAGTTCTGGGTATTCTGGCATTGGGAGCGCTGCTGTGGTGCCACCGCTGGAGCATAGAGCGGATCAGGCTGAAGAACAAAACAGAGGATAGCGGAAAGGAAAACCGATCTCTCAGGGTGATCCTGGATTTGTTTCATGACAAAACCCTGCTGTTGAATTTTGGATATTCCATTTTCATCTATGCTGCAATGCAGGTTTTTATGACATTTAACCAGTATATGTTCCTCGATTATTTCGGCAACACGACAATGTCTGGTATTGCCAGTATTGTCATGTTCGCAGGTACCATGCTCGCCGCGCCGTTTGCCACCAAGTTTGGGGCAAAGTATGGGAAAAAAGAGGTCAGCGTGGTGGGACTTGCACTGTCTACAGGCTCCTATCTGCTGATGTTCCTGCTGCGGGTGGACAGCATCCTGCTCTACTTCGTGGGCATCTTTGTTGCATTCTTCGGCGTAGGGCTTATGTCGATGATTTGTTTTGCCCTGACAAACGACTGCATTGACAACCACTATCTGGAAACAGGGGTTCGCGCCGAGGGCACAGTTTATGCTGTGAACAGCTTCCTGAGGAAAATGGCCGCGGCAGTTTGCAACGGACTTGGCGGCTGGGGGCTGGCCGTAATCGGGTATCAGGAGCTTGCCGCCGTCCAAACGGAAAGCGTTCGGCAGAATCTTTATACGCTTTCAGTTGGTTTGAACCTGCTCTGTTTTGCCCTGACGCTGCTATTCCTGATTTTATTCCCGCTGAACAAAAAGAAAATCGACGAAAACACCCGCAAACTAGCAGAACTGAACGCAAAGGAGTAGCTTATGAACATCATCCCTATCGAAAATGAGAAGCTGAACATCATCCGACACGCCGACCCCAGGGTGCAGAGTTACAACATTGAAATGACGGAGCTTACCGGAGGTAACTTCTGGTGCCCTTATACGCCAGGTCAAATCGACGGTAGCGAGCCGTTTCCCGCGTTCACCAATGCAGGCGAGGCAATGGCTGCGCTATTGAAGCTGATGACGCCCTTTCCCGCTATTGATCTGTACAATCCCCGTCTGCGAAATCTGGCCGCTGCGTTTGGCCCGGTGATTGTGCGTTACAGCGGCGGCTGGGCTACCATGACGTATTATGACTTTGACGGCCATACGAACGGCAAAGTGCCCCAGGGGTTTGAAGCGGTCATGACAAGGGCGCAATGGCAGGGGGCTTTGGACTTTGCTAAAGCTGTAGGCGCTCAAATTCTGGTCAGCGTTGCGAACTGCCCCGGCGTGCATGAAAACGGCACCGGCCCCTGGCAGCCGGATCAGGCAAAACTTCTGTGGGATTACACAGCCTCCCAGGGCATGACCATTGACTATGCTGAATTCATGAATGAACCAAACCTTCCCGCAGACGGGCACCTGGTTCCCGGTTATGGCCCCAGAGAATATGCGCGGGATCACGACATTTTTGCCAAGTGGCTTGCAGAAAACCATCCGGAAACCAGACTGGTCGGCCCCTGTGCCGCAGACAACCCGAGGAACACCTCGGCCGGCGGAGCCGCATTAAATGCGTATGATACCCACGATTTGATGGACGGCTGTACCATCCTGCCGGAAATTTTCAGCTATCATAGTTATACGGGAATCAGCGAACGCGGGGCAATGTTCGGTTGTCACCACAGCTTTGACATGGCGCTGGACGATGCCTATCTGGAACTGACGATGGAGGATCTTCATTACTACCGCAAGGTCTGCGATGCATATATGCCCGGCGCTGATTTGTGGGTAACAGAGAGCGCAGGGGCATCCTGCGGAGGCAATACATGGGAACCCACTTTCGTTGAGGCATTTCGCTACTTAAATGAACTGGCACGCTTCAATCAAGAAGCGAAAGGAGTCATTTTCCACAACACGCTGGCATCCAGCGCTTACGGACTATTGGAAAATGAAACTTTTCGGCCTCGGCCCCAGTATTGGGCTGCACTGCTATTCAGCAAACTCATGGGAACGATTGTCTACGATACGAAAGAATATTTGCGTCAGGGAATCCATCTTTATGCGCAAAGTCGAAAAGATAGAGAGGAAGGTATCTGTTGGATGTTCCTGAATACTTCCGACGAAGAAGTAACATTACAGATTCCTTCAGGTGAATGCTATTTGCTGTCTGCAGACCATCTCCGGGCACAGACAGTTCGGCTGAACGGCAAAACGCTTGCACTGAACGGTGACGAATTACCAGAACTGGCAGGAGAATATACGCTGGGTGGAACCTGCCAGATTCCAGCCTATACCATATTCTTTTTCTGCTCACAGTCGGGCTGTGAGTGCCCTGAGGCGTGACGCCGGACAGCCCAGCCTGCCGGAGGTTTTCCATCTTCCTAACCACTACTGCGCAGCCTCATCACCGCATGAGCGATGAGGCTGACAGCAGAAATGCTGCCCCTTCCTTCCTGACTCCCCCACCTCGTTCCGGGTCAAACATATTGTAGCAAGCAATGCCTCGGTATATACCTCCGCCGCTTGTTGGTGGCCTGCTGCCCCCAAGCCCCTGCGAACCCCGGCCTTTTCTGGCCGGGGTTTCAAGCTGCCTTCGGCGTCTGCTGCTGGGAGCCATCCGTGAATTTTTACACTACGTCTCCTGATGTGCGTTCAGTTTTTCAGTCTCCGCTGAACGCTGAACGAAAAAAATCCGGGGCCTACGACAATCGCCGTAGGCCCCGGAATGGGTCATGCCAGTCATCACCGGCTTTCTTTTTGCTGTTGTTCCGTCCTGTCAGGCTGTTCAATCTTGATCTCCAGGAATCGCTCCACATTGCTCTTTGCCGTGAGCAGGTCGATCATCTCCCTTCGAGCTGCCTTCTGGTCGGGGTACAGCTTTTTATTTTCTGCACTCAGCACAGCATACTCCTGCTTCAACGCCTTGATGGAGGGCAACTTCTCCAGCCCCAGGGAATCAAAATAACGCTTCGCTGCCTCATGCAGCATGATGTCACTCCGATGAGCCTCGTAAAACGCCGCCTGCTTTTTCTGTGGGAGCTTCTTATATTGAAGATAGATTTCCCGTGTCTTGCCATAGGTGCCAATCTGTCGTTGCAGCTCGGCGATTTTCTTCATCCTTGCTTCGTTGGCTTTCGTCTTGTCGGAAAGCTGGTGATAGCGCTCGACTGCGGCGTCGCATTCCACGGCAAGCTTCTCTACATCGGTAATACCGTGTTCCTTCATCCAGAGGACAGTCTGTGCGATCTCTTTCAGATTGTAGGTCTTCGCCCACCGCTCAAAGCCGGGTGAGTTGGCCTGGGTCAGCTTTGCTTGAATGTCGATCAGGGAACGTGGCCGATTCTCATCCGCAACAGAAAAGCCCTGCTGACTATGATGCTGTTTTACTTTTCTTTTACCCTCCAGCCGTTCCCATATGACAGCCTCGGTGTAGTCCTCCGAGAGCGAATCGCACCGGATGAGCCGCTTCCCCTCCGGTATTTTGAACGCCAGGTGCTTGCCGACCTTGACCTCGGCCCCCGATGCCTGCATCGCTGCCAGAAAGTCCTCGTAACTTTTGCAATCAGTAAGGGCAACGTCTATCATCTTCTCCAGCTTTTGCCGGTTGGTCAGAGGCTTGTTCTCACCCAGCCAGGAGCCATAGCTGCCCCGGCTGGGCTTCGGGTCTTCAATCACAGACAGCCCGTTCTCCAGGCAGAGGATGTCAGAGATTCTGCGAATGGCAAAGCTGGAACCCCAGAAGTTCCGAAACTTTCGGGTGCAGTCCAGGCTGGTGGAATTGAAAATGATGTGAGAGTGGATGTGCCGCTTGTCCACATGGGTGCAGACGATGAAAGCGTGGTTTCCCTTCGTCAGCGACATGGCCAGGTCATAGCCGATCTTATTGGCCTTCTCTGGCGTGATCTCCCCCGGCTTGAAGGACTGCCGCAGATGGTAGGCAATCACATCATTACTCTTGTGTGTCTTGCCTGTCTGGGCCTCATACTGCCGTTTGGAGAACAGGAACTCCGCATCCACGATGGATGGGTTGCACTGGTAGGCGCTGATCCACTCACCATTGTCGGTCTTGTCCGGATTCTTCACATAGTCGGTTGACCGCCCCAACGCCTGGGCGATGCTGCGTCCTTTCCCGGCATGGAGCGGCTTCAAAAACGTCGTTGCCATCGTTCACCTCCAAAAAAGGCGGCGGCTCTGGGTGAGCCGCCGCCATAAATGACCTCATGGGTGAGGAAATAGTTGTGTTGGATTTATCAAGCCTCAAATCCTATCAAGGATTTTTGAGGAGTAGGCCTGTCCAAAATGAACAGGCCTACTTTTTATCTCATGCGATCTTCGCCAGACTCTCCAGCACTTGCCCGAAAAGCTCCGTGCAGTTGTCAAGACTTTCCCGAACATCAAGCAAGTCCTGGGGATAGTACCCGCCGCCGGAATTGAGCCGCCGGGCGATCTGGTTTAGGTTGTTCGACGCCGATTTCAGGTATCGGCTGCAATCTGGTATCTGCGGAATGTCCAACTGGACGATCAGCCCATTCAGGCACATCTTGCGGATAAAGGCGCTCATGTTGGAGACACCTGCTTCCTCCATCCGCTGTTCGATGAGTTGCCGCTCTTTGTCGGACACCTTGAAATAAATTCCGTGAGTCTTTTCTTTCGCCATACGGCTGCATCACCGCCCCTTCTTCTTCCAGACGATCTCATAGCCCAAGGCATCGGCCAGCTCCACCGCCTCCAGATAGCGAAGGGAACCCCGGCTCAGCTTGCCGGAGAAGTTGGACACGCTGCTGCTCCATCCATACTCATCCGCCAACTTCTCCACGACCTCCTGCATGGTAAAGCCGGAGCGGATGATATTGGCCTTGACCTCGTTCTTAAAAGTTGCATTTCTGTTCATGGGCA
>JAJBUK010000028.1 GCA_020860385.1 Clostridiales bacterium
AGGTAGCAGAAAATGACGTTGCTGACGAAGCTCTGCCTTGCGTTCAGCGGGTAGCGCTCCGGGTGTTCCGTCTCCCCCAGCCCGGCCATGTTGGAAATCAGGGGGAATCCTCCCGGAAACGCATACTCCTCAAACTGATGCATCAGCATCCCCATCCAGCTGAAAATCAGGATGACCCGGAGCCTGTCCAGGTGGTAGCAGCCCCACAGCCCCATGACAAAGGCCAGCAGCACAAAAAGGACGCCGCCGATGTAATACCAGTTTCATCTCCAAAACTTCATTGAATGAACCTCCTACAGAGCAAAAGTTGATAAATCTCTGTGGTTTCATTATAATAGACGCAGGTAATTAAAGTCAACAGACTGTTGTTGTTGAAATGATTTGCAGGCAACGCAGGTTCTCTTATTTGTGTTAAAGTCAACAATCGTCAAAAATTTGTTGATAGGAGCTGACAAGTGGATACAGAGCGGCAGGGGCAAGCTCAAGTCACCGCATCTCCAAACAGTCATTTGCGCAAAGGTGTTTTGCAGTTTGGATTTAATTTGAACCGTCTTGCATTTCCCTCCTGCTGGCTTTATAATAGGGCTGTACAGACGATTTATAAAGTAAGCGCAATATCATGCTATAGTTGCTAAATAGAAACCATAGGAGGGATGTAGTATGGAAACAGAAAAAGACATCCAGGCAACGCCAGCCAAGGAGCTGCCCGCCTGCCCAGTGGAGACAACTTTGACTCTGATTAGCGACAAGTGGAAGGTATTGATTCTCCGTGACCTGATGCCTGGAACGAAGCGATTCGGGGAACTGAAAAAATCCATCGGCCACGTCTCCCAGAAGGTGCTGACGGCTCAGCTGCGGCAGATGGAGGAGAGCGGCCTTGTCATCCGCACCGTATTCCCCGAGGTGCCGCCCCATGTGGAGTACACCCTGACCGACCTGGGGTACAGCCTAAAGCCTATCCTGGACGCCATGTGGGAGTGGGGCACCCAGTATAAAGCGCAGAATGGTCAATGATGGCTCTCCCCTGCCGGTCTACCATCCCCGCATCTACCAAAAAAACGGCGATATGCCCGAACTGGGCATATCGCCGTAACTTGTTTCTCAGCCCGGAGGCCAGGTCATATCCCGTCCAGCCAGGACGTGGAAGTGCAGGTGCTTCACGCTCTGCCCCGCCTGCTCACCGCAGTTGGACACCACCCGGAAGTCAGTGAACCCCAGCTGTTTGGCGCACTGGGCAATCACCTCAAAGCAGTGGGCCACCACCGGGGAGTTCTCCGGCGTGATAGCGCCCACAGACTCGATATGAGTCTTGGGAATCACCAGGAAGTGTACCGGAGCCTGGGGGTCCAGGTCGTAGAAGGCCAGGCACTGGTCGTCCTCATACACCTTGTTGGAAGGGATTTCGCCATTGGCAATGGCACAGAACAGACAATCCATTGTTTACGCTCCTTTCTGTCATGCTTTATCGCGTTTCGTTTCTGCCGGGCTTACAGGCCCAGCTTTTCCGACACAAAATCGTCCACAGCGGCCAGGGCGTCGTCGATTTTCAGCTTGTCCTTGCCGCCGCCCATGGCGGAATCCGGCTTGCCGCCGCCGCTGCCGCCGCAGATTTTGGTCACGGCCTTAATCACATCGCCCGCCTTGACACCGGCCTTCACCGCGTCCTTGCCGCAGACGCACAGGAAGGAGATCTTTTCCCCATTCACGGCGGTCAGTACGGCCACCACGTTGGGCTGCTTATCCCGCAGAAAGTCGCCCATCTTGCGGAGGTTGGCCACCTCCACAGCGCCCAGGTTGGCGGTCAGCACCTTCACGCTGCCCAAATCCTTGGCGGAAGCCAGGAAGTCCCGGGCTTCGCCCAGCGCTTCCTTGTCCTTATACTGGTCGATTTGCTTTTTCAGCTCCCGCGCCTCACTGAGCTGGGCACTGATGCGCTGGCTCAGCTCGTCAGGCTTGACCTTGAACAGGGCGGCTGCCTCGGCGAACTTCCGCGTCTGCTCCAGCAGCGCGTCAATGTTCCGCTTGCCCACCGTGGCCTCGATGCGGCGGACGCCGGAGGCGATGGAGCCTTCACTGATGATGTGGAAGGAGCCGATTTTCGCGGTGTTGCTCAGATGGGTGCCGCCGCAGAACTCGATGGAGTAGCCGTCGCCCATGTTGACCACCCGGACAATGTCGCCGTACTTTTCGGAGAACAGGGCCATGGCCCCCAGCTTTTTGGCTTCCTCGATGGGCATTTCCTTCGTCTCGATGGGCATATCCGCCAGGATAGCGTCGTTGACGATGGACTCGATTTGCATCAATTCCTCCGATGTGATGGCGGAGAAGTGGGTGAAGTCAAAGCGGAGGTAGTCCGGCTCCACCAGGGAGCCAGCCTGCTGCACATGGTCCCCCAGCACCTGCTGGAGGGCGGCCTGCATCAGGTGAGTGGCGGAGTGGGCGCGGCTGATGGCGGCCCGGCGGTCCGTGTCAATGGTGGCCACCACCTCATCATCCACGCTGATGGCCCCGGCGGTCATTTTGCCGTAGTGGAGGTACTTGCCCGCCTTGGTCTTTTTGGTGTCCGTCACCACGAAGGAGGCTTCTCCGCAGGTGATGACACCCTGGTCGCCCACCTGGCCGCCCATCTCCGCATAGAACGGGGTCTGGTTCAGCACCAGGATGCCCTCCTGGCCCTCCCGGATAGTACCGGCCACCTCGTCGTCCTCCACGATGGCCAACACCCTGGCGGTGTCGGCGCTGTCGGTATAGCCCAGGAAAGCGGTGGGGTTCTTGTCGATGTCGCCCAGGTCAATGCGTTCCCAGCCCAGGTCGCCCAGGGCCTTCCGGGCCTCACGGGCCCGCACCTTCTGGGCCTCCATCTCAGCGGCGAAGGCCGCTTCGTCCACGGTCATGCCCTCATCGGCGCACATTTCAATGGTCAGGTCGATGGGGAAGCCGTAGGTGTCGTACAGCTTGAAGGCGTCCGCCCCGGAGAACACGCTCTCCCCCTTCGCCTTGTGGGCGTCCAGCATCTCGGCGAAGATTTTCAGGCCGGAGTCGATGGTGCGGCCAAAGCTCTCCTCCTCCATCTTGATGATGCGGACGATATAATCCCGGCGGGAAACCAGGTCGGTATACTCGCACTTATTGACCTCGATGACCGTATCGCAGACCTCGTACAGGAAGGGCTTCGTCACCCCCAGTAGCCGCCCATGGCGGGCGGCCCGGCGCAGCAGGCGGCGGAGGACATAGCCCCGGCCCTCGTTGCTGGGCAGCACGCCGTCGGAAATCATCATGGTGGCGGAGCGGATATGGTCGGTGATGATACGGAGGGAGACGTCCTTCTCCACGCTCTCGCCATAGTGGGCCCCGGTGATTTCGGAGACCTTATTGGTGATGTGCATGACCGTGTCCGTATCGAACAGGCTGTCCACCCCCTGGCAGACCACGGCCAGGCGCTCCAGGCCCATGCCGGTATCAATGTTCTTCTGCTTCAGCTCGGTGTAGTTGTCATGGCCGTCGTTGTCGAACTGGGAGAAAACGATGTTCCAGACCTCCATGTAGCGGTCACAGTCGCAGCCCACGGTGCAGCCCGGCTTGCCACAGCCGTATTTCGCGCCCCGGTCATAGTAAATCTCCGAGCAGGGGCCGCAGGGGCCGGAGCCATGCTCCCAGAAGTTATCCTCTTTGCCGAACTTGAAGATGCGCTCCTTGGGAATGCCCATCTCCTCGTTCCAGATGCGGTACGCCTCGTCATCCTCCAGGTAGACGGAGGGGTACAGGCGGTCCGGGTCGATGCCCACCCAGTCCGGGGAGGTCAGGAACTCCCAGGCCCAGTGGATGGCCTCGCTCTTGAAATAATCGCCGAAGGAGAAGTTGCCCAGCATTTCAAAATAAGTGCCGTGGCGGGCGGTTTTGCCGATGTTCTCAATGTCACCAGTGCGGATGCACTTCTGGCAGGTGGTGACCCGGCGGCGGGGCGGGATCTCATCCCCGGTGAACCAGGGCTTCATGGGGGACATCCCCGCATTGATGAGCAGCAGGGATTTGTCGTGCTGAGGCACCAGGGAAAAGCTGGGCAGCCGCAGGTGACCCTTGCTCTCAAAGAATTGCAGGTACATCTCCCGCAGCTCATTGACGCTAAATGGTTTCATAAACCCAAACCTCCAATGAAAATACAATCAAACTTCTGTGGCACAAAAGAAAAACGCCCCTGATTCACTCAGGGGCGGAAAATTCCACGGTACCACCCTGATGATGCGCGTTGCGCACCGCTCAGTTCATCCTGTAACGGGGATGGGGCGTTCCGGTCCTCCCGGACGGCAGGCGAAGTGGCTGAAGGGGGCCTGGGTCATGGAGCTTTCACCGTCCTCCATTCGCTTTGGGCCGGGCTGCCCCGTCTCGTTCCGTCATTGCCAGTTTAACAGTATCATTTTACCATGTTTTCAACCTCTGTCAAGGGGAATTTTCAAAAAAAGAACCGCTTCCCGCTTCGGGGACAGATGCCCCTCTTTGTCCCAAAAGGCCCCACTTTGTCGCTTGTGGCAAAATTTTGCACAGGCTGAGGAAACTGCCCAATGCGCTTCGGCCGCTCGCCGCTTACAATGAATCCCAACAGACGCAGGGTGCCTGTCCCGGCGTCACAGGAGGGGAAGCTATGATGCGTAATCGAATCACACGAGCCACATAGCCCATGGCAAATGGCGGCAGGGGCCGCCGGGAGTGGGCAGCATGAATCTGAGCGGAACGATTTTCTTTGTACTGGCGGGTTACCTGTCCGGCAGCATCCTGTTTGCACGGCTTTTCGGGCAGCTGTTAAAGGGGAAGGACATCACCGCAGAGAGCCGGGACGGAAATCCCGGAACGGCCAACGCATTCCTCTACGGTGGGTTTTGGTGCGGCCTCCTCACCCTCTGCGGCGACCTGGCGAAGGGCTTCCTGCCCGTATACCTCTGCACGCGATACGCCCTCCCGCCGGATGATATCGGCCTTGCAGGGCTATCTGGCCCGGCACCCGGAAGCCACCCTCATCACGGTCTGCGGAAGCCGGGAGCCCCTGTACGACGCCATGCAGGAACAGTACGGCAGGCATCCCCAGATGGAGCTGCTGCGGCGCACAGACCGCATGGCAGAGTATATGCGCGCCAGCGACGCCGTGATTTCCAAGCCCGGCGGACTGTCCTCCACGGAGGCGGCAGCGATAGGGGTGCCCCTCCTCCACATCTCCCCCATTCCGGGCTGCGAGTCGAAAAACGCAGCTTATTTTTCCGGCCTTGGCATGAGCGTGTGCGTTGGGCAGCAGCTGGAACGGCTCGGCCCGGTGCTGGAGCAGCTCAGCGGACAGGATGCCGCCCAGCGCATGGTAGCGGCCCAGAGGCGGGAGGTCAGCGGCCGCGCCGCAGAGACGATTTGCGCCTTTGCGGAAGGGCTGAACTGAGGGGCTTCCTGCGCGCCTATTGACAGCATCGCTGTACGCCAAAGAAAAGTGAAATTCAGCCTGTCCGCAGGACTCTTTCAACGAAAAAAGCTGCCCGCCGATGTACGGCGGGCAGCTTTGATGCAGTACGCATCACAGGATTTTGGAGAGAAAAATCTGCGTCCGCTCCTCCTGCGGGTTGGAAAAAATCTGCTCAGGGGTGCCCTGCTCCAGGATACTGCCGCCATCCATAAAGAGGACCCGGGTGGCGACCTCCCGCGCAAAGCCCATCTCATGGGTGACGACCACCATCGTCATGCCGTCATCGGCCAGCTCCTTCATTACCTCCAGCACCTCACCCACCATTTCCGGGTCCAACGCGGAAGTTGGCTCGTCAAAAAGCATGACCTTGGGCTTCATAGCCAGGGCACGGACAATGGCGATTCGCTGCTTCTGGCCGCCGGAGAGCTGGGAGGGGTACGCGTTGGCCTTGTCCTCCAGGCCGACCCGGCGCAGCAGGGTCATAGCGTTCTCCTCTGCCTCTGCCTTGCTCATCCGCTTGAGCCGCACAGGCGCCAGGGTCATGTTCTTGAGCACACTGAGGTTATTAAACAGGTTGAAGTGCTGGAACACCATGCCCATCTTCTGCCGCATCTGATTGATGTTGGTTTTCGGGTCGGTCATGGAGACCCCGTCAAAAAAGATCTCGCCGCTGGTGGGCATCTCTAACAGGTTGAGGCAGCGCAGAAAGGTAGACTTGCCGGAACCGGAGGGGCCAATGATGACGACCTTCTCCCCCACCTGAATGTGCTCCGTAATGCCGTTAAGCACCTCATTGTTGCCAAAGCTCTTATGTAAATCCTTAACGACGATCACTTTCGCGCAGCCTCCTTTCCAGTTTCCCCTGAAGCCAGGTGAGCACCATGACCAGGGCCAGATAAATCAGAGCGGTGCCAATCAGCGGGAACATAGCCTCATAGGTCCGGCTGTAAATCCCCTGGGCGGCATAGAGCAGCTCCTTGCCGCCAATATAGGTGATCAGCGAGGTGTCCTTGAGCAGGATGATAAACTCGTTGCTCAGGGCGGGGAGCACTGCTTTAAACGCCTGCGGAATGACGATATAGCGCATGGTGTCGAGGTAGCCCAGGCCCAGAGAGCGCCCTGCCTCTGCCTGGCCGGGGTCCAGAGACATGAGTCCGCCCCGGATGATTTCAGACACATAGGCGCCGGAGTTGATACCCAGCGTCAGCGCGCCTACGGCGGTAAAATTGCGGCTGCTGGCGAAGATGACCATGCCCATAATCAGCAGCTGAACCATCATTGGTGTGCCGCGAATGACGGTGGTGTAAACCGTGCAGACAGCATTGAGCACGCCCAGCAGGGGGTTGCGGTGGCCGGGCAGCTGCTGGTCGTGGGCAGTGCGCAGCATAGCTACCAAAACACCCAGAATAATACCGATGACCAGCGCCATGGCTGTGACCACCAGCGTAGTACCTACGCCGCCCAGGTATTGCTTCCAGCGGTCGGCCTCAATAAAGGCCTGATAGAATTTGACATAAAAATCCTGCCAGAAAGCGACCTCTTCACCGCTGGAAATCATCGCCTTCCATTGGGTATAGTATTCCAAGAAAACGGCCCCCTTTCGTTTCTATAAGGATAGCACAAAGAGGGCGAGCAATCTCGCCCTCTTTGTGCGACAGATGCAATATTACTCGGCAGAGATGTACTTATCCACAATGGACTGGATGGTGCCATCCTCGGTCAGCTCAGCCAGGGCTTCGTTGACTGCCTCAAGGAGAGCGGTATTGCCTTTGGCCATGCCAATGGCGTACTCCTCGCTGACATACTCAGTGTCCAGAATCGTCAGCCCCGCATTGGCGGCCACAAACTCCTGGGCGGGGGCGCTGTCAATGACCACGCAGTCCACCTGGCCGTTCATCAGCGCCTGGACGGCGGTGATGCCATTGTCATAGGCGACCACATGGTCCTCGCCGTAGTCGTCAGTGCAATAGATGTTGCCGGTAGTGGCCCGCTGCGTACCGATGACGTAATCGCCCAGCGTGTCAACGGTCACTTCAGAGCCCTCGGGGACAATGACGACCTGTACGCCGGTGGCGTAGGAGTCAGAGAAGTCCATCACCAGCAGGCGATCATCGGTAACGGAGACGCCGGCCATGACGATGTCGCTCTTGCCCTGCTGCACAGCCAGCAGCGCGGAGTCAAAGTCCATATCGTCGATTTGGAGCTCCAGCCCCAGCTTTTCCGCAATGGCGGTGGCGATCTCTACATCGATACCCTCGAAGCCGCCGTCATCAGTGGTCATCTCATAGGGAGGAAACGCGGCGTTGGTGCTCATGGTGAGCACGCCATCGGTAACGGTGGTGAGGGTGGCGGACTCGCCATCGCCCTCCGTCTCCTCTGCATCGCTTTCCGTTTCAGCGTTGGACTCCGCCTCGGCGTTGGATGCTTCCTCAGTGGAGGCAGCCGCGCTTGATGCGGAAGCGTCGCCGGTAGAGTCGTCGCTCCCGGAGGTGTCGCCGGAACCGCAGGCGACCAGGGCCAAACACATGGCCAGCGCCAGAAGCATAGCAATCAGTTTTTTCATTTCATTCACTCCTGATTAGAATTTCCCCGCCGCCTGACCTTTCGCGCCGGACAGGGCGGAAGCAGCGGCAGAATCATCGAGGTGCGCACCCCTTCAAAGTGGAACGCCAATGGGGGAGCGCGCCCTGTTGACCCGTTTATTATACAGCTCCTTTCGTGGGAATGCAAGGTTAATTCGCATTTTTGCATTTATTCTCGTTGAAATTGGATATTCTTACAGTTTCGCCAGCGAAACGCCGGGGCGAACCCAATGGAACGTCTATGCCGGTGCTGAAAATCGCCTGATGCCCGGAACCATCGCCTCGCCCCAGGCAGCATCTGCCGATACGGCCCCACCTATTACGCGTCCTGCGGGTCCTCCGGGTCTTCCGGATGCAGGATCGCCTGTACCAGCTTTTTGGCCTTATCGGAAATCCATAGCACCACGCTGCGGATGCCGTCCACCATGACATTGGCGGAGAGGGACACTTCGAAGGCCAGCAGCACGAACACCACCAGCACCAGCCAAGCCCCTTGGCTCAGTGCAGACAAATCCAGGGAGAAAATGGGCTGCAGGAAGAGGATACAGAAGGCAAAGGCCACCACGCAGGCCACCATCAGCAGCCGCCGCAGCGTATTATAGGGCTTGCACGTTCGGTGTATCATCAGCAGGCCCACCACAGCCACCACCAGCGTGCAGATGGTGCTCAGCTCATCGTCAGTCAGGTCAAAAACGATATAAAACAGCACCACGCCGATGCTCAGCACCAGGTCGCTGATGGCGGAGGGCAGCGCCCGGTAGATGACGTTTTGCATAAACCGGCCCTGGATGCGTTTTTTGTTCGGCTCCAGCGCCATGACAAAGGAGGGCAAGCCGATGGTGATAGCGCTGACCAGGCTCATCTGGGAGGCTGAGAAGGGATAAGTGAAGGTAAAAATCAGCGAGATGGCCGCCAGGCACAGGGAAAAGATGTTTTTCACCAGGTACAGACTGGCGGAGCGCTCGATATTGTTGATGACGCGCCGCCCCTCCGCCACTACGGAGGGCATAGCGGAGAAGTCGGAGTCCAACAGGACGATATGGCTGACCTGGCAGGCAGCCTGACTGCCGGAGGCCATAGCTACCGAGCAGTCCGCCTCCTTCAGCGCCAACACGTCGTTGACGCCATCGCCGGTCATAGCGACAGTATGACCCGCCTGATGCATGGCCCGCACCAGTTTCCGCTTCTGCTCTGGGGTCACCCGGCCAAAGACGGTGTAACGCTCCGCCGCCTGGGCCAAATCCTCATCGGTGCGCAGGGTGCGGGCGTCCACATACTGGTCGGCGTTGGGGATGTCCGCCCGGAGGGCCACCTCGGAGACGGTAACAGGGCTGTCGCCGGAAATCACCTTGACCGCTACCCCCTGATCCCGGAAATAGCGGAAGGTCTCCGGCGCGTTGTCCCGAATCTTGTTGGTCAGCAGCACCAGCGCCAGCGCCTCAACAGGCGATGCCAAGGTATCCCCCTCCAAATCTCCATCGCAGCGGGCCAGCAGCAGCACCCGGCAGCCCAGGCGGGAGTACTTCTCGATTTCCTCACTGTACCGCTGATACTGGCCGCCCAGCAGGTTTTCTGGTGCGCCCAGGAGGTAGGCGCCCTCCCCGGCGAAGGTCACGCCGCCATACTTCCGGGCGGAGGTGAAGGGCAACGCCTGGGTGACCACCCGGCGAGAGTGCTGGCCGTCGAAGTAGCGTTTCAGTGCCGCCATGGTCTCGTTGTCGTTCTGCATGGCAAAGACGTAGTCCGCCAGAATGCTCCGCAATTCGTCCAGGCTCAGGGGAGAAGCGCTCACCGCCACTAAATCTTCTACCACCATCTTTGGTTCGGTGATGGTGCCTGTTTTGTCCACACAGAGGGTATCCACCCGGGCCAGGGTCTCGATGCAGCCCATCTCGTGGACCAGCGTATTCCGCTGCGCCAGGCGCAGCACACCGGCCATCAGCGCCAAAGAGGTCAGCAGATACAGCCCCTCCGGAATCATGCCGACAAGGCTGGCAACGGTGGATACCACGCCATCCTGAATCGTGTTGTTCAGTACCGCGATCTCCTTATAGGCCATGGCAATGCCCAGGGGGATAATGACGATGCCGATGGCCAGAACCAGGCGATTCAGGGCACGCATCATCTCTGACTGGGGCTGCTGCTGCGCCTGCTTCGCCTGGAGGGTCAGTTTGGACATATAGGAGTCCCTGCTCACAGCGGTCAACCGCGCACGGCACTCTCCGGAAACCAGATAGGAGCCGGAGAGCAGCTCGTCTCCCGGCTCTTTCCTGATTTCATCCGCCTCTCCGGTCAGCAGCGACTCGTTCACCAGACACTGCCCCTCCACCACCCTAGCGTCGGCATAGATTTGGTCTCCTGCGTGGAAGACAGCGATATCGTCCCGGACCGTATCATAGGCGGAAATGGTACATATCTGCCCGTCCCGCACCACGTTTGCCTTTGGGTTCGTCAACAGGCTCAGGCTGTCCAGCTTCTTTTTGCTCCGCCATTCCTGCACGATGCCAATACAGATGTTGGCAATCACTACGATAAGGAAGGTCAACTCGGTCCATGCGCCGACGGCGCATACTGCAATAGCCAGCACGAAGAAAATCAGGTTGAAGTAGGTGCAGACGTTGGAACGGACGATTTCTCCCAGTGATTTGGATGTGGAATCAATTTCCACGTTCCGGCAGCCGCCCTCCATTCGCTCCCGAACCTGTCCGTCGTCCAGGCCCTGGTCAGGGGCGGCACAGACCACGGGAATTTCCCGGACAGCACTTGTCTCCGCCTCTGCGGGCAGCTGCTTTTTATGGAAAGCCCTTTTTGCCGGATGCGCTCCGCGTTCTTTTCTCTCAGCCAAAAGCTCCATCTCCCAGGTTTCTGATTCGATATTGCCGCGCCAATGCACTGAGGCGGCGCGATTACCTATATTGATTAGTGTATCACACTATCCAGTCAGAAACAACGAACAAGATTTGAAGAATTTATGAAATGTGTGCGCTGCTGCTGGACGCTTTGCCGCAAGGAAGTTAAGAGTTAAACCTGTAGCCATGATAAAAGCGGACGCCTGACACAACCGTTCAGGCGTCCGCAACTTTTTTCTCAAACCCGCTGCTCCGCAGCGCAGCCGTTAATCGTTCCAGGCAGGCTCCTGCGGCTCCGGCTTCCACAGGAGGGGCTTGCCCTCGCTGTCCAGCAGGGGCGTCACCCCCATAGCGTAGCCGCTGCTCACCATGAGGTACTGGATGCGGGTAGTCTTGTCCACCAGGATATCCACACCGGTGGTCAGGTCGCTGCCTTCCTTATAGACCCGTTCAAACCGTTTTTCCTTCTTTGCCATGTTGATTCTCCTCCTTATCACTTCGTTTGCTTCTTCGGCGCTTCCAGCCGCAGGGACTCCAGGCCGTAGCTCAGCGTCTGTACCAGCCAGGCGATGGACACCAGCACCACTGCCAGCGGCCCGACGCCATCAAACCATAGCCCGGCCACCACCGCCACACACCACAACACAGGCAGCGTGATGCTCATGTTCCGGTAGGCCCGGTAGGACGAACGGTAGATGATTGTCCGCTCTGCTTCGTCACAGGACTCGACCCACTTCTTCTGAAAATTCACATCGTAGACGCTGCCCCGCTTCTCCGGGTTCATCCGCTTGCACAGGTCCACCGTCTTCTGCTGGTATATCACTACAAGCACCAGCGAAACGACCAGTCCAACCTGGGCTACAATATAGCCCACCCAGCTGTACAACAGCATAGTCGCCAAACCATAGAACAGCATAGTCAAAACCATGCAGACGCTGTTGACGACCAGCCCTATGGACAGCTCATGCTCCGCACGGTCCAGGACATCATCCGTTTCCCCGTCCCAGTCTTGCCAGCGGCGCTTTCCCCTGAAATAGTAGTGCAGCGCAATCGGCATACAAACCACTGTCACAGCCCATGTCAGCCAGGGACTGGCCATCCCCAGCGCCTCATAGAGGACGTCCTGGAGAGTGTAATCCGTGCCGGTCTCCCAAGTTGCAATCATAATCCCTGCGATAAGCATTCCGGCCACAAAGCTGCACACCAGAATGAGCAGGAACTTGGGCAGCGCCTTCCGATTCTCCTGCTGAACCTTATCCTTATTCTTCATCGTGATCCTCCTCATAGGAAAAAATATCTTCTACAGTACAGTCACACACTTTTGCCAGCTTCAGCGCCAGCGTTACAGAGGGGGAATAGTCCCCCCGTTCAATCAGGCTGATGGTTTGGCGGGAGACTCCCGCCAGCCGCCCCAGCTCCTGCTGGTTGACCCCCAGCCTGCTGCGGTAGGCTTTCAGTTGATTATAAAGGGGCAAACATCTCGTCTCCTTTCCGCGCATCGCGCGCTGCGCAGCATTTTTGACAACTTTTATTGTCATCCTCAGTATAGCACTGACAACTTTCCTTGTCAACCCTCATATGCAAATTTTGACAAAAAAAGTTGTCATCCCGAGGCTGCATCCCTTTCCTCCCCTGCTTGCGTCGAATTGCCGCCGGATTCCCACGCCCCCGCCAAAAGGAGCCAGAACTGGCACGACAGAATTCCCCTTTGAAATCGGACGAGCTATCTTATAATGGGTACTATCCCACACTGAATCGGAGGTTTTACGATGAAAGAACTATTCGCTGCGGAGCGCACCCTGACCGCGGTCGACGGCCGCCCGGAAATGCTCCTCTACTCTGTCCTGGTGGACAACGTGGAGCAGGGCGCTGAGGACGAATTTTGCGAGAGCTACGGCGTGCAAATCGTCCGCCGGGGAACGGCAGGCAAGGAGATTACCGCCGTCCCCAACATCACTACCAGCACCAGGGTCATTGACGAACTGATGGAGCAGTTGATTTCCGGGCTGGTGACTCCCTCCTGCCTGAAAAACGTAGTAGACGACTGGCTGGCGGTGCATTAAATGGGTGCCATGCCGCCGGAGGCATAGCGGACGTTTCTTGACTTGCGCCGAACGCACAAATCCGACAGGCCGCCACGATTTCTGTGGCAGCCTGTCGGATTCCCGTTATTTAATGTCTGATGCCTTCACCCTGTCCCCGTCCTCATCAGGCAGGGGGAAAATGATTACAGTTCCCGAAGTCTTTACAATTTTACGGAAAACTGCTATGATTGTCATAGCGCAAGCGCCCAAATACTGCGCCAAAGGGAGGGCATCTCATGCAGCCTAAGAAAAAGCTTCCCAGCAACCTCCATGTAAATCACCGCAGCCGTATGTGGGAACGGTTTGAGCAAACCGGTGCGGTCGGCTTCACCGATCATCAGCTGCTGGAGATGCTGCTGTTTTTCAGCATTCCCCGCCGTGATACCAACCCGCTGGCCCATATGCTTCTGTACCGGTTCGGGACGCTGTCCGAGGTGCTGCACGCCCGCAGCAAGACTTTACAGGAGGTGCAGGGCGTCGGTTCCAGCACAGCCGATTTGATTGCCCTCCTGCCGGCATTGGAACAATATTACTGGCAGAAGCCCAGCCGCACACAGGTGCAACTCCGTAGCCACAAGCAGGCTTTGGGCTATCTCTCCAATCTTATGGAAAACGCCTCTGGAAACGAGTGTTATTTGGTGCTGCTGGACGCGCACTACTATGTCCAGCGGTGCCTGCTGCTTTCCAAAACGGGCTTCTCCTGGGATGAAAGCCTGTTTCCGACTATCGTCAATGCGATACAGCGCGGTAAAACGACCTATGCCATTCTGGCCGGATACAACGCCAACGGTTCCGCCGTTCCCATTTTGGATGATCAAATATCCTTGAAGCAAATCATCCGGCTGCTGACCGCTATGGATGTTCGTCTGCTGGACTATGTCGGCTTTAACAAAACGCAGCACTTCTCCATGCGCCGCGCCGGAATGCTGTAAGCCGCGCTGTTGCCAGACATAGCAAAACCCCCGCTCAGCGTCTGCTGAGCGGGGGTTTATGTAGGCACCACCTATTTTTCCGGCCCGTCTCCAGGCAAGTATCGTCGGCGAAGGTGAGCTTAACTTCTGTGTTC
>JAJBUK010000072.1 GCA_020860385.1 Clostridiales bacterium
GATTATATTCTAGTCAAGAAAGAGAATTATGAAAAAGCCCTGTCTGTATTAAGTAATGCAGGCTATGATATTGTGTAGTACAAATTTCAGTTTATCAAAGCAGTCGCACCCCGCCAAACCGGCGAGCGGGCAACCGAAGCAGTCACGTTCCGCCATTGAACGAACCCCTGCGCCAGGCAAACTGCTACAGGATTAACATTTTGTGAACAAAAACGGTTGTCCCCTTGGCAAACCAGTGTGGATATGCTATCATATACATCAGCAGAAAAACAACCTCGGAATGTGTAGGAGGATACAAACCATGAAAAGGAAGGTTTTAGCTTTAACAGCCACACTATTCGCAATAACGGCATTTTGTTTGAGCGGCTGCGGAAACTCTGCCAGCGTCTCCATTGAGGATTACCAGTGGAAGGTCACGACGATACAGGAGAACGAGAGCGGCAATGTGGTAGCCTGTTCAGATGATTATACAGATTTATTTCCGGATGCAGCGGAAATTGAGGTATCCTGCACCACAAACAGCAAGGAACTGACGCTTACAAACCAAACGGACCATCAGAGTTACAGCGGAACATACGAAGAGGAATCCTCTGAGCCTGAATCAATCACCTACAGTATTGCAATCGGTGAAGATGCCGGAACAGCCGTCTGCGCATGGACGACCTACCAAGATGGTTCCAAAACGCCGACGTTCATTCTTTCGATTGGCGCTTATACATTGAATTTTGAAGGAGCATGAACGGCTTATTCCAGTTTATCAAAGCAGTCGCACCCCGCCAAACCGGCGGGCGGTCAGCCAAAGCGGGCCTTGCCCGCCATGAAATACGCCCTGCGCCAGGCAAGCCGCCTGACGCAGGGTTTGTTGCGTTTTTGTTCAGTTTTTCAGACTGTGCAGGGGGGCCGGGATACGCCCGCCCCGGGCGATGAAGTCCGCCGCGCTCTCCTGGTGGACGGGCATGACCGGAGCCGTCCCCAGCAGGCCGCCCATCTCCACCGTGTCCCCCACCTGTTTGCCGGGGGCGGGGATGATGCGGACGGCGGTGGTCTTGTTGTTCACCATGCCGATGGCCGCCTCGTCGGCGATGATGGCGGAGATGGTGTCCGCCGGGGTGCCGCCAGGAATGGCGATCATGTCCAGCCCCACGGAGCAGACGCAGGTCATGGCCTCCAGCTTATCCATAGTCAGGGTACCGGCCTCCGCCGCGGCAATCATGCCCTCGTCCTCCGACACGGGGATAAAGGCCCCGGACAGGCCGCCTACGCTGCTGGACGCCATGACGCCGCCCTTTTTCACCGCGTCGTTCAGCAGGGCCAGGGCCGCCGTGGTGCCGTGGGTGCCGCAGGTCTCCAGCCCCATCTCCTCCAGGATGCGGGCCACGGAATCGCCCACCGCCGGGGTGGGGGCCAGGGACAAGTCCACAATGCCGAAGGGGACGTTCAGCCGCATACTGGCCTCCCGGGCCACCAGCTGGCCCATGCGGGTGATGCGGAAGGCGGTCTTTTTCACCGTCTCCGCCACCTCGTCAAAGGGGCGGCCCTTGACGGACTGGAGGGCGTGGTACACCACGCCGGGGCCGGAGACCCCCACGTTGATGACCGCCTCCGCCTCCCCAACGCCGTGGAAGGCCCCCGCCATGAAGGGGTTATCCTCCACGGCGTTGCAGAACACCACCAGCTTGGCGCAGCCGAAGCCGTCCCGGTCCGCCGTCAGGCGGGCGGTCTCCTTCACCGTCTCCCCCATCAGGCGGACGGCGTCCATGTTGATGCCCGCCCGGGTGGAGCCCACGTTGACGGAGGAGCAGACCAGCTCCGTCTCCGCCAGGGCCTCAGGGATGGCGGCGATCAGCTTCCGGTCCGCCTCCGTCATGCCCTTCTGCACCAGGGCGGAGTAGCCGCCGATGAAGTTCACCCCGCAGGTCTTGGCCGCCCGGTCCAGGGCTTTGGCGAAGGGCACATAGTCGTTGGTCTGGCTGGCCGCGGCCACCAGGGCCATGGGGGTGACGGAGATGCGCTTATTTACGATGGGGATGCCGAACTCCCGCTCAATTTGTTCGCCCGTCTCCACCAGATGCTCCGCCTGGCGGCAGATTTTGTCGTAAATCTTCTGGCAGGCCGCCGCCGGGTCGGGGTCGCAGCAGCTCAGGAGGGAGATGCCCATGGTGATGGTGCGGATGTCCAGGTGCTGCTGGTCAATCATGTCAATGGTCTGTAAAATCTCGTTTCTGCTCAGCATGGTGCTCCCCCTCAGATGCGGTGCATGGCGTCGAAGATGTCCTCCCGCTGGGCGCGGATGGTCAGCCCCTTGGCCGCCCCTTCCTCCTCCAGCAACTTCACCAGCTCCGCAAAGGGCAGCGCGGCGGCCGCCACGTCCACCGTCATAATCATGGTGAAGTAATCCTGCATGACGGTCTGGCTGATGTCCAGCACGTTGACCTGCTGGGCGGCCAGCAGGCCGCAGACGTCGGCGATGATGCCGACCCGGTCTTTTCCAACTACAGTGACGATTGCGTGCATCGTGATTCTCTCCTTTTTTATGTGTAGGGGGTGAACAGCGGAATGCCGCCGCTCCTTCGCCCAGTAGTAGAACGTGAAGTCTAAATCTTTACCTTTTTTTGTAGGGGCGGCTGCAAACCCCTCCGCCTCCTTCGGAGGCACCTCCCCTT
>JAJBUK010000048.1 GCA_020860385.1 Clostridiales bacterium
GCCCCACCCCATGCGGCCCGCCCCGGAATTTGAAACTAAAAAACAACGGATGGGGCGATTCCAGTAGGAATCGCCCCACTCTGTTTTCTGTTACGATTGCATGGCCATCTTCCGCCACAGGTCGCCGAAGATGTCCCCAAAGCCCTTGCGCTCCACCCCATCGCAGGCCAGCAGGGGCAACTGGGCCACCGCCTCCCCGTCCACATAGACGGTGAGTTGCCCCAGAGTCTCCCCCGGCTCCACCGGGGCGGTGACCGATTCCTCCAGCGTATAGCCGGTGGTGACGGCGGTCTCCTGCCCTTTTTCCACCAGGATACGGAGGGAGCCGTCGGGGCAAACTGCCACCGTGTCCGCCTTGCCCAGCTTCACCGGCACGGCGGGGATGGGCTCCTGGGGGGCGGCGTCCGCCAGCGTCCACCCGGCGAAGCCGTAGTTCAGCAGATTCGTGGCGGTGTCAAAGCGGTTTGCGCTGGTGTCGCTGCCCAGCACCACCGCAATCAGCTCCATATCCCCCTGCAGGGCGGAGGCGGAAATGCAATAACCCGCCGCGTCGGTGGAGCCGGTTTTCAGCCCGGTGGCCCCGGGGTAGGTGCGCAGCAGCTTGTTGGTATTGGCCAGGCCGAAGGCCCCGTCCCGCAGACTGTCCATCCAAATGGAGGTGTAATTCCGAATCAAATCATGCCCCAGCAGCGCCCGGCTCATCAGGGCGATGTCATAGGCGCAGCTGTAGTGGCCGTCGGCGGGGAGACCGTTGCAGTTGGCAAAGTGGGTATGGGTCATGCCCAGCTTCCCGGCCCGGCGGTTCATGGCGTCCACAAAGGCGGCCTCGCTGCCGGAAACGTACTCCGCCAGGGCCACCGCCGCATCGTTGCCGGAGGCCACGGTCACCGCTTTTAAGAGGTCGTCCACCGTCATCTGCTCCCCTTCCTCCAGGTAGACCTGGCTGCCGCCCATGGAGGCGGCGTAGGCGCTGACGGTGACGGTGTCCTCCAGATGGATGCGGCCCTCGTCAATGGCCTCGGCCGTCAGCAGCATGGTCATCACCTTGGTGACGGAGGCAGGCTCCAGCTCCTCCGTCTCGCAGAGGGCATAGAGCACCGTGCCCGTCTCCCGCTCCATCAGCAGGGCGGCCTTCGCCTGCACCTCCGGGCCGGAGGCGACGCCCTCCGTCCCTACCGCACAGGCGCAGGGGGCAGCCGCCCCCAGGGCGCACCACAGCGCCCACAGGTAAAACAGAACACCCCATCTTCTTCGTTTCATAGGAACTTCCTCCCACTCTAGCGTCCCGCCGCCTGGCGGCGGATTTTGTACCCTTACTTTGTGCAAAAACGGCGCTGTCATGCTGGAAAAATCCGCCGCCCACCCCATTCCCACGATGAAAGGAGCCCCTCATGAACAAGAAACTTCAGCTTACCCGCTACCTGGCCGGTGCGGCAAAAATCGCCATCGGCAGCGCTGTCGCCATCCTGGTTGCCGAGGTTTTGCAGCTGGACAACGTCACCTCCGCCGGCACGGTGGCCCTGCTGACGGCGGTCACCACCAAATGGGAGACCATCAAGCTGTCCGTCAACCGTATCCTGGCCTTCTTCGTCTCGGTGGCGCTGGCGTGGGTGGTCTCCCTGATTTCCGGCGGGGAGTGGAATATCTGGATCACCTATGGGGTCTTTCTGTTCTTCATGGTGTTCCTCTGCCATCTGCTGGGGTGGAAGTCCACCATCTCCGTCAACGCCATCATCGGTATGCACCTGCTGACCAGCGGGGACTACAGCCCGGCGTTTATCCTGAACGAGTTCCTGCTGATTTTCATCGGCATCGTCTGCGCCATCGTGCTGAACCTGTACAACGGGACGAAGCACTTCCACAGCCGGCTGGTAGAGGGCATCGCGGAGACGGACGACGGAATGCAGCTGGTGCTGCGGGACCTGGCAGCCTACCTGACCCCGGCGGAGCATCGCCATGACGTATGGGACGAGCTGACGAAGCTGGACAAGACCCTCCACTTCTACCTGAGCGAAGCCTACCGCTATCAGGACAACACCTTCCAGTCCCACCCCCAATACTATATCGACTACTTCGCTATGCGCATCAAGCAGTGCACCATCCTCCGCAACCTCCACGCCGAGCTGCGGCAGGTGCGGAGCATCCCCAACCAGGCGGAGACGGTGCGGGAGTTCATCCTCTACACGGCAGCCTACGCCCAGGAGCATAACCTGCCCAGCAAACAGATGGAGCGGCTGGACCAGATCTTCCTGGAGATGAAGGAGGAGCCGCTGCCCCAGAGCCGGGAGGAGTTTGAGACCCGGGCCATCCTCTATCACGTCCTGATGGACCTCCAGGACTTTCTGGACTGCAAGCAGAGCTTCATCGAGGGGCTGGACGAGAAGCAGCGGAAAATTTACTGGGACGCTCCGGAGAAGTCCTGAAGCTCCGGAAAACGGGCGCCAGCGCGGGGCTTTTGATTTGCTGTTACACGCCAAATCATCGTTCCTCAGATAGCCGGGGGCCTCTGAACAAATGCGGCTGCGCTGGATGGTGGGCCGCCAACTGTAGAATGGAGATGTGCCGCATGGCTGACAGGAAACGAATCCGTTATTACAAAACCTTCCAGGACGATTTTGTGGAGAGTGCCGATCAGTCCTTCGCCCTGCCGGAGGACTACATCTGGATACGGGACGGCAAGGGGGCCAGGCTGGTTCGGGTGGTGCTGTGCGCCGTCGCCTACCTGTTCGCGGCGGTATATGGGAAGCTCTGCCTCCATCTGAGCATTGTGCGGAACGTGGACTGGAGGGAATACCGCGGCAGCGGGGCCGTCGTCTACGGGAACCACACCCAACCCGTCGGGGACGTGTTCATTCCGGTGCTGGTGTGCGCCCCCAAGCGGTGCTACATGGTCGCAAGCCCCGCCAACCTGGGCATCCCGGTGCTCGGCCCCCTGCTGCCATGGATGGGGGCGCTCCCCATACCGGGCAGCCCGTCAAAGCTGCCCCGGTTCCTCCGGGCCGTGCAGCAGCGATTGCGGGAGAAGTGCTGCGTCGTCGTGTATCCGGAGGGGCACGTCTGGCCCTACTGCACCCAAATACGCCCTTATCCGGAGACTTCATTTGACTACGCCGTGAAAAACCACGTCCCCGCCTTTTCCATGACCACCACCTATCAGGCCCGGCGTTTCTCAGACAAGCCGAGGCTCACGGTCTACCTGGACGGCCCCTTTTACCCGGACGAAGGGCTGCCCCGGCAGGAGCAGAAGCGGCAGCTGCGGGATGAAGTCTTTGCCTGCATGGTAGCACGGAGCCGAAACAGCACTTACCAATATGTGGAGTATCGGCCTGAGGCGGAACGCCCGGCAGACGGGGAACAATGAGAAAAAGCGGGCGCGGCCTTTCCCGGAAAAGGCCGCGCCCGTTTGTTTTAGGGACCCTCTGAATCGATGCGCATAAGCGGAATCGGCCCGCGCACAGGCGTCAGGCGCCCTGCGTCATCTCCGGCAGGTACCAGCTGCGGAACAGGGTTTGAATGAGGTCCAGCAGGTCCGCATCAGAGAGGGCGTCCTTGCTTTGCAGATTGGTCAATATGGCGTGGAAGATGCCGTAAAAATAAATGTCCATAATGATTCGCCGCTTGGGCGTGTTGTTGTGCGCCCCGTATAAAAAACCGGTGACGTTTTCCTCGATTTTCCGCAGGAAGTGCGCGCGGTTCTGCTCTGACATCAGGATAACAACGCGGTCCTTGCTGTTGTGGAAACAGCTGATGATGACCTCAAAGAAATTATCTTCACCGATGGGGGCCCTCCGCGCTGCGCGCCTCCACCGCTTCCCGTACCCCTTGCAGGAATTCGTCCTCCGCGTATTCCACCAGAGCGTAGACATCCCCAAAGTAACGGTAAAAGGTGGTGCGGTTGTATCCGGCCAGGGTGGTGATTTCCCGGATCGCGATCCGGTTGATGGCTTTCTGTGCCGCCAGTTGAAAAAACGCATTGACAAATGCTTCCCTCGTCGCATCCGTGACCTCCGGCTGCTTCCTCATGGACGATCCCCTCCCAGTTAATTCCGTATAGAAAGAAACAGGCGGCGCGGCCCGTTTCCCATGCTAACCATCATTATACATCATCTGTCGCACAGTGGCAAGGGGAAAAACCGTTCTGCGGCTACGGAAACCGTTGACAAATCCCCCGGTCCTCTGTATAATGACAGAAATAGCTAAAATCAACAGGTTGTTGGCATTGCGTCCCGTTGCAGGTACTTGTTCCGCATCGGCGGCGCGCACGCCGCCTGCCTTCACAACTTCGCCGGGGTGAATCAAAGGGATGGAAAATCAGAGGATACGAATCAGCAAGACCATGCTCAAGACGGGTCTGCTCAAGCTGCTGCGGGAAAAGCCCCTGAGCCAAATCACCGTTTATGAGCTCTGCAAGGTGTCGCAAATCAACCGCACCACCTTCTATAAATATTACGGCAGCCAGGAGGACCTGCTGAACGAAATCGAGACGGACTTCCTGGGCCAGCTGGACGGGGAGCTAAAGCAGGTCATTGCCCAGAGCTCCAATTCCGTGCCCCTGATTTTGCAGCATTTGTACGACCAGCGGGAGCTGTTCTGCCTTCTGGTCCGGTCTGTCCCCATGCAGGAATTTGCCGCGCATCTGTTTGCCCTTCCCAGCATCGGCATCCTTTTTCAGAATCGGGTGGATGAAGGCAGCTATTCTGCGACGGAAGCGAAGTATATCCGCCAGTTCGTCTTTCAGGGCACCTTTTCCGTCCTCTATGACTGGCTGAACAGCGAGGCCCCGGAACCGGTGGAGGAAATCGCCAACGTGCTGGGCCTGCTAAAAAGCAAGCTGTAAGAACAAAAAACCCGGCATCGGCACGGGAAACCGTGCCAATGCCGGGCTTCGATGGTTCCGCTGTGGGTTCAGTCCGCGCCGCCGGACAGTCTGGCGTAGAGCGTCCCTACGGCGCTCTGCAACGTCTCACGGATGTAGCCGGGCTGTTGCTGGGATTCGTGGCGGCCGGGCAGCACCCCCGCCGCGTCCCGGGCGAGAATGGCGTCGTCATAGATATAGCCGCTCTCTGCCAGCAGGTTGCCGTCGTGGTTCTGGACGATGGCGCCCTGGGGCAGCTGCTCCAATACTGCCCGCCCCAGGGAGGTGTACAGCTCGCCGCTGACCCCGGCCATCCACAGGGGGCCGATGCCCGTCAGATGGACGCGCACCTGGTAGGGGTTGCCGTCCTTGCCGGGGGTCTCCGCCCAGGCCACGCCGCCCCGGACACTGCCCCGCTCCAGGTCGCAGGAAATGCCCCGAATCACCCGGAGGGTGTCGGCGTAGTGCTGGGCGGCCAGGGTGTGCAGCATCATCACCGGCGCAGACTCCCCGGCGGGGAGGATGTACGGGGTCTGTGCCCCAGTATCCGGGTCGGGGTAGAAAATTTCATTGGACAGGATGGGGTTCACGTCCCCCGCCGCGCCGCTGGTCCACAGGGCCACCGCGCCGGGATAGGCCCGCTCCAGCATCTGGCTGACGTTGCCCCCCAGGTCGCTGCTGAGCAGCGTGCCGCCGTCTTTGCCGCACCGGTTCCGAATCAGCACGCAGTTATGCACCGCGTAGTTCGTCAGGAAAGCGATGGGAGTGCCGTCCAGCCCTTCCGTCTTCAGCACGAAGAGCCTCCGGTCTACGGGGGCGGAGAAGTCCCGCCCCAGCCCACACTGGACGGCGATGGAGCCGTCCGGCTGGGTGACATAGTAGTCCTGCACCCGGCTGACATTGATATAGCTCTCACCGTTCCCCCAGCCCAGCCGGGCGGGGCGCAGCGCCTCCAGCGCCTCTCTCACCGCCTCCAGCAGCCGCTCCTGGAGGAACGCCTCGTAGCGATGGGTGGCCTCCTGCACCTGGGCGGGCTTGCGCAGGATGAAGTTTGGCCCCTCGTTGGGCCGCCAGCCGCCGATGGGGGCGGTGTGGTTGTGAATGGCCAGGAGGGAGATATGGTGTGCCGGGATGCCGGTCTCCGCCGTAATGGCATCCAGGTACGCCTGGGGGCAGGGCACTTTGTCGCAGTCAAAGCAAATAATCAGCACCGTGTCCGCCCCGGCCCGGAGGGCCAGCACCCGCACATACAGGTCGTCCAGCACCTCGGTAAAGGTCACGTCCTGGAGGCCCCGCAGCTGGGGCAGCCACTCCGCGGGCGGTGTGATGCAGCGCCGGGCCGCGCCGCAGAGGATAGGGGCATCGTTTCCCATGGTCAGCCCTCCTCCGGAACGCCGGGGGTGTAGAACCGCAGCGCCGAGGGGGAGACGGCGGGAACCGTCCTGCCGGTGTCTGTCAGCAGGCCCTCCTCATCTGCGGAGAAAACCGTGATGTTGCCGGATACCATGTTGCCGGACAGCAGGAACCGTCCGTCCGGGGACAGGGCGATACCCCGGGGCAGGTTGCCCCGGCTCTGCACCAGCTGGCAGGGGGTGGGGCGGCCGTCCTCATCCAGGCGGCACACCACGATTAAGTTCAGCCCGCACAGGGTACAGTACAGCACCTTCCCGTTGGGATGCACCATGATGTCCTGCGCGCCCACCGGCTTGCCCTCCACCATGCCGGGGTCCTCCGGCAGCAGATAGACCTTGTCAAACCGCTCCAGTGCGCCGGTTTCCTCGTCATAGTGGAAGCTGTTCAGCTGGGCGTAATTCTCGTTATTGACGTACAGCACCTGCTTCGTGGGGTGGAAGGCGGCATACCGGGGGAAGCAGGCCACCTCCGGCGCTTCCCAGCAGCCCAGGGCCACCAGCTTGCCTTCCTCCCGGTCGATGCGGTAGGTATAGACCCGGTCCATCCCCTTGTCGCACACCGCCAGCAGCTCCCCGCTGGGGCTGGCTACCACTGCATGAAGCCGGGAAATCACCTGCACCAGCTGGACGTGGCCGGACACCGGGTCCACGTTCACCTGGGAGTGGGGGCCTTTCCCGCCGGTGCCGGGGGTCAGCGCCACGTCGCAGACCTCCCCCAGGCTGCCGTCAGCGTTGATGCGGAACAGCACCAGCGCCGTATCGTCAAACAGCACCTCGTTGCCGAAGCTGCCGTCGGGGCGGCGGACGACCTTCGTGACGTGCCAGGGGTCGGCGCAGTGACAGGTCACCAGATACTTCCCGCTCTTGTCCAGGCACAGGTAGGACGGCTCCGGGGAGAGGGAGTCCTTTTGATTCATCAGGGTCAGCCGCCCGGTCTCCGGGTCGATGGCGAAGGCCAGCAGGTAGCCGCCTCCGCCGACCTCCCCCCGGCGCTCGCCGCACTCGTCATTGCTATAGAGGATGCCGCGTTGGGCGTCCAGCCAGAGCTGCCCCGCCGCTACCTCCGGGCAAACCGTCTCAATCAGTTCCAAATCGCCGGTCTCCGGCGTGTAGGAAAAGACGGAAATGCCCTTGCCCTTGGCGGGCTTGGCCTGGAAGCTCCAGTTGCCCACATACAGAAACGTTTTACCTGCCATGTTTGTTGTATCTCCTTTCGCCTGCCCGGAAGGGCGGACGGTGATTGTTCCAGGTCGTCATCCGTGCAGCTCCTTCAGCAGCGCCAGCCCCTGCTCCGCGAACCGCTCCGCCGCGCCTTTGGCTACAAAGCTGCTCTGAGCCTCCCAGGTGAAGCGGTCATAGGCCCCGGCGTCCGGGATGTACTTGAAGCCGCCGTTCACCATCGTCACCAGGAAGGTGTGGGGATAGGGGGAGGCCGCCTGGATGGCCTGCTGGGTGGGCTGGTTCATCTCCGCCTTGCCAAAGACGAAGGCGTAGTCCCCAAAGGTCAGGGCGGACACGTCCACCTGCCGTTCGCCCTCCTCCAGCGGATAGTCCATCCCCAGAGCGGGGGCCTTCTCGATGCGGCCCATGGCCTGCCAGGGGAAGGACGTGCAGGCGGCGTTCAGCCCGGCGGGGGCTTCCCCGGCGTCGGCCTGGGCCGCAATGGCGATGGCGTCGCTGCCCATCTCCGTCCCCAGGGCATCCACCAGGGCGAGGCCGTACTCCACGCCCTTGTCTACCGTTTGCACTGTGCCGTCGGGCTGCACCTCGTCCCACAGGGCGGTCTCCCGGGGTACATGGTTGGCCGCCGCGCTCATCAGGAACAGGGTGGGCGCGCCGTACTGGGCCTCCATCACCTGGCAGGCCCTGCCCGCCACGTCAGAGGACACCAGGCGGAGGTTCTCCGCCATACCGGCGTTGTCAATGGCGCAGGTTTTCAGGGCGTAGCTGATGCAGAAGGCCACCGGCTGGCCGTCCGTGCCGGAGAAGCGCAGCACCGTCATCTCCCGGTTCGCCGCCTGGCTGCCGCCCCGGCCGATCCACCAACCGGAGGGGGTCTCCTCATCCCGGTTGCAGTTGACGGCGCACTGGCCGGAGGCGCAGCCCACCGTCACCGGCTGGAGGGAGGCCGCCGCCTGCTCCGCCGCCTGACGGACGGCGGCCAGCACCGCCTCCCGGTGCAGTTCGCCGACCCGCTCCGCGCCCTCCGGACGGGCGAAGGGGGGCATCATCATGGGGTTGTGGGGGGTGGTGATGGCGTGGGTCACATGGACGAATACCCGCTCCGCCGAAACGCCGCAAACCGGCCCCACCAGCTGCTGGATTTCCGCAATCATGCTGTCGGGCAGCATGACGATTTCAATGGCGACGATGGCCGCGCCTGCGTCGCCCTCCTTCAGGGTCAGCACCCGCACTCTGGGCTCGTCGTGGACGCCCCGGAACCCCTCCAGGGGGAACATCTCCGCCGGGAAGGTAATCGTACCGCACCCTGCGCCTGCCTGAAAGTTACTCATAACGCTCTGCCCCTTTCCGATTGCCTCAATCGTCTATCATGGTCTGGTCATAGGTGAAGTGATAGCCGTGATAGAAGAACTCCCGCATATTGGGGTTTGCCTTGAAAAAGCCGCCCTTGGGATGGTCCTCCGGGTGGGGGATTTGGCAGTCATACACCAGATGCCCCTCTGCGTCCCGCTCCTCGTCCATGGGAGGCGGGGCCATCCCTTCCGGCGGTTCCTCGGAGGGCTCGCCTGCGATGATTTTGCAGGCGGCCTCGTAGAAGGTCTCCAGAATGCCCTCCGGCAGCACGCCGCTGCCGCCGCAGATGCGGTCAAACTCGCCCCTGTGGGCCAGCAGCTTCTCCAGGTCCCGCTTCCACTTGGCCACGGAGCCGTTCAGAGTCTTCATGCCGATCATCAGCTCGTCACCGGTGAACAGCAGCCGCTCCTTCCGGTCCAGCAGGGCGATGCCGTCCTCCGTGTGGTCGCCAATGCGGAACACCTCCAGGGGCCGCCCCTCCAGGGGGATGATGTCGCCGTCCCCCACCGGAGTCTTGGGGTAGTCCGGGGCGGGGAAGCCCACCCCGTCGAAGCTGGGGAAGGGGATGGAGGCCCGGCTCAGGGCCTCCTCGCCCATATAGGCCATGTCAAAGTAACAGTTGTTGGCCGTATGGTCGAAGTGATGGTGGGAGTTCACCACCCAGGGCACCGGCTTGCCGCACAGCCCCTCCAGGTACTCCCGCAGGTTGCCCGCGCCGTAGCCCGTGTCGATGGCCACGCCGCTGGCGTCCCCGGCCACCAGATAGTGATAATCGCCGGAGCTCATGATCATCCAGGTGTTGGCTCCGATTTGGGTGGTCTCGTAATAGGGAACGTCCATGGGGGTCAGCGTGCCGTCCTTGTGACGGACGAGTACGTCGTGCTTGGCAGAAAAGTCAACGGGTTTCATTGCTTGTTCTTCCTCCTTCTACTTACTCTCGGTTGAAAATGATGGCCGTTTTTTCGCGCTGGCTGCCGGGCGCGGCCCCGCCCTTTTATCCTACAGAAAATGGAAATTCGTCATTTTCTGATTTTCTTCGTTGATTTCACTTTATTAAAATGCTATAATAGAACGATGAACACTCTGCATTTGGTTGCAGCCTGAGCAGAAAGGGATGGTTTGCGTTGCTGAAGGAAACTGGAATTAAGTATTTGGATGAGTTTCTCGTGTTAGCGGAAACCGGGAATTATTTCACTGCCTCCGACCGGCTCTACCTCTCTCAGGTCACATTGACCAAGCATATGAAGGATCTGGAGCGCAGCGTTGGCCATCCGCTGCTGGCCAAAAAGGGGCATAAGCTGGAGCTGACGGATTTTGGCAAGTTCTTCCTGCCCTACGCCCAGAGCTTTGTCTCCCTGAACGAGGACTACCACAGGGCCAAGGACGCCTTTGAAAGCGCCGCCGCCCTCCAGGTGCATATCGCCGTACCCACGGAGATGAACTGTGACCATATGGTGAATATGCTGTGGGACCATTTTAGCCGCCGCTATCCCCAGTACAGCCTCTCCACCGGGGAGTTCCACACCACCCTCCCTCTGGAGGATTTGTTCGGCATGGGCTTTGAGCTGGTGTTCGCCCTGTCCGAAACGCCGGACAGCGACACCTGCGGCTGCTACCAGTGGGCCACTGACCAGCTTGTAGCACTGTTGCCGGTGAATCATCCCCTGGCCGGGCGGGACAGCCTGCGCCTCAGCGAACTGGCGCAGGAGCCCTTCATCCTCTTCCCCAAGGATAACTTCCTGCATCAGGCGGCAGTCCGCCGATGTGAGGCAGCCGGGTTCACCCCTCAAGTGGACTTCACCATCCACGGCAGCGCCAACCTGACAGAGCTTGTGGCCTCCAATGTGGGGGTCTCCGTGGTGCTGAAGCGGGACGTGTACAGCACCTGGGGGTACGAGGCGGCCTCCATCCCCCTGGAGGATGACGCCACGATTTACCTGAACCTGTACTATCAGGAGGAGACGCTGTCCCGGGCCGCCAAAACCTTCCTGGAATACGCCATGCAGATTCACGAGACGCACGAGAAGGATATTCCCTATTACGGGCCGGAGGTGGTTCCAGTTGAAAACATCTTCTTTGAATGAGTTCCTGATTCTGGCGGAGTACCTGAACTATTCCAAGGCGGCCGCCACGCTGTCCATCAGTCAGTCCGCCCTGTCCCGGCACATTATGATGCTGGAGAAGGAGCTTGGGGTGCCCCTGTTTCACCGCACCACCCAGAAAATCGTGCTGACCTCCTACGGCAGGGCGTTCCTCCCCCATGCGGCGGCCATCCTGGAGCACACCAACGCCTTTCAGCGCACCGTGGAGGACATTCGGGGGGACACCGCCAACCGCATCGCCGTGGGCAGCTGCGGCTTCCCCAACCGCTACGGCATGACGGCCCTGTTCGCCGCCTTCAAGAAGGAGACTCCGGACGCGGTCATTGACGTTCACATCTCCTCCACGGACGATATGCTGAAGCTGCTCCACGACGGGGTGATAGAGGTCGCCTTTGTCCACAATATCACGGACTTCACCGGGGAATATGAAACGCTCCCCTTCTGCGAGGACCATATCTCCGCCGTGGTGCCCTTTGACCATCCCCTGGCCGGGCGGGAGACCATCCACCTGTCCGAGCTGAAGGACGAGGTCTTTTACCTGCGCCACAAGAGCGAGACGCTGATGGACAGCTTTGAGATGTCCGCCCTCCGGGCGGCAGGGTTTGAGCCGAAGCTGTCCTCCAGCACCGGCACCTGGGACGATTCCGTCATCAACCGGGGGCGGGATGTCTCCCTCATCATGCAGGGGCTGGCGGATAAGCTCCGCAGCAACGTGAACATCTCCGTCCTGGAGGTAGAGCCGCGCATCCACACGGATGTGTGCCTGATTTATCCCAAATCCGGTGCGCTCTCCCCGCTGGTGCAGGAGTTTGTGGACTTCGCCGCCCAGTACACGCCCCCAAATCCGGAGCCTGCCGATGCAGAGGCTCCCTGACAGAGGAAACGCCCATCCGACAGCCGATGAACTGTTGGGTGGGCATTCCCTTTGCCCGCCTCAGCAGGGCTTCCGGTTAGAAAACAGCCACGCCCGAATGGCCTCGATTTCGTAGGCGGTCTGCCAGGTGGTGACATGATGCTCGCCGCCCCGGCTGTGCCAGCCTCTGGCTACGGATTCGATGCGATAGGGGGTGTAGATCACGTTGGCCCCGGTGGCGGTCAGCTTCCGGGCGATGGCCTGGAACTCCTCCTGGGAGGCGTTGGCGTCGATGACCTTCCGGGCCACCTTCGCCCCTTTGGACTCCATCTCGCAGGCCATCTGGTTCATGCCGGGGAAGGCTTTGGCGTCGCCTTGGGAGTTCAGCATCCACAGATGCTGGCCCTCCAGGCCGGGGATCTGCCGCTCGTCCCACTGCCCGGCCACCAGATAGGAGGCGGCGAACAGCTCCGGATAGCGGACGTTCAGCACGATGGAGGACATACAGCCCATGGACTGGCCGGTGGTATACAGCCGGGCGCGGTCTACGGGGTAGTTGTCACACACCCAGTCCAGCAGCCGCTTGGCGGTCTCCAGTCTGGGGTCTACGTTCCAGTCGTCGTCCACGATGGGCGGGCCGTCGAACTGGGGGGCCAGGACGAAGCATTTCCGCTTGGCCTGCTCCTCCGGTCTGGCCCAGACGATAGCACCCAGGCCCTGAGTCAGGGTCAGCTTGGCCTCCGGGCCGCAGGGCCCCGCGTCATGGATGAACTGCACCAGGGGGTACGTTTCCCCCGGCTGGCAGTCTTTGGGGATGTACAGGTTGTAGGCCAGCCCCTCAAATTCGCCCTGGATGAAGTCGTCCACGATGGGATTTTCCACCCGGTCATTGGCGTCCGCGTCAGAAGGTTCCAGTACGCTGCCGTCCGCTGCGGTCACAGGCGCGATTTGGGCGACTGTGACGCTGGCTGTGCGCAGGACGGTGGCGGTGCCCTCCCAGGGGTTCCCCTGGCAGTAGGTGGCGGCGGCTTTGTCCTCCGGAGAGAGGGAGAGGGTCACGTCGCAGCCCTCCACGGAGATGCCGGTAATGGTGCGGCCTTCCACCCGGTAGGCATCGGCGGACACATCGGCGGTCACCGGCCGGTCATATTCCAGCACCGCTTTGGTGCATTTCTGCCCCTGGGGAGTCACCTCCGCCACGGCGGTGATGTGCAGGATATGGTTGTTGTTCATGGTTTCGTCTCCAGTCTCGGCAGGCGGGGCCTACCAGATTTCATGGGTCTCGCCCTTGGGGAGGACGGTGTTGTTGGCCTCCTCCCGGTAGGGCATTTGCCGCTCCAGGAGGTACACCGCCAACGCCGCCAGCGCTGCCGCCAGGGAAAGCCCGGCCAGCTGCAGCTCGGCCAGGACGCTGTCCACCCCCAGGAAGATGTTCACCACCACCAGCAGGGCGGTGGCCCCCATGCAGCAGGCGGCGAACAGCGACGCCTTGCGCAGGTTGCCGGAGGCGCTGCGCTGGTCATACCAGGTCATCTGCCTGCGCATGAAGATGTAGTTCACCGTGGCGGCCACCAGCAAAATCAGCCCCAGGGCGGAGGCAAACTCCGGCACGGCCACCAGCACGGAATGGTTGCCGGAATAGCCGCTGGCGGTCATGGCCTGGTAGTACACCAGGCAGGCCAGCCCCACCAGGGCGGCGTACATACACCGATACACGACGTAGTTCACGGAGGAGACATCCTGCACCAGCCAGGGCTGGGTGTAGTACCGCTCCACCCGGTAACCGCCGTTGGGCTTCTCTATCCGCAGCTCGGTGTAGCCGTGGAAATACTTGTGGTAATAGGAACTGTGGCGGAAGTCTGACTCGGCAGTCTTTCCGGTTTTTTCGTCCGTCTTCCAGTTGGATTTTACGCCATAAATGTCGTTGCCTACCTTTTCAGGCTCCCGCTTTTTCAAGACAGTTCACTCCTTGGTATGAAATGCGAATGGGGTTTAATCGTTGATTTCCTTGGCCCGGCAGCAGGAGACGAAGTGCTTCGGCTCCAGCTCCTCCAGCACCTGAGGCTCCCGGCACTTATCGCAGGCGTAGGGGCAGCGGGCGGCGAAGCGGCAGCCCGGCTCAGGGTTGATGGCGGAGGTGATTTCACCCTTCAGCTGTACCCGCTGCATGGGGTGATCCAGGTCGGTGGAGGGGATGGCGCTGAGCAGCGCCTTGGTGTAGGGGTGCAGGGG
>JAJBUK010000071.1 GCA_020860385.1 Clostridiales bacterium
TGACAAGCCTGGGGGGAAGGTGTTCGGCTGCGCCGGGCGGCGGGGGCGACACACAGCTTTCCCTCCATCCAGTAGGGGCGCACAGTGTGCGCCCGGGTGGCGGTTCCCTCGCCCTCTGTAGGGGCGGCCATTGGCCGCCTTGGGGGTAGCCTCCTTAGATGAGGCATGATAAAGGGACAACGTTTTTGCCCTTGCCAGGGCGTGGTTCTCCTTAGATATGGTTCTTTCAATGAACAACGGCTTGCCCTCCGGGCGGGGCTGGTTCTCCTTCTCCAAGGAACCGTTTCCCCCAGCCCCCAAACAGAAACTTGCAAAAAATTCATTTTCTGTTCACACAAAACTACCGTTTCTTGGTAGAATAAAACTACCATCCTCCATGCCAGTTGGGGGGAGTATCTCAAAAGAAAGAAGGAACTATCAATGAGTATCAAGAAATGGGTCGTGGGCGCCGCTGTTGTGGGTGCCGCTGCCTGTGGCATTGCCGCCTACCTGAAGAGCCAGGAGAACAAGGACGCTGCCGAGGAAGAGAACGCCGAGGCCGCCGCTCCCGCCGAGGAAGCCGCCCCTGCCGAGGAAGCCCCCGCCGAAGAGGCCGCTCCTGCTGAGGAAGCCCCTGTTGAGGAACCCGCTCCTGTAGAGGAGGCCCCCGCTGAGGAAGAGGAGCCCGCCCAAGAAGGCTGATTGCATACAAAAGCAAACCCGCCGCATCACAGCAGATGCGGCGGGTTTTTGTCTTTTTGGGGTTATGGCATTGGTCAACGGCAATGTCATCGACTTAAACTGCAATCTATCTTCCGTAAGAAATAAAGCGTGATGGGACAATCAGATTTCCGCGACCAAAGGGCAACCAAATTGCCGCCCGTCCCGCCAACGGCTAGGGAGCGAAGCGGAAATGCCGCTTGACGGCGAGGGACTGGCGGCAATCGTACCCAGCCGCCATCGGCGGCAGCTTTGGTGCGTAACAAGTTACATCGTCTCTGACGGGATAGGCCACCTATTGGTCGGACAGCGCGAAGCCCAGCGGGATACGGGGTGATTCTTAAGAGGGGGGCCACAGGCCTCCCTCTTGAGCCGCCCTCTTTTGCTGCTTTTCTCGGCGGAGCGAGAAAAGCAGGCCCCCGCTTCCCTGGCAAGGGAAGGCCGGACAAATCCTTTACAGCGAACGTTATCTAAGAAAATCATCCTCTTAAGATGACATCGGTTTCACTGGGGCACCATGGCGTGAGCGTACTGCTTCACGAACTCCTCCGACCAGGTCAGGCTGTTCTCCCCCGGTTTCAGCCGCAGGGCGATGTTAGGCTTGCTGCTGTTGGGGTTCACCAGAAGCCGTCCCTTCAGCTTGGGGACGCTGTTCAGCCGGGCGAAGCCCTTCAAATCGAAGTCCCGCAGGGTGAAGTTCACCACCGTCCCCTGCTGCTTGATGTCCACAATGCCGCAGCGGTTGGCGTTGGCCCGGAGCAGCGCCACCGACACCAGGTTGTTCACCGCCCTGGGCGGTTCGCCATAGCGGTCGATGAGCTCGTCGTAGATGTCCTCGGCGTCCTGGTCGGTGCGCACCTTTGCAATGCGGCGGTAGAGATCCATCCGCTGCTCGGCGGAGGGGATATAGCTCTCCGGCAGGTTGGCGGAGACGGTCAGGTCGGCGGTCACGTCCTCCACACGGGCAGGCTGCTCCCCCCGCTCCTCCAGGATGGCCTCCTCCAGCAGCTTCAAATACATATCGTAGCCCACGCTCATCAGGTTGCCCGACTGCTGGGAGCCCAGCAGGTTGCCGGCCCCGCGAATCTCCAGGTCCCGCATGGCGATTTGGAAGCCCGCGCCGAACTCCGCGAACTCCCGAACGGCGGAGAGGCGCTTGGCCGCCGTCTCGCTGAGCACCTTCCCCGGCTGGTAGCACAGGTAGGCGTAGGCCCGGCGGGCGGAGCGGCCCACCCGGCCCCGTATCTGGTGGAGCTGGGCCAGCCCCATCCGGTCGGCGTTCTCGATGATGAGGGTGTTCACGTTGGGGATGTCGATGCCCGTCTCGATGATGGTGGTGCAGACCAGCACCTGCACCGACCCCTCCACCATCTGGGCCATGACGCTGCCCAGCTGCTCCTGGCTCATCTGGCCGTGGGCAGTGGCGATGGCGATGCTGTCGTCGTCCAGCAGGTCCCGGATGTGGGCGGCGGTGCGGTCAATGGTCTCCACCCGGTTGTGGAGGTAGTAGACCTGGCCGCCCCGCCCCACCTCCTTGCGGATGGCGTCGATGAGCACCCCCCAGTCCTGCTCCAGCACATAGGTCTGCACCGGCTGGCGGTCCTGGGGCGGCTCCTCCAGGGTGGACATATCCCGGATGCCGGAGAGGGCCATGTTCAGCGTCCGGGGAATGGGGGTGGCGGACAGGGTCAGCACATCCACCTGGCGGAACATCTCCTTCAGCTTCTCCTTGTGGGAGACGCCGAAGCGCTGCTCCTCGTCCACCACCAGCAGGCCCAAATCCTTGAACTTCACGTCCTTCTGAATCAGCCGGTGGGTGCCGATGAGGACGTCCACCGCGCCGGAGGCGGTCTCCTCCAGAATTTTCTTCGCCTGCTTGCCCCCCTGGTACCGGGACAGCAGGGCGATCTTCACCGGGAAGCCCTCAAACCGGCGGGTAGCGGTCTGGAAGTGCTGGTTGGCCAGGACGGTGGTGGGGGCCAGAATGGCGGCCTGCTTCCCTTCCAGCACGCACTTCATCACCGCCCGGAGGGCCACCTCCGTCTTGCCGTAGCCCACGTCGCCGCAGAGCAGCCGGTCCATGGGGATGGGCCGCTCCATGTCGGCCTTGATTTCGCTGACGCAGCGGAGCTGGTCGGGGGTCTCCTCGTACTCGAATTTGTCCTCAAACTCCTGCTGCCAGGGGTCGTCGGGGTGGAAGGCGTACCCTGGCTGGCGCTGGCGCTGGGCGTAGAGCTGAATCAGCTCCTTCGCCATGTCCTGGGTGGCCTTCTTCGCCTTGCGCTTGGCCCGCTGCCAGTCGCCGCTGCCCATTTTGGACAGCTTCACCTGGGGGGCGCCGTCCTCCCCCTCCCGGGCCCCGATATACTTGCTGATGAGGTCCAGCTGGGTGGCGGGGACGTACAGCACGTCGTTCCCGGCGTAGGCCAGCTTCAAATAGTCCTTGGTGACCCCGTCGGTCTGGAGCTGCACCATCTCCACATAACGGGCGATGCCGTGGGTCTGATGCACCACCAGGTCGCCGGGGGAAAGGTCAGTGTAGCTTTGCAGTTTCTGCCGGTTGGTGACCGCCCGGCGCTTCGCCTGCTTTTGCTTCTGCTTCTGGGTCTTTTCCAAGGCCGCCCCTTCGGTGAGGACGGCGTAGCCGGGGACGTTGGCGCTCTTGGGATACTCCACCCCGGCGGAGAGGCCCCCCACCGCCAGCGTCACCTGCCCCGGCTGGGGCAGGGCGGACAGGTCGAAGTCCAGGGCCGCCGCCACCCCCCGCTCCCGCAGCAGGTCGGACAGGGTCTTGGCCTGGCCCTGGGTCTGGCACAGCACGATGGTGGCGGTGCGGTTCTTCTGGTAGTGCTCCAGGTCGGAGACGGCCTGCTCCAGGCTGCTGCCGAAGGAGGGCAGCTGGCGGCAGGCCATGGACAGCGTCACCTTCGGCTCCCTGGGGAACAGGGAGGTCAGGAAGGTGTCCAGATACACGCTGGGGCACCTGTCGCAGAGGGTGCGGGCGGCGTTCTCCACCGTCTCGGCGTACTTGCAGCCCTCCAGCCACAGGATGCCCGCCTCGGCCAGGGCGGTCATATCCTCCCCCAGCCGCCATTCGTAGTGGCGGGCGGCGTCCACGCAGCGGCTGGACTCGCTCCACAGCACGAAGGCGTCGGGAGGGATATAGTCGCAGGCGGTGGCGAAGTCCGGGTAAATCAGGTGCAGGTACCGGTCGGAGGGAGAGAAGAGGCCCAGGTCTGCCAGGCGGCGGCTGTCCTCCTCCAGGGTCTTGGCGGCAGCGGAGTAGTCGGTGGGGTCGCCCCGCTTTTTCCGCTTGGCGGCCTGCTCCAGCGCCAGACGGCGGCGCTCCAGGTCTTCAATCAGGCCCAGCACCCCGCCGGGGGCCAGCTGGGGCAGGCACTCGGCGGCGGGCAGCAGCGCGCAGGACTGCACCGCCTCGGTGCGGCGCTGGGTGGCCACGTCGAAGGGGGCGATGGTGTCCACCTCGTCGTCCCAGAACTCCACCCGGACGGGGGATTCCCCGCCGGGGGAGAACACGTCCAGGATGCCGCCACGGAGGGCGAACTGCCCCGGCCCCTCCACCGTCATGCAGCGGGTGTACCCCGCCCGGACGAGGCGGTCGGTGAGCCGGTTCAGGTCGTACCGTTCCCCAGTCTCCAGCGTCACCACGCTGCCCTCCAGCACCGCCGGGGGCATGGTGCGCTGGAGGAGGCCCTCCACCGTCATCACCACGATGGGGGCCTCCCCCTTCTGCATGGCCCGGAGTAGGGCGAGGCGGCGATGCTCCCACTGGCGGGAGGCGGTGGCGTTGTGGAACACAAATTCCCGCCCCGCCAGCAGCCGGGCAGGCTCCCCGGTGAAGGCGGTCAGGTCGGCGCACAGCTTCCGGCCCTCCCCCTCGTCCCCGCAAATCAGCACCAGGGGGCAGCCCGTCTCCGCCCGGAGGGCGGCGGCGATGTGGGCCCGGTGGACGGGGGACACCCCGGACAGGGCCACGGGGCTGCGGCCCGCATCGATGTGGGTCAGGAGGGTTCGGAAGTCGGTATTCTGTTGTAGGATGGATACGAGTTGGTTCATAGTGTCACCGTTGGGTTAGTGGTTCGTGGCTGGTGATTAGTGGCAGTAGGGGCGCACAGTGTGCGCCCGCCCGGCTGCGCCTTTGAAGCGGGTTTCAATCGGAAACCGGCTGTTTCGGACAGTACGTTTTGTATAAATAGGACTAATAATTGCTTTTTGTATTTCTGCTTTTGCATCTATGTGTAGGGGCAGCCCTCGGCCGCCTTGGGTAAGCAGGCGGTTTTCGCGGGCGGCCAAGGGCCGCCCCTACAGAGAAGCGGGAAACGCGGCGCGGGACCCCTCCACCGGCTGCCGCCGGTTCCCCTCCCCCTTCGGGGGAGGAAAGACGCAGCAGTTACAACAACTTTCTGCCTCCCCTGAAAGGGGAGGTGCCTCCGAAGGAGGCGGAGGGGTGTCTAACAGCTCACGCTGCCCCGCAGGGACGCCCAGCCACTAGCCACTCAATATCAGTTAAACCTGCTCATGGCCCTGTCCATCCCATCCTCCAGGATGGCCTCGATGGCCTGGCAGGCTCGCTTCGCCGCCTCGTCCATGACGGCGGCGTCCTCCTTGGAGAAGCGCCCCAGCACCCAGTCCGCCAGGTCGTAGTCCGGATGGGGCTTCTGCCCCACGCCGATGCGCACCCGGGGGAACTCCTGGGTGCCCAGCTGGAGGATGATGTCCTTCAGGCCGTTGTGGCCTCCGGCGCTGCCCTTCTTCCGCAGGCGCAGCTTGCCCACCGGCAGGCTGACGTCGTCGCACACCACAATGATATGCGACGGGTCGATTTTATAGAAGTTGGCGGCAGCATAGACCGCGTTGCCGGAGTTGTTCATAAAGGTCTGGGGCTTCATGGCCAGCACCGGCACGCCGCCGTACTCCAGCTCCCCCACCAGCGCCTCAAACTTGGCGCGCTTGATTTGCACCCCGGTTTTCGCCGCCAGGGCGTCCGCCGTGCGGAACCCGGCGTTGTGGCGGGTGTTGTCATATTGCAGGCCGGGGTTGCCGAGAAAGACCAGCAGCCACTCCGGCTTTGATTTTCGTCCAAACAGCATGAGGTTCACTTCCTTTTGGGTCAATGTTGTCAGTTTCTCTCAGCGGAACACGGCGTTTCATTTATTCCGTAGTAGAGCGTGAAAACTAAAACTTCGTTTTGTTCAACCATCACAAAATACCAGCGGACAGACTGCGGCATCACCCCTCAGCCAGCTTCGCTGACAGCTCCCCTTTCAGGGTAGGGAGCAAAGCGGAAATGCCGCTTGACGGCGGAGCCAATGACGTAGAGATTATGACAACTTCTTGCCTCCCCTGAAAGGGGAGGTGCCTCCGGAGGAGGCGGAGGGGTTTGCAGCCGCCCCTACAAAAAAGGTAAAGATTTAGGCTTCACGCTCTACTACTGTGTAAGGGAAAGCGGCGTTCCTCTACGAAGCAGAGAAAACGCGGCACGGACCCCCTCCACGAAAGGGACTTTTGAAACGGGTACAAGGGGCCGCAGAAGGTCTGCGGCCCCTGAACGTCTGCCGTGACAGGCAAATCAGTGATGATAAATGTCGTTCATAGAGGTGTCGTTATAAATCTTTTCAATGGCCTCGGCGAACAGCTCCGCGGTGGAGATGTACTTGATTTTGCTGCTCTTCAGGTTGGCGGGGGGCGCGATGGTGTCCAGGAAGAACACCTCCTCCAGGGCGGAGTTCTCAATGCGCTCCAGGGCCGGGCCGGACAGGACGCCGTGGGAGGCGGCGGCTACAACGTGCTTCGCCCCGCCGATTTCAATCAGCGCCTTGGCCGCGCCGCAGAGGCTGCCGGCGGTGTCCACCATGTCGTCCAAGAGGATGACGTTCTTGCCCTCCACGGTGCCGATGATGTTCATGACCTCGGAGGAGTTGGCTTTCTGGCGGCGCTTATCCACGATGGCCATGGGCATCCCAAGCTGCTGGGCGAAGCCCCGCACCCGGCTGACGGAGCCCACATCGGGGGAGACGACGATGGTGTTGTCCCGCTCAGCATCGTACTTCTCGCTGAAGTAGTCCACGAACAGGTTGCTGCCCACCAGGTTGTCCATGGGGATGTCAAAGAAGCCCTGAATCTGGAGGCAGTGGATGTCCATGGTCAGCACCCGGTCAGCGCCTGCGGTGGTCAGCAGGTTGGCCACCAGCTTGGCGGAGATGGGGTCACGGGGCTTGGTCTTGCGGTCCTGGCGGGCGTAGCCGTAATAGGGCATGACGGCGGTGATGCGCCCGGCGGAGGCCCGCTTCATGGCGTCGATCATCACCAGCAGCTCCATCAGATAGTCGTTGACGGAGCGGTAACCGGGCTGATCCTTCACGCCAGAGGCGGCGGTGGACTGAATCAGGAATACGTCGCTGCCCCGCACCGTCTCGTAGGTGGAGACGTAGCTCTCGCCGTCGGAGAAGGTGCCGCACTCATTGTTGCCAAGGGGTACCCGCAGCTTCTGGCAGATGGACTTTGCCAGCGCGGGGTTGGAATTGCCAGTGAAAATCTTGATGTCCTTACCGTGGGAAATCATAGTACAGTCCTCCTGAACAATTTTGTTCTCTTTTGTTCGCGTTTGTCTCTTTTACAGGGGAAATGCGTACCCAGGGCTGGCGCGGCGGAGAACCCTCCGGCAGGCGCGGCCGCTGGGGCGGCGCGGCCGGTCAGGGCTGCTTTTTGGCCCGGTGGGCTGCCGCCCACCCCTCCTTCACGGTGGGGCGGAGGCGGCTGAGGACAAGGCTGTCCTTGGGGGCCAGGTCGGTCAGGGTGGTACCGGCGGCGGTATAGGCCCCGTCCTCCACCGTGCAGGGGGCCACCAGGTTGGTGTTGCAGCCGATGAAGCAGTCGTTCCCCACGGTGGTATGGAACTTCTCGTTGCCGTCATAGTTGCAGGTGATGGAGCCGCAGCCGAAGTTGCACCGCTCCCCCACGTCGGCGTCCCCGACGTAAATCAGGTGGGGGATTTTGGTGCCCGCCCCCAGGCTGGCGTTTTTCAGCTCGGTGAAGTCCCCCACCTTGCAACCGTCCCCCACATGGGTGCCGGGGCGGACGTAGGCAAAGGGGCCGATGTTGACGCGGTTTCCAAAGGTAGCGCCGGTGAGGTGGGAGTTGGAGGCGACGCAGCCGTTCCCCAGCACGCAGTCCCGAATCATGGAGTTGGGGCCGATTTCACAGTCCTCCCCGATGACGGTATGCCCCCGGAGCATGGTGCCGGGCAGCAGGAGGGTGCCTGCCCCCACCTCCACGTCCGGGTCCAGGTAGACGCTGCCGGTGTCCAGTATCTCCACGCCATTCTGGAGCAGGCGGCGGAGATTCTCCCCGTTGGCCATCATTTTGGCCAGCTGCAAGCCGTCCTCCCGCTCCAGCAGGGCCACGCCCTCCTCCTGATAGGGGGAGTAATACTCGCTGCCCACCAGGCCGTCAATGCCGCCCTGGGCCAGGTCCTCTGCCTCCACCCGGTAGACCCCCATGGGGTCCCCGGCGGGGGTGATGAACTCCTCCTCCGCCAGCTCCCGGCAGGCGTCGGCGTTCAGGAACACGGGCTGAGTGATGGTGACGACCTTACCCTGGCTTTCCGCAGCGAAGGCAACCAGGCGGGCCTCCAGCGCCCCGTCCAGGGCGGAGCAGACCTCCGCATCCTCCGGGAAGCAGGCAGCCGTCTCCTCCAGCAGGTCAGGCTCCGCGACCACAAAAAAGCGCGCCACCCCCGCCCGCTGCAAATTCCGCCGCAGCCAGGCCGCCGCAGGGGAGAACAGCAGCCTGCGCAGCAGCAGCGGCTTGGAAGAGGCGCGTTCCGCATCACGCAGCACCAGAATCACAGCACTGTCAGAAACCATGGAAGGAACTCCCCTTTCTCTTTCAAAATCAGGCGGATGAAACCCCGAATGTGGAGTCGTCCGCTTGCATTATAGCAAAATGCAGCGGAAATTTCACCGGAATTTGGAAAATTTTTTCCGATTTTTTTACTTTTTACCTGTTCTACAAAAATAGAAGGCGGAGGAATTTCTTTTTCGTCAGTTTGACCACGGAAACGGGGCGCGAATCCTGCATACAGAATTTGTCAGGAAGGAAAAAATGTGGTATACTGCCAGCGGAGTGGTGCTGCTTTCCTGAGAGAAAGCAGGAGAAAGGGCTGCGCTTTGCCCCTGCCGGGGCAGGGCCGGCTGCCGTTTCTGGCTCTAACTGTGTTTCCCGCTTCTCCGTAGGGGCGCACAGCGTGCGCCCGCCCGCTTTCCTCCTTCGATAAGGATGGGGAAGGAAACAGGTTTTGCCTGACCGGCGGGGTTGCGCTCCTTAGGCAAGGATGGATAAAGGAAATAGGTGTTTTCCCTCCGGGGGCCCCTTTCTCGCTCCGCCGAGAAAGGGGGAAAGAGGGCGGCTTAAGGAGGAGCTTCGGGGCCTCGCTCCTCCCTAAGAACCCTCCTCCTGTTATCCTGGGCTTCGCGCTGTCCAGTCGGCAGGTGGTCTATTGGGGCGACAGACGATGGAACCCTCACGCACCAAAGCTGCCGCCGATGGCGGCTGGGGTGGGATTGCCGTTCTGCCCTCGCCGGAGGCGGGCAGAACGAGCAATTTTATCATCCAACGGTGGATAACATCTGACTGTGCGGCAAAATCACAACCTTTCATTGAAAAAGCGTAATGTTCCATTGTTTTTTGATTAAGGGCCATATCCTGACGGCACCGCCAGATTTCCGCAAACAAAGGCCAACCAAATTGCCGCCCGTCCCGCCAACGGCTAGGGAGCGAAGCGGAAATGCCGCTTGACGGCGAGGGACGTGGGCGGCAATCGTACCCCAGCCGCCATCGGCGGCAGCTTTGGTGCGCAGGGATTCCATCGTCTGTCGCCCTGCGGAATTACGGAACGGCAGAGACAAGGCGCAAGCCGGCTGCCTGATACGGGGAGATTCTTAAGAGGGGGCCACCGGCCCACCGCTTGAGCCGCCTCCTTTCCCCCCTTTCCTGGCGGAGCAGGAAAGGGGGCCCGCCGGAAGGGCAAGAACGTATTTCCTTTATCATCCCTTATCTAAGGAGAGCCACCCCCCGGGAGGGCAAAACGTAGTTCCTTCATCATCCTTATCCAAGGAGCATAATCCCCCAAAATTGACAACATGACCTGCAACGGCGCGGCATGAAAAGACAGGTGACATTCTTGTATGATAAACTTTAAACGCCCCACCCTGGAGGACCGGGCCGGCTTCGAACCGCTGCTCCAGGCGTGCGGCTTCCGCAGCTGCGAATACTCCTTCACCAACCTGCTGACCTGGGCGGAGGCTTACGATGAGGGCATTGCCCAGGTGGACGGCTTCGCCGTGGTCTGGGTGGGGGCCGGCGGCAGCTATCTGTGGCCCTCCGGCCGGGGAGACCGGAAGGCCCTGCTGGAGACGCTGCGGCAGGACAGTCGGGAGCGGGGCGTCCCCTTCGCCTTGGCGGGGCTGACGGCGGAGCAGTGCCGGGAGTTGGAGGAACTGTTCCCCGGCCAGTTCCGCTTCACCAACCCGGACGGGGCGGCGGATTACTGCTACACCGTGGAGAAGCTGGCCACCCTCTCCGGCAAAAAGCTCCACGCCAAGCGCAACCACATTCACCGCTTTGAGGAGCGGTACCCCAACTGGCACACGGAGCCGCTGGGGGAGGCCAATCTGGCCGCCTGCCAGGCCATCGCCCGGGACTGGGAGGCGGAGGAGGCAGAGGCCGGACTGGAGGACTGGGCCTCCGACCAGGGGGAGCAGGCGCTGGCCCTGGCCCTCCGGCACCGGGCCGCCCTGGGGCTGGACGGCATGGTGCTGTATGACGGCGGCGGCACGGACGAGGCGGGAAATCCCACCCCCGACCGGGCGGTGGCCTTCTGCATGGGGCAGCCCCTGGGCGGGGACACCTATGACGTCCTCTTTGAAAAGGGCTACGGCGAGGTTCAGGGGGCCTACGCCATGATCAACCGGGAATTCGCCCGCTGGGTGGGGGAGACGTATCCCCAAATCGTCTACCTGAACCGGGAGGACGACCTGGGGGAACCGAACCTCCGGAAGGCCAAGCGGAGCTACTACCCCGACCTGATGGTGGAGAAGTGGAACGCCCAGCTGGCGGAGGACATCCGTCAGCAGCCCGGCAGCGCCGGAGACGGTCTGCCTGTTTCCCCGTAGGGGCCATTTATGAAGGAGCTGCGTTTTCCCAAACGCAGCTCCTTTTTCCAAAGCAGCAGGGCGCTGCCGCAGCGTGCGGCAGCGCCCTGTTTCAGTTATCCTTCACGATGTCCGCGAACTGCCCGCCCACCAGCTGGCAGAGGGCCGTGGGCTCCACCACCACCTGGGTGCCGATGCGCCCGGCGGAGACGGCGATTTCGTCGTAAAGCTGGGCCGTCTCCTGGAAGGTGGTGTAAAAGGGCTTCTTCATGCCGATGGGGGAGCAGCCGCCCCGAACGTACCCTGTCAGGGGGAGCAGCTCCTTCACATGGAGCATGGCTACGCTCTTCTCCCCCACTGCCCGGGCCGCTTTTTTCAAATCCAACTCCTGGCTCACCGGCAGGTCAAAGACGTAATACGTCCCGCTGGCCCCCCTGGCCACCAGGGTTTTATAGACGCTGTCCGGGTCCTGGCCCAGGGCCTGGGCCACGGTCAGGCCGTCCGGGGCCTCCCCGCCATCGTGGGGATAGGTACGCACCCGGTAGGGAATCCCCGCATCCTCCAGGATGCGCATGGCGTTGGTCTTGCTTTCCTTTGGCTGCTTCATGGTGTACCGCCTTCGGGATTACAGGTCATACAGGTCGGCATACTTCTCCTCCAGATAGGTGGTGTACACCGTGGGGTCGAAGGCTTCGCCGGTGGCTTTCTGGAAAATCTCCGCCGGAGTGTAGGTGGAGCCGTACTGCCAGATGTGCTCCCGGTTCCACTCGTTGATGGGGCCGAAGTCCCCCCGGCGCAGGCAGCCGTCCACGTCCACGGTCTCCTGCATCTTCCGCAGATACTGGGCCCCGTAGGCGCTGCCCAGGGCGTAGGAGGGGAAGTATCCCACGCTGCCGCCGGACCAGTGGCTGTCCTGGAGGATGCCGTGGGTGTCATCCGGCACGTCTATCCCCAGATACTCCTTGTACAGCCGGTTCCAGGCGGCGGGCAGGTCGTGGACGGCCAGGGTGCCGTCAAAGACAGCCTTCTCCAGCTCATAGCGCACCATGATGTGGAGGCAGTAGGTCAGTTCGTCCGCCTCGGTGCGGATGAGGGAGGGCTGGGCCATGTTCACCGCCCGGTAGAAGTCCTCGGCGGTGTAGCCCGCCAGCTGCTCCGGGAAAATCTCCTGGAGTTTCGGGAACAGATAGGAGGTGAAGGCCCGGCTCCGGCCCAGAATGTTCTCATAGAAGCGGCTCTGGCTCTCGTGGATGCCCATGGAGACGCCGTCGTCCAGCACGGTGTAGGCCAGTTCCGGGTCGATGCCCAGCTCATACAGGGCGTGGCCCCCCTCGTGGATGACGCTGTACATGGAGGAGGCGAAGTTGTCCTCATAGTAATGGGTGGTGATGCGGACATCGTACAGGGAGCCCAGGGTGGTGGTGAAGGGGTGCTCGGTGGTGGCCAGGCCGCAGTGATTCCGGTCGATGCCCATGGTGTCCATCAGCAGGCGGGACAGCTTATCCTGCTTTTCCACCGGGAAGTGGCCGTGGAGGCAGCTGTCATCCACCTGGGGCTTCGCCTGCACCTTCCTCAGCAGGGGGACGATGTGGGCCCGGAGGGTGGCGAAGAACTGGTCGCAGCTTTCCCGGGTGGCCCCCTCCTCGAACTGGTTCAGCCAGTAGTCATAGGGGTCCTTGTCCGGGGCGCAGTACCCGGCGAAGCGGCGGAGGGTGGCGAAAATTTCCGTCAGCTGGGGCTCAAACAGGGCGAAGTCATTGGTCGCCTTGGCGGTGTGCCACACGTCGTCCGCCTCCACCAGCAGCTTTTGATAGGCCACATACTCCTCCATGGGGATGCTCTGCATCTCCCGGATGTCCCGGAGCATCAGGGTGACGGTGCGGCGCTCTCGGGTGGTCAGATTCTCCCGCTGGCTGTCCAGGAACTCCAGCAGGGAGACGGTGTCCGCCCCGGTGGTGAGCAGATATAGCTCCTGGGTCAGGACGGACAGGGTCTGCCCCCGGTTCCCGGCGGTGCCCTTGGGGGCGGAGGTGACGCCGTCGTAGTAAATCAGGCCCACGGCGTGGTTGTAGGCGGTCAGCTTTTGTTGCAGGGCGGTGAGGTTGGCCCTTGCTTCTTCCAGTGTCATAGTAAGATTCCTCCAGTCAAAATGATAGCGGAGCCCGGTTTCCGCCGCTCCGTAGGGGCGCACAGTGTGCGCCCGGCTAACGTTTCCTCCTTAGATAAGGATGGGGAGGAAACAAGTGGTTTCCTGACTTTTGGGCCTGTTCTCCTTACATAAGGATGGATAAAGGAAATAGGTGGTTTTCCTCCGGGGGCCCTATTTCTCGCTCCGCCGAGAAATAGGGGAAAGAGGGCGGCTCAGGGAGGGGCTTCGGGGCACCTCCGTTATCAGGGACTTTAAGGCACTACCTACCCTTCTCAGTGGCTTCGCCAGCAAGCTGGCTCAGGATTTTGCTAAAAATATGCCCCCGGCATATTTTTTACGCAAAATCCTCCCTAAGAACCCTCCCCCTATCCCGTTGGGCTTCGCGCTGTCCAGCCAGTAGGTGGTCTGCTCCGTTAGAGACGATGGGACT
>JAJBUK010000092.1 GCA_020860385.1 Clostridiales bacterium
AGCAAAGCAAGTTTGAGGGAGAGCGCCTTGTCGCACAGGCAATGGGGCAGCTCCCTGTCTCTGTTTTCCGACCCGGTCAAATCGTGGGAGATTCCAGAACTGGATTCGTGAAAAACTTCAATACGCTCTATTATCCTCTGAAGCTGTATTTGAAGCAGCAAATGCGTGTTTTCCCCATCAAAAAGTCCATGCGTGTCAACATGGTGCCGGTGGATTATGTGGCAAAATCGATTGTCCGCATCGCCTATGCGGAGGACGCTGTGGGGAAAACCTTCCACCTGACTGCCCCGACATCAGCCCAGCCGACGGTAGCAGAGCTGATCGACGCGGTACGGGACTGGGCGGAGAAAACGCTCTCCATACGGCTGCCGAAGCCTTTGTTTTTCTCAATCCCATTTCTGAGCAAGATCGGCGCATCCCGCAATCTGTCAGAGGAAAAGCCTGCGAAAAAGAGCGTCCTGACCAATATGCTCTCTCTGGCTCCCTACTTCACTGAGGATAAAATATACGACACGACAAACACCGAGCGGTTTATGGGGGCCTATTGCCTGGACTGGCGGGCGTATCTGCCGAATCTCCTGGCCTATGCCACCAGCAGGAACTTCCTCGACCACAACAGCCGGACTGTGTTTGAACAGGTGCGCTTCTGCCTGAACCGGAAGAATACGTCTATCACCTATTACGACGTGACTGGCGACGGCATCCGGGAAAGCAACGCCTCGTCTGTGAATCAGCGCATTGAGGAGACGTTGAGCGCGCTTCAGGCCCTTGGCATCGGTTCGGGCAGCAAGGTCGCTGTCAGTGGAATCAACAGCGTCACATACTTTGTTCTGGATGTAGCAATCGGGTTGTCCGGTGCCACCAGCGTACCGCTGTACTATACCACCCCCGCCAATGAACTGGATGAACTGCTGCAAAAAAGCGGTGCAAACTGGTTCTTCATCGGAGACATTCGTATTTTATCCCATGTCAGTGAGATGACCTTTGAGGGAACAATGGTCTCCTTTACGGAGAATGCGCCGCTGCCGGAGGACGCCCGCATCCTCTCATGGGAGCGGTTCCTCGCACTGGGGAAAGGACAGGAACGCACGCCTGTGCAGGTTTCCTATCAGGATATGGCCACATTGCGCTATACCTCTGGAACAACCGGGAATTCCAAGAGCGTGGCCTTTTCCCAGTCGCAGCTGCGTTGGATGGCCGAGACAATGGCATCCCTGCTCAGTTTCAAAAGCCGGACTAAGCAGGCGGTCTACCTGTCTTTTTTGCCGCTGAGCCATGTGGTAGAGGGAATATTGGGGGCTTACACGCCCTATTATCTGGGCGCACCGGCGTCCCTCTACTTCCTCAATGATTTTGACAAGCTGGCGGAGACGCTGCCTAAGGTCAGACCCACGATTTTCTTCTCTATCCCCAGATTTTACGAGAAAATTTGGGATCAGCTGGCCCAGAATAAGCTGGGAAGTATCTATATATCCAGTGAAAACGCCGCTCTAAAACGCGTTTTGCGTCCAGTCTTGAGAAGGTCGCTGCTGAAAAAGGCTGGACTGGATCGGTGTGACCAGCTCATCGTCGGCTCTGCGCCGGTCAGCCAAAAGCTCCTGGAGGATTTCAGGGAGCTGGGCATTGAGATCCACGATGCCTACGGATTGACGGAAGCGCCGCTCATCACTCTGAATCGGCTGGGTGCCAACGACATCACAACCGTTGGCCCTCCGCTGCCGGATACAAAGGTGACGCTGGCGGAGGACGGCGAGATTTTGGTGGAAGGCCCTCAGGTGGCTGTGGCCTATGATGGCCGCGAGGACGCTTGCTTGCATACGGGCGACTTGGGCGCAATTACGGCAAACGGACACCTTCAAATCATCGGACGTAAGAAGGAGATCCTCATCAACTCCTACGGAAAGAATATCAATCTGCAAAAGGTGGAGACACTCTTACGGGATATTCCCGGCATCAGCGAGGCTCTGCTGGTGGGCGAACAGCGGCCCTATTGTGTCGCTCTGCTCTGGCCGGAGGATGAAAAGTCGGCTCCAGATGAAGCGTCACTGATGGCTGAAGTCCGGGCTGTCAACGAACAGCTTTCCCACCCGGAGCAGGTCAAGCGGTATGCACTGATGTCCAGCACACTGAAAATTTCCACCGGAGAACTGACGCCTAACCTGAAGCTGCGGCGAAACAATATCATGGATCTGCATCAGGAAACCATTGATGGACTGTATAAGCCCACGGCTACTCCAATTGGAGATGTCCTTCTGATTGGAGCGCTGTGATGAACCGGCTAATTTATCGCGTCTTGTCCAGCAGGTTCGGCGCATACCTCGAATTACAAATCCTGATGCGACAAACGGCAAAAGCCTTCGGTGTGGATGTGCCGAAGGCTGCCGGGCGTTCCACTCCGGAACTGTTGAAAGCCTACGCACAGTTCACAGCAAAAGAAGCCATGCAAGCTATACAACATGGGGATGATCTCGAAACACTGCATCAGAAGCTATATCAAATGGCCTATGCTCTGGGAAGCCG
>JAJBUK010000042.1 GCA_020860385.1 Clostridiales bacterium
CCTCTTTCGTTTGAAAGGACGATGTGTTATGAAGCTGGACTTCAAGAAACCAGGCAAATAACATAAGGAGGTACAGTCCAATGTGCAGTTTAGCTTAGCCCCTTCCACCTTTTCCATCCGCTGTGAGAAAGGATGTGTTAGGCCGCTGGGATACCAGAACCATAACACCAGGAGGTATGGGCCAATGTACAGGTGAAGCAAACTCTTTCCACGTTCCCTTTTTTAACCAACTCCAAGTGCAGAGCACTAAGGCCGGGAATTCGGCAGAGGCGTTGCACGACGGAGCCACAGTACAAGGTACGGCATTCGCTGAACCACTTCCGCAGTTCTCAGTCGTTAGTTTAAACGATTGGTTGGGAAGCTGAGATTCCAGAGAATTTGTCACAGAGCGCAGGATTCCACGAGAGGGTGCGGGGTGCCGCACAGCATTTGCTGAATTCCTTCCGGGTTCCATCTGCTGAAGGGTAGCGCGCAGGATTGGCAGTTCCGAAGGGACCGGACGACTGACCAGCAGAGGTTACAGGAAAAGCGATGGATTCCGTGCAGGATGCGCCAAAGCTCTTCCGAAGCATCTCAATCGTTGGAACGGATGATTTGTTCAGAAATCGGTTTCCAGGAAACCGGATGTCTGACAAAAGGACGGGATAGAAGGTCATAGAATAAAGGTGTGGAGTACCACGAAGCATTCGCTTAATTCCTTTTCGTGACAGGTTCTGACAGGAACATCTTCTTATCATTCCCTGAGCGTTGCAGTTGGGAAGCGTAAGTTCAGAAAGGCGGGTACGCTGTGTAAGCGCTGTTGGAAAAAGGGATAGACTGACAGAGCAGTAAAGTGGAACGTCAGCATCAACAAAATCAGCATAAAGGAGGCGTCCATAAGGATGAAGTTACAGATTGACAGTGAACAGAAGTGACCCGGTTCTGAATGTAAGAGCCGGGTCACTTCTTTTTTGCTGTTTGGGCGTCTCCATAAAGCGCGGCCCGACCTCCGGAGGAGGCGGGCCGCAGCCTGCGTTTTTGCTCTGATTTCCTGAGTTATACGCTGCGTTTCTGCTGCGCGGTAAAGCTGACCCAGCCGTCCCGCTTCCGCCGCTCCAGAATGGTGAAGCCGTTGGCGGTCAGGGCGGCGGCCACCTCGTCCGCCCGGCCTTCCAGAATGCCGGAGGTCAGGAACAGACCACCCTCCGCCAGATAGTCCTCCACGATGGGGCACAGGGGGAGGATCACGTCTGCCACGATGTTGGCCAGCACCAGCTGATACCGGCCTGCCAGCCGGGCCTGCAAGGCGCTGTCACGGGTAATGTCGCCGGTGTAGACCTGCAGCTCTGGGCCGATGCCGTTGAAGGCGGCGTTCTCCGCCGCCACAGCGGTGGCCTTGGGGTCGATGTCGCAGCCTACAGCGGAGGCCGCCCCCAGCCGCAGGGCGGCGATGGCGAGGATACCGCTACCTGTCCCCAGGTCCAGCACCCGGTCGCCGGGGCGGACGTAGCGCTCCACCCCCTCCAAGCAGAGGCGGGTGGTGCCGTGGCTCCCGGTGCCGAAAATCAGCCCAGGATTCAGGTAGAGAGGCGTCCGCCCCTCCGGTACGGCCTCCCCCCGCATCCATTCCGGCACCACATAGAGCCGCTCCCCCACGGGGAAGGGGCTGTAATACTGCTTCCAGTTGTTGGCCCAGTCCTCCTCCTGTAAGGTGCGGGTGGTGACGGCCAAGGTCCCGGCGTCCTGAGGGGTGCGGCTGCGGAAGCCCTCCAACCCGGCGGTGATTTCGTCCAGGCGGCAGCGGCCCTCCTCGTCGGCGGCGACGTAAAAGGTGGCCCGGGTGACGCCCTGGCGGGACGCTTTCAGGGCGTCGTCCACCTCATCCCAGAAGGGGCGGGTCTCGTCCTCAAAGGCGGCGAAGTCGGATTCGTCCTCCAGCACCAGCCCCTCCACGCCGCAGGCGGTCAGGTAGGCCGCCAGGGCATCCAGGCAGCCGGGGGCGGTGTCAATGCTGCATTCCAGCCAAACTTGTTCCATGATAGATGGTTCCTCGTTTCAGATAAAAATGGTGGCGACGCTGGCCGCCAGGGACAGCAGCCCGCAGATCCAGAAGCAGGGGGAGCGCAGGCACATCCGCCGCTTTGTGGCGGCGTCATAGGGCAGCGGCCCCGGGTCGAACCGATAGTAGCGGCACCGCTTCACAAAGATGTAGACGGTAAAGGCGATGCAGGCCAGCAGCGCCAGCCCCAGGAAAGCGTATACCTCATCCGACAGGGGCAGGGACAGCAGGACGGAGACGCCGTTGGTGCAGGCGTGGAGCAGGATGCACTCCCGCAGGCGGCCGGTGAGGATGGCCACGCTGCCCAGCACCACCCCCAGGGCGAAGGCGTAGAGCAGTTGATAGAGGTTCTGGTGCATCAGGGCGAAGGCCGCCGCAGAGAGCAGGATGGCGCTGACATCCCCCAGGGCGCGGCACCGGTCCAGGAACAGCCTGCGGAAGAGATACTCCTCACACACCGGGGCTACAACAACAGTGGTAAAGGCGTACAGCCCCAGGGAGATACCGTCCAGGGAATCCAGGATATTGCTGGTCTCCATGCCGGACAGGGCCTCGATGACGGCAATCAGGCCGTAGGTCACATAGGCGAACAGGTACAGCGTTCCGATGCAGAAGGGGATAGCGATGGCCAGCTCCCGCAGAGGCAGGGGATGGGGAGCGGGCTTCTCCGTCCGGGGCATCTTCCGCAGCACCAGGGGAATGATCACCAGCGGCGGCAGGTAGGAGCAGAGGTCGTTGACCAGCAGCAGTCCGGCGTAGCCGGGCACAATGCCGCGCCACAGGAGCATCGGCACCACTACCCAGTCGTACAGGCCGTATGCCGCCACCGCGAAGAGTTGTATGAATAAAAGAATACAAAGGACGCAGAGCATGGCTCTGCCGTAGCATTTGCGCAAATCCTTCCGTAAAAAGACGATTTCCAAGCAAAAAGCCCCTTTCTGTTGGCGTTCCCTTATAGTATACCAGGTTTTTACAAAATTGACAACGTGTGATATAATATTCTTTGCATGGAACGAAAACTCCCCCACGCCGGGGAGGCCCTTTGAAAGGAGAACGCTTATGGCGACCAAGGCAGATGTGGCCATCATCGGCTGCGGAGAGGCCGGCATTTTTGCCGCCTATGAATTGACGGAGCAGCGCCCAGACCTGCGGGTGGTGGTGCTGGACCAGGGCGCGGACATTTACAGCCGCCACTGCCCCATTGTGGCGGGGAAGGTGGACCGCTGCATCCACTGCCCGGTGTGCGATACCATGTGCGGCTTCGGCGGAGCCGGAGCCTTCTCTGACGGCAAGTTCAACTTTACCACCGAGTTTGGCGGCTGGCTGACGGATTATATGCCCGCCGCCCAGGTGATGGAGCTGATTCACGATGTGGACGCCGTCAACGTCCGTTTCGGGGCCACCACGGAGTTGTACTCCACCTCCACGCCGGAGGCCGTGGCCCTGGAGAAGCAGGCCCTGGAGCATGACCTCCACCTGCTCCAGGCCCAGTGTAAGCACCTGGGGACGGAGAACAATCTGAAAATTCTGACCAACATTTACGAGTACCTGAAGGACAAGGCGGAGTTCCGCTTCCGTACCCCTGTGGAGCAGATTTGCCCCATAGAGGGCGGCGGGTATCACCTAGTCTGCGGCAAGGGGGAGGACGTGGACTGCACCACCCTCCTGGCCGCTCCCGGCCGCTCCGGGGCGGAGTGGTTCGCCTCCCAGTGCAAGGGCATGGGCATCCCCCTCATCAATAACCAGGTGGACATCGGCGTGCGGGTGGAGCTGCCCGCCAAGGTGTTCGAGCATATCACCGATGTGGTGTACGAGTCCAAGCTGGTGTACCGCACCAAGCAGTATGGCGACAAGGTGCGCACCTTCTGCATGAACCCCTACGGCTATGTGGTGGCGGAGAGCGTGGAGGGCATCAACACCGTCAACGGTCACAGCTACTCCGACCCCGCCCTCCGCAGCGAGAACACCAACTTCGCCCTGCTGGTGTCCAACCGATTCACCGAACCCTTCAACGAGCCGTACCGCTATGGCAAGCACATCGCCAGCCTGTCCAACATGCTGTCCGGCGGAGTGCTGGTGCAGCGGTTCGGTGACCTGGTGAAGGGCGTGCGCACTAACCAGCATCGGCTGAGCCAGTCCTTCACCCGGCCCACCCTGAAGGCTGCCGTCCCCGGCGACCTGAGCCTGGCCATGCCCAAGCGCCAGTTGGACGACATCATTGAGATGATTTACGCCCTGGATAAGCTGGCCCCCGGCACCGCCAATTACGACACCCTGCTCTACGGTGCGGAGGTGAAGTTCTACTCCAGCCGCATTCAGCTCTCCAACGAGCTGGAGACTCCCGTGCCAAACTTCTTCGCCGCCGGAGACGGGGCAGGCACCACCCGGGGCCTGGCTCAGGCCGGAGCCAGCGGCATGAAGGTGGCCAGGGTGATTTTGGAGCGATTGGAGAAAGCGTGACCCGGCGGCGGGCTTCCGCCCTGCCGTTCCGGAAAAGTGGAGAAGAAAGCGGAACTTTTTTGCGGAAAAAGCAAAAAAATCCGGAGAATCCCCTTGCAGCTTTTCGGTTCCCGCATTATAATAGAGTCAATGCGGAGGCTACCGCAGCCTATTTCCGATACTCTTAACCAGGAGGTTCTATATTATGTTGGATATTAAAATCGAACTGACCAAATGTCCGAAGGAGAAGCCCGCCGACGAAAGCAAGCTGGGCTTCGGCAAGCTGTTCAGCGACCATATGTTCGTCATGGACTATACCGAGGGCCAGGGCTGGCATGACCCCCGCATCATCCCCTATCAGCCCTTCTCTCTGGACCCCGCCACCGTGGTATTCCACTATGCCCAGGAGATTTTTGAGGGCATGAAGGCCTACCGCACCGCAGAGGACAAAATCCTCCTGTTCCGCCCGGACTGCAACGCCCGCCGTATGAACGACTCCGCTGACCGTCTGTGCATCCCCAACATCCCGGAGGAGGACTTCATTCAGGCCGTCTCCACCTTGGTCAGCGTGGAGCGGGATTGGGTGCCCCATTCTGCAGACACCTCCCTGTATATCCGCCCCTATATCTTCGCCACCGATGTGGGCTTGGGCGTTCACGCCTCCAAGCACTATATCTTCTCCATCATCTGCTCCCCCTCCGGCGCGTACTACGCCGAGGGCATCGACCCGGTGCGCATCTATGTAGAGGATGAGTATATCCGTGCTGCCCCCGGCCTCACCGGCTTCACCAAGTGCGGCGGCAACTACGCCGCCTCTATCAAGGCCGGCGAGCTGGCCGAGGAGCAGGGCTTCGCCCAGGTGCTGTGGCTGGACGGCGTGGAGAAGAAGTATGTGGAAGAAGTCGGCTCCATGAACATCATGTTCAAGATCGACGGCAAGATCTACACCGCCGCCACCGTGGGCACCGTGCTGCCCGGCGTCACCCGCCGCAGCTGCATCGAGCTGTGCAAGGACTGGGGCTATGAGGTCATCGAGGGCAAGCTGGCCATCGCGGACATCATGGCTGCCGCCAAGGAGGGCAAGCTGGAGGAGGTCTTTGGCACCGGCACTGCCGCCGTGGTCTCCCCGGTGAAGGAACTGAAGTGGAAGGACGAGACCGCCTATATCGGCGACGGGAAAATCGGCCACCTGACCCAGAAGCTGTACGATACCCTGACCGGCATCCAGTGGGGCAAGCTGCCTGACGACAAGGGCTGGACGGTGGAGGTCAAGTAAGACCCTTCGCCTGCTGAAACCTGTAAATTGTAATAAGCAAACCGGCGCAGCGTACAGCTGCGCCGGTTCATTTCTGTTGTGCAGCGCCCTGCCCCACGGAAGCCCATGGGGCGGGGCTTGCTGTTTGTTCAGGTATTACAGCACGAAGAAGGTGCAGGTGCCGGGGGCGACCGTCACAGTCCCAGCCGCCTGGGCCTCCGGGGCCATCTCAGGCAGGGTGTTGCCCTTGCCCAGCACCAGGGGCTTGCCGTTCAGGGTCATGACGGTGGCGCGGATGTTGCCGTCCTGCCCGGCCAGGGTGTAGCGCTGGGCGTCCTTCGGCAGCTCCACCGTGGTGGCCTCCGTCAGGGAGTTATTGATGACCAGGTAGACCACGCCGTCCTTTCCGTCCTTCCGGCTGTGAGCGTAGACGTGAGCGCCCTCCCGGATAGGCTCGCCGGTGTCATAGACGGTGGTGCCCATCAGGCGGTTCCACAGCAGCACGGCGAAGTAGTTGGGCCGGGGGTCAAAGACCTGGCGGGCCAGGAAGCCGTAGTCAGAGGAGGCCAGGGTGTTGTGGAAGATGACGCCCTTGGTGACGGCGGCGAAGCCGCCCAACTCGTTCAGGGTGCGGATAACGTCCAGATAGGTGGAGGCCCAGGTGTCGCCGCCGCCGCCGGCGTCGCCGGACTCGGTGACCCACATCTCGCCGCCGGGGACGTACTTATCCCGGAAGGGGGAATAGGTGCGGGCGAAGGTGGGGGCGGTGGCCAGATATTCCTCGCCATTGGCCTCCGAAGCCTGCCAATGGCCGGAGGGCATGACGGAAGCCAGCCGCTCGGAGACGCCGTTATAGTAGTGATAGCTGAACACGTCCAGGGGCTCTGTGGTACCGGCCATCAGGTCGTCGCAGCCGCAGCACTCAGAGACCATCTGCTCCACGCCGCCGCTGCGGCCAAAGGTGACGCTGTCGCCGCCAGTGGTGCTGGGGCCGACCTTGATGCACTCGGGATAGTTCTCATCCAGCCACTGGAAGAACAAATCCTGGTCTCTCCGGTAATCCGCCGGGGTGTAGCCTGCGGGGAAGCCGGTATCCTCCATCATGTTGGGCTCGTTGGTGAACTCGGCGGCGTTGATGGGTACGCCGTACTCCTTGCTCAGGCCGAACAGCTTCTTCGCCTCGGAGGGGTTCCAGGGCTCGTCCGCGGAGTGGAGGCCGGGGCAGTTGGCTACGGAGACGATGAGCTTGGCCCCCACCGCCTTCACGAAGTCCAGCACGCCAATCCACTGCTCCTTGGTCAGCACGTTCAAATAGCCCTCCGGCACCTTGCCGTTGGTGGTGCCGTCAAAGTCATAATAGGTCTTGGTGGCCCAGGTGCCGGAGACACGCATCCACACGGGGCCAAGCTCCTTCGCCAGGCTGCGGAGCTTCTCGTTGTACAGGTCGATGGGGGGATAGACCTGCATCAAATCATTGTACATGGCGGCGATGCCCTCGGCGGTGGGCTTCACATAGAACTCTTCCGTTCCGGCCACCTGCCCCGGCGTGTACGCCTTCCAGAAGGTGCCGCCCGTCACCTCCGCAAATTCCACGTTGTAGGACATCATCATGGGATTGCCTTCCCGCAAAGCCTGTAACGTATCCGGACTCAGTTTGACAAATTCAGCCATTGTTTGGACTCCTTTCGCCCTTTTGGGCACGTTTCGTTCGGTTGCCGCGTCGTTCCTTTCCTCCATGATGCCGCCCGCTCAGAGTGCCTGACCGGACACTGTATCATTTAGGGATATTTTTATTATATCAATTCTCAACCGCCCTGCATACAAACAGAATCCGGATTCTGTCACCCAGGGCTCCAAAAAATTCTCAGCATTTTTTGTTGAAAATCACCAGAAATATGCTACAATACTCTCATACGGAAGCAGGAAAGGAGGCCGCCGCCATGGATGAATCCATCAGCGCTTCACAGAGCTTCTTCCAGCGGTACGCGATGGAGGACAGCGTGGACTATTTTCTGGCAGCCCTGTTCGAGATGCTGAAAACCCGGCCTTACCGGGACATTACGGTCAGCGCGCTTTGCAGCGCCGTGGGCCTCTCCAGAAACACGTTCTACAAGTATTTCAGGAATAAGGATGGCCTGCTGGAGCAACTGGCGGAGCGCCTCTGGGCTGCGTTTCAGGAGACGATGCCGCCGTCCCGGGATTTGGACAGCGGCCTTCTGCACTATTTTGAGTTCTGCTACAGCCTGAAGGAGCTGGTGGAGGCCCTGGTTCGCAACGACCTGGTGCAGCCGCTGAATCAGTGGAACGAGCGGTTCATCTGCGGCATCCAGCCCGTGGAAGCCGACGGGGGCGCAGACATCGACCCGGCCTCCCTGGGCATGATGCATCATTTCATCTCCTCCGGCTGCATCCGGCTGGTGGAGGACTGGTGCCAGACAGGGTTCGCCGAGACCCCCGCCCATATGGCTGGGTTGGCCTCCTGCGTGGTGGAGGGCGTGTTCGCCCGCACCTATGGGCTGAGGCCGGGCGGCAAAGCTGCCAGCCCATCCGCCTGACCCTTGGAAAGGAGTATTGCCTGTGCGTTACTATTTTGCGCCGCTGGAGGGCATCACCAACGCCCTGTATCGGAACGCCTGGCGGGCGCAGTTCTCCCCGGCGGACCGGTACTTTACCCCCTTCATCACCCCTACTGAGAGCCTGAGCCTGCAAACGAAGGAGCTGCGGGACGTGCAGCCGGAGTGCAATCAGGACATGGATTTGGTGCCCCAGCTGCTGACCAACCGGCCGGAGCCCTTTGTCGCAGCCGCCCGGAAGCTGCAACAGCTGGGGTATCCGGAGGTCAATCTGAACCTGGGGTGCCCCTCCGGTACGGTGGTGGCGAAGCGGAAGGGCAGCGGCCTGCTGGCGGAGTGGGATCTGCTGGAGCCGCTGCTGGACGGCATCTTCACCGCCCTGCCCGACCTGCGCATCTCCATCAAGACCAGGCTGGGGAAGGACGACCCGGAGGAGTTCCCGGAGCTGATGGAGCTGTACAACCGTTACCCGCTGTCGGAACTGATTATTCACCCCCGCATCCAGCGGGATTTTTACCGGGGACCGGTGCGGACGGACTGGTTCGCGCAGGGGCTGGCCATGGCGAAGATGCCGGTGTGTTACAACGGCGACCTGTTTACAGCGGAGGACGTGGCGGCGTTTCACCGCCAGTTCCCCACTGTGGAGCGGGTCATGCTGGGCCGGGGCCTCATCGCCAACCCCGGCCTGCTGGGGGAGCTGCGGGGGGAAGCCCCCATCGGCAAGGCCCAGTTCCGGGCCTTCCATGACCGGCTCTACCGGGATTATCAGGCGGCGCTGCATGGGGAGAAGCCGGTGCTGCATAAGATGAAGGAGCTGTGGAGCTACTGGCAGGCCAGCTTTGTGGACTGCGGGAAGGCGATGAAGCGCATCCGCAAGGCCCAGCACCTGGCGGAGTATGAAAGCGCCGTGGCCTGGCTGTTTGCCACCTGCCCCCTGGCGGAGAACCGGCGATTCGTGCAGAAGTAGCGCCGCCCCACAGGGGACGGAGCGGTTCTTCGCCTATACCATCTTTTTACAGAAGCGGGTATTGAAACGAAACAAAAAACATGGTAAACTACCCTTTGGGGAACCTCTGAACAAATGTACTTCGGCGTCTTGTGGTAAATTTACGCCATAAATGCGTTGCAAAATCTTGAAATCCGTCAGGATTCCTGCGCTTTTGCGCCTTTTTCTGACGCAAATTTCCTCGCAATTCGCTCTCGTTCATTTATCCAGAGGTTCCCCATCTTAGGAGTGAAGAGGATGAGTGAGCATATGACAAAACCAACCATTGTCATTGGACATAAAAACCCGGATACGGATTCCATCTGTTCCGCCATCGCCTATGCCCGGTTGAAGGGCAGGCTCACCGGGGAGGACTATCAGCCCAAGCGCTGTGGGCGCATCAATCAGGAGACGGAATATGTGCTGGACACCTTTCAGGTGCCTTCGCCGGATTACATAGACACCCTGGAACCCAGGGTCCATGACGTGAATATGCGTACCACGGAGGGGGTCACGGCGGAAACCAGCCTGCGCCGGGCCTGGGACAAGATGCAGGACGAGAACCTCCGCACCCTGCCCATCCTGAACGAGGAGAGCCACCTGGTGGGCCTGGTGACCCAGGGCGACCTGGCCCGCTCATCCATGGAGGACCACGCCGCCACCACCCTGTCCAGCGCCCGGGTCAGCGCCCGGAACATTGTTGACACCCTGGCGGGGGAGCTGGTGGTGGGCAGCATGGACGATGTGTTCGAGGAGGGCAGCGTCTGCATCGCCGCCGCCAATGAGGGCATCTTCTCCCAGTTTGTCACCCAGAACAGCATGGTCATCGTGGGCAACCGCTCCGGTGCGCTGCTGTCTGCCATCGAGTGCGGGGCCAAGTGGCTCATCGTCTGCCTGTGCCAGGGGGAGGAGATTTCCAAGCTGATTCGTGCCCTGGCGGAGGAGAACCACTGTGTTATCATCCTGACGCCCTATGACACCTTCAAGGTGGCCCACTTAATCAACCTGTCCATGCCGGTGCGCCACGTCATGCGGGGGGAGAAGGAAATCGTCTCCTTCCGGCAGAACGACTTCGTGACGGACATTCGCCAGGTCATGACGAAGCGCAGGATTCGGTACTTCCCGGTGGTGGATAACGAGCAGCGCTTTGTGGGGCTGATTTCTCAGCGGAATCTGTTGGATATGCAGCGGCAACAGGTCATTCTGGTGGACCACAACGAAAAGACCCAGGCCGTGGACGGCATCGACGCGGCGGAAATCGTGGAAATCATCGACCACCACCGCATCGGCGGTATCCAAACCCTACAGCCGGTGCTGTTCCGGAATATGCCTCTGGGCTGCACCGCCACCATCATCGCCATGATGTACAAGGAAAACGACGTGGAAATCGACCCCAACACGGCGGGGCTGCTGTGCTCCGCCATCCTCTCTGACACGCTGGCCTTCCGCTCCCCCACCTGCACCCCGATGGACAAAATGATTGCCCAGGAGCTGGCGAACATCGCGGGCATCGACACGGAGGAGCACGCCCGGAATATGTTTGCCGCCGGGTGCCGGACGGACGACAAGACCGACGAGGAAATCTTCTACCAGGACTTTAAGACCTTCAACGCTGACGAACTGAAGTTCGGCATCGGGCAGGTCAGCGTCATTGGGAAGGAGAACACAGAAAAGCTGAAAAAGCGCCTCCTGCCCTACATGACCATGGTGAAGGAGCGCACCCACCTGGATATGGTGTTCCTGATGCTGACGGACATCATGGAGGAGTGTACCGAGCTGCTCTACCAGGGCGAGGGCAGCAAGGACGTGGTGCAGGACGCCTTCAACGTGACGGCGGCGGACGGCAGCGCCATCCTGCCCGGCGTGCTGAGCAGGAAGAAGCAGACCATGCCCTCCATCCTGATGGCGATTCAGCGGCTGAGCCTCTGAGGGCGGGAACAGGCAGCTATATCGCACCGCTTCCCCATTTCCCGGCGGCGCATGGTTGCATTTGCCGCCGCTTTCAGGTATAATACAGGTACATCACCCCAACGGGCAGCGACCCGCAGGTGAACGCATAAAGGAATAGGAATTATGAAGCGTGTTATCACTTACGGCACATTTGACCTGCTGCACTACGGTCACATCAACCTGCTCCGCCGGGCCAAGGCGCTGGGGGACTATCTGATCGTCGCCCTGTCCACCGACGAGTTCAACTGGCAGGAGAAGGGGAAAAAGTGCTACTTCACCTATGAGCAGCGCAAGGCCTTGGTGGAGGCCATCCGCTATGTGGATTTGGTCATCCCGGAGACCTCCTGGGAGCAAAAGCGCAGCGATATGCACGAGTATCACATCGATACCTTCGTCATTGGAGACGACTGGCAGGGCAAGTTCGACTTCCTGAAGGAGGAAGGGGTGGAGGTGGCCTACCTTCCCCGGACGCCGGAGGTCAGCACCACCCAAATCAAGCAGGATTTGAATAAAAACTGAATCGTGCAAATTATAGTGTGAAGAAATCAACTTCCTTCCCGTACAACGGGAAGGAAGTTGATTTTTTATTAGAAGGTATGTTAGTCGGGAGTGGGGGTCACATTACTTGACAGCACAGAAAAGTCTCTTTTGGGTTTCACTCATGGGATACCTCAGAATATTGTATCACTTGTGCTGCTGTTGAAATGTTTTATGCCACCTAATAAGAATTTTTTTGCCATTGCTTGTAATTCTTATTTTTTGCCGAATTGTTGATTCTTGCAATTTTACTGTTTATGTCCCAATCTTTGGTTTGCTGAATATATTCTTCTAATTCCGTAATTTGAGGATAAAAATCACGATAGTGGGTAACTGGCGATTCAATTAAATCTTCTATACACTGTTGAAACTTGTTGTAAACATTAAATAAAATATCAATCCGAACAAAATCTAAATTGGTTATTTTAGCAGTAGAAGCGGCGTTTATCGCTGTACAGTCGTTATTTAAACAACAATGCCACTGCCCATGTGCTATTTTATTTCTAATCTGGCTCGGCCCAATTATGTATTCATCTAAAATCCTTTTGAGCTTTTGCTTTTTGTTTGCAATTTCCCCGGCGTTAGTGCTTGTGCTTATTTTTTGGAAAACCAGTTCAAAACACTTGCTCCATTTAGCTTCTAAATTTCGTTGATTTTGAATGTTCTCTATTTCACTGACAGAGAATCCGCGCGGGGTATGGATTAACTTTAGAAATGAGGTTTCTGCATATGCAGAATATAATAACGCATAGAGTTTTGTGATTGTATCGATTTCACTCGTTGCATTCCGTCGAATAGCTTGGTTCAGCATTCTATGGATGATTTTTTGTTTACTTTTAAGTTCTTTTACATTTTCACAACTTGCACGATATATATCTAGCATAATTATTAAATTATCAAAGCATGGAGATTTTGGGATGCTAAAAGGCACTTGATGAAAATACCCTTTAGCATCCCGGAATCGAACCGGGTTCTCCTTATAAGTTTCCTAATAAGGCCTCTACCATAATGAGTTAATGCTGCATATTTATAGTATCACATATCTTAAAAAGAGTCAAGGAAAATGTAGTTGATTGGCCGATTTAACCTGAGACTGAATGTCAAGAGTTTTTTAGTATTTTCTCAAAAAATCCACGTAAAGGCCCCTATCTGGCAGGAAAATAGGAGCCTGTGACCGCTTTATCCGGCGTTGCGCTGGCTTTGCAGCTCTCTGGTCAGTAGCCGCTTCACCTTGTCTTTGGCGGTTTCTTTGGTCTCGGTGTTGAAGTGTATCTTGACTGTGTAGGTGCGTCCGTCGATGG
>JAJBUK010000056.1 GCA_020860385.1 Clostridiales bacterium
GGCGGAGCAATTTACGGCGTCCAAAAATGTGCCAGCGGCACATTTTTAGCCGGAACCCGATGCCAGCTACGCTGGCGAGGGTCACTGTCCGAGGAGGATACCGTAAAGGGTCAGCAGGCGGTAGCCAGGCCCGCCGGGAGGGCAAGAACGTTATTCCTTTATCCATCCTTGTCTAAGGAAAACCACCCCCGGTCGGGCAAGACCGTTTTCCCTTCATCAGCCCCTGTCTAAGGGGTGTTATCCCCTCAAGCTGCTAACCTTCCATTCAAACTCCGCTGTCCCGCACAGGGATAACCACCCGCTCGATTTGCTGGAATGCCTCCTGGCACAGTCCCTCGAAGTCGTACCCCGCCTCGATTTCCCGCAGCTCCGCCACGGCGGGATGGGTGCGGGGGTGGCGGGGGGTAAAGACGGTGCAGCAGTCCTCATAGGGCAGGATGGAGGTCTCAAAAGTGCCGATGTGCCGGGCGATGTGAATGATCTCCTCCTTGTCCATCCCCACCACGGGGCGGAACACAGGGAGGGTCACGGCGTCCTCGGTGCAGGCCATGGCCTCCATGGTCTGGCTGGCCACCTGGCCCAGGCTCTCCCCGGTGACCAGGGCCCCGGCCTGGATGCGCTGGGCCACCAGCTCGGAAATGCGCATCATAAACCGCCGCATGGCGATGGTGAAGTAGGGCTCCGGACACTTCTCCCGCAGCATCTCCTGGATTTTGGTGAAGGGGACGATGTGGACGCACAGCTTCCCGGTGTAGGGGGTGATAAGGGAGGCCAGCTCCAGCACCTTGTCCTTGGCCTCGTTGGAGGTGTAGGGGTAGCTAAAAAAGTGAACGCAGTCCAGCCGCACCCCCCGCCGGGCCATCATGTAGCAGGCCACCGGCGAGTCGATACCGCCGGACAGCAGGGCCACCGCCCGCCCGCTGGAGCCCACCGGGAGGCCGCCGGCCCCCGCCTCGCCGCCGGCGTAGACGTAACCGGCGTAATCCCGCACCTCCAGATGCACCGTCAGGTCGGGGTCATGGACATCCACCGGGGTCTCCGGGAACCGCTCCGCCAGGCAGCCGCCCACATACTGGCTCAGCTGGATGGAGGTCATGGGGAAGGTCTTGTCGCTGCGCTTGGACTCCACCTTGAAGCTCTTCGCCGCCCGCAGGTCGTCAGCAAGGTACTCCACCGCCGCACGGACGAAGTCCTCCGCCGTCTTTTCGCAGCTGTGGGCACGGACCACCGATGCCACGCCAAAGACGTGCTTCAGCGCGTCGTAAGCCCCCTCCAGGTCGCAGCCCTCGTTTTGCGGCTCCACATAGCAAATGGATTGCCGGGTGTACAGGTGGAATTTGCCGTAGGGGGCCAGCCGCCTGCGGAGGTTGCCCAGAAGCTGGTCCTCAAAGCGGCGGCGGTTCAGCCCCTTCAGCACCATCTCCCCCAGTTTCAGCAGAAAAAGTTCATTCATCTTCCTTTGCTCCTTCTCTTCCCAGCAGGCAGTCAGACCGCCGTCTGGGCGGTATCGCCGCTGTCCGCGCCGGTATCGGCGGACTCCGGCTGGGTATTGCTGTTGTTCATAGAATCCGTATTGGAATTTTTCTCTGTGGTATTACCGTCTGTATTGCCGCTGTCGGCATCCGAGCCCGTGTCGCCGCCCTCTGAGGCGTCGGGGGTCTCCGTCTCGCCGCTGTCCCCGGTGGAGGCGTCCGGCGTGGTCTCCGGGGCGGAAGCGCCGTCGCCGTCCTGGTCGGAGCCGGTTTCCCCGGCAGCGCCGTCAGCGGTGCCCTCCGCAGCATCGCCGGAGGAAGCTGTCGGGTCGGTGGTCTCCCCGCCGTCCTCCGTCTGGCCGCTGTCCTCCTGGGCGGAATCGCCCTGGGCATTGGAGGTACCGCCCTCCTGGGTGGAATCGCCCTGGGCATTGGAGCCGCTGTCCGCCTGGCTGTCCTTGGAGGAGGCGCTGCCGTCCTCCGCCTGGCTGTCGGACTCCGCCGAAATGGTACCGGAGGAGGCCCCCGCTTCATCGTCCTCCGCCCCGGAGGACAGCAGAGCGTAACCGCCGAAGCACAGCACCGCCGCCAGCGCCACGATAAGTATCGCCAGCACCGCCGTCTTTGCCGGGGACCTTCCCTCCTTCCGGGGCCGGTCCTCCTGGCCGCCGCCGGCTGCCGGAGGAACTGCGTCCTCCTTCGGCTCCTCCGGCTGGGCCTCCTCCTCCGGGTCGCCGGGCAGCATCTCGTCCAGCAGGGCCTGATTATCCGTCACCTGCTCCGCCTCCGGCGTCAGCGGTGCGGCCTCCTCGGCGGGAGCCTCGTCCTCCGGTACAGGGTGGACGATCACGGTAGCGTCCTGGTCGTCGTCCTGCTCCGGCTGGGCTTTATTATTGGTCAGCCGCTGGTACAGCCCGCTCCGCTTCTTCCCGCGGAGGGCGTCGCTCCCCTCCTCCTGCCGGGCCTTTTTCTCCGCTTCCCACGCTTCCCGGGCGCAGACCGGACACTCCGGCAGGGAGGCGTCATAAGGCCGGTGACATTTGGGGCAAAATTTCGTTTCTAACATAAGGTAATACGCTCCATCCTCTTACTTGACATCTATGCGTTTATTTCCCCACGCAAAAGCGGGAGAAAATTCGGTCTGTAACATCCTCCGTCACCGTTCCACCGGTGACCTCCCCCAGGGCGTACAGCGCCCCTTCCACATCGGTGAGGACACAGTCCGGCGGCATTCCGTCCGCCAGGGCCTGGCCCACGGCCTCCAGGCAGTCCGCCGCCCGGCTGATGGCCTCCGCCTGGCGGGCGTTGGTGATGAGTTCCCCAGCAGGCGGGGCCTCTCCCTCCGCCAGGAGAGCGGAGATGCACCCCTCCAGGGCCTCCAGCCCCTCCCCGGTGCGGGCGCTGACGGCGCACACCTGTGCAAATTTCTGTGGAAAAGATGTGCAACTTACTGCACGGGGTAGGTCGCATTTATTGACCACCACCACGCAGGGCTTGCCCTCCGGCAGCCCTTCCAGCAGCGCCTGGGCCTCCGGCGTCAGGGGTTCGCTGCCGTCCACCACCGCCAGAATCAGCTCCGCCCGCTCCAGCGCGGCCCGGGAGCGGGCCACGCCCAGCTGCTCCACCTGGTCGCGGGCCTCCCGGATGCCGGCGGTGTCCACCAGCCGCAGCAGCGTGCCGCCGACGACGCAGGTCTCCTCCACCGTGTCCCGGGTGGTGCCGGGGACGGGGGTGACGATGGCCCGGTCGTAGCCCAGCAGGGCATTCAGCAGGCTGGACTTGCCCGCGTTAGGCGGGCCGATGAGGGCGGTGGGCACCCCCTCCGTCAGCCGCCGCCCCCGCCGATAGGAGGCGGCGAGGGCCCGCAGGTCCCGGAGGGCGTCGGAGACGGTGCGTGAGATTTCGTTCAGTTCAAAGGGGTCGATATCCTCGTCCGGATAGTCCAGCACCACATGGTAGTGGGCCATCAGGTCCAGCAGCGCGTCGTAAATTCCCTCTATCCTCCGGCGAAGCGCCCCGGAGAGCTGCCCGGCGGCGTTCACCGCCGCAGAGGCGGTCTCCGCATCAATGAGGTCAATGACCGCCTCCGCCTGGGTCAGGTCCAGCTTGCCGTTCAGGAAGGCCCGCCGTGTGAACTCCCCTGCCCTGGCCTGCCGGGCTCCGGCGGCGAACAGGGCCTCCAGCCCCGCCGTCAACACCGCCGGGGAGCCGTGGCATTGCAGCTCGGCAGTGTCCTCCCCGGTGTAGCTGTGGGGGGCGACGGAGAAGGTGGCCATGCAGCGGTCTAACAGGGTCCCGTCCGCCTGATGGAGGGAGCCGTACACCAGCGTCCCCGCCGGGCGTTCCAGCAGCGGTGTCTGCCCCGCCGGGGTGAACACGCTGGCCAGCACCTGCCGGGCCTCCGGCCCGGAGATGCGCAGGATGCCGATGGCGGAGCGGCCCTGGCCGGTGGCAATGGCGGCAATGGTATCGCTCATACGCTGACCTCCTCCTGGGCGTCGTCCTTCTGCTCTTCCCGGGCCAGGCCGCAGATGATGGGCACCGCCTGCCGCAGCAGGGTGATTTCAGTATAGGAATGGTTGCCGCCGAACTCGCCGTCAGTGGTCCAGGGGACGGACTCTACCGAGGTGAAGGTGACCCGGTGGGTCTGGAACATCCACACATGGCTGTGGGGCTTCTTATTGGCCAGGGCCTCCAAAATGGCGGCCATCTGCATCATGCTGTCCGGTTTGCGAATCAGCAGCACCTCGAAGATGCCGTCGTCCAGCTGAACATTGTCCCCCATCAGCCCCTTGAAGCCGCCGACGCTGGTGGAGTTGGACACCATGCCGTAGAGGAACTTCCCCTCCTCGGTGCCGCCGTCATAGGACACCTTCATCTCATAGCTGGTGATTTCGCTCAGGCTGTGGATGCCCGCCAGCACATAGGCGGCGTGGCCCAGCAGGCTCTTGTACCCCTGGGGGGTGGCGTAGCTGACGGAGGTGAAGGCCCCAAAGGCGGCCACATAGATGAAGTTCCGGGTGTTCAGCTGCCCCACGTCCACCGGCAGGGCAGGGCCGGAGGCGGCCAGGGCGGCGGCCTCCACCGGGCGGGTGGGAATTTTCAGGGAGCGGGCATAGTCGTTCGTCGTGCCCGACGGGATGTAACCCAGGGGAGGCATGGCCCCCTCTGACGCCACCAGGCCGGAAATGACCTCGCTGAGGGTGCCGTCCCCGCCGCTGCAAACCATTCGGTCATAGTGGGAGGCCAGGGCGCGGGTGACCTGAGCGGCGTCTCCGGGGCCTTTCGTGGCGTAAACGGTGACGAGGTAGTCCTGGGCCTGAAAGGCGGCGCAGATGGCCCCCAGGGAGTCGGCGATTTTCCCTTTGCCGGCGCAGGGGTTATAAAGGAAAAGCAGGGTTTTCATGGGGTTCGGTTCCTCCGGGGCGCGGGATGCCGGCAGCGCTGGGTGCGAAAGGGGAAGCGACAGGCTGGCAGCATCCCGTGAAACGCGATGCGTGGATTCTGTTTCTCTTATTATATTGCATTCCCCAAAAAATACAACTGTGAAGTTGTTAAGATTTTACGCAAAAAATCCGGCCAGTCTGCAACTCCGCCTTCCGCTTTGCGTCTATAGAAGCAGAACAGATACGATAGGAGGTATCCTTATGAACCGGTTTTTCCCACTTTCCCTTTTCCTGGCCCTGGCCTTCCTGCTGGCAGGCTGCACCCCCGCCGCCACCACCGACACGGGGGACAGCTCCGCCCTGGGGGAGGCAATTTGCTACGACCCGCCAGCGCCAGAGGAAACCGCCGCCAGCGCGGCGCAGTACACCGGCGTTATCACAGCCCGCTTCACCGAGGGCGCGGGGGCGGACCAGGCGGAGGTGCTGACCCTGGAGACGGCGGACGGCGCCGTCCACTGCACCCTCCTGGAGGACAGCCAGGGGGATCTGTCCGCCGCCGTGGGCGACCGGGTGACGGCGGAGTGCCAGGTGGTGGAGGGCGCGCCGGACTACCACCCCATCCTGACCCTGATGGTGCTGGAGCAGGCGGCCTCCGCCGGGGAGACCGCCGCCTGGGAGACGGACGCCCTCTCCCTCTCCGTCACTCTGCCGGAGGGCTGGGACTGGGGCTTCATCACCGACGACACCGACAACGTCATATACGTTTTGCCCATCGCCTTCTGGCGGTCAGACACACCGGAGCTGGAGGTGACGCTGGCCCTCTATCCCAGCGGCATCGGGATGTGCGGCACCGGTGTCGCCATCGAGCAGGTGTCCCTCTCCGACGGCCTGACCGACACCACCTACACCGAGGGGCAGGGGGAGAACCTTTGGTTCACCCTGATTTATGAGGACGTGGACGGCCTGCCGGAGGGGGCCGCTCTGGCAGCCCGCTACAACGGGAGCGCCGTCCTCTGGGGCGAGTGGGCGGAGGATGTGTACGCCATCCTGTCCACCGTGCAGTATCAGGGGGACTTCCTGCCCTGGGCCGACGCGCTGGAGATGGCAAAGTCCGACTTTGCCCTGCTGTACGGCTACACCCCGGAGGATTGGAACGGCGCCCTTGACCCGGACACCGGCGTTTGGACAGTCACCTTTTATGAGGAGGACGAAGACGGGAACCTTGTGGCGCTTGAGACACGAACAGTTGATGGAGCCGTCGTGGGCAATGTGCCTGACCAAACGGGGTGAAGCACAGCGGAATCGCTTGCCAAGCCGTCCCCCGTTTGCTATACTGTTGAAAAATACACCGACAAGGGGGAACCTTCCATGAAAGATTACGGAGCAATCGCCGAGGGCTACTTCCGCCGGGGGTGCAGCTGCGCCCAGAGCGTAGCCGCCGCCTTCTCTGAGGAGCTGGGGATGCCGGAGGAGCAGGTGCTGCGGATGCTCAGCGGTTTCGGCGCGGGCTTCGGGCGGCTGCGGGAGGTCTGCGGCGGCTTCTCCGGGTTGACCTTCGTCATCTCCACCCTGTACGGCTCGGCGGACCCCGCCAAAAAAGGGGAGATTTACGCCATCATCCAGGGGTTGGCGGAGGAGTTCAAGGCCCGCAGCGGCGGCAGCCTCCGCTGCAAGGAGCTGCTGGGGCTGGAGCAGCCGGAGGGCAGCGCCGTCCCCAGCCAGCGGACGGCGGACTACTACGCCAGCCGCCCCTGCCCCGCCCTGGTGCGGATGGGGGCGGAGCTGTGCGGGGCCTATCTGGAGGCCCATCCGGTGGACGCCCGGGACGGGGCGCGTCCGGACTGAAGCGCGGCACTGCCGCAGAGGCGAACCCCGCCCCTCCGGCGAACCATAAACGAAACCGTTCCAGCGATGCTCAGCGCTGCGGCGCTGCGACAGCCGTGGATTTTGCGCGCTCTGCGCCCTGGCGCGGGAGCCCAAGATGCACGGCTTGCTTCATGCGGCGGGCGTTTCCCCGCCAAAATTTCCAAACAGAGGCAAACTTGCATTGCAATCTCTCCCTTTTAATGGTAAAATAGCTATAAGATGAATGATTTTGCCCGGGAAGAGGAGCGATGCACTATGGGAAACCGACTGAGCCGCTACCGGACGCTGCTGCGGAAGGCCCACTTTGCCGTCATGCGGAACGGTTTCCGCCGGGCGGACTACCTGCGGAAGCATCAGGTGTTGAAGGAGATCGGGCAGCACGTCTATTACTACTCCCGGAACTACCCTGACGACCCCAAGCTGCTGAAGCTGCACAATAATGTAGTGATTGCTACCGGCGTCCGCTTCATCTGCCATGACCGCATCGACATCCTCCTGTCCGGCCTGTATGACCAGCACTATACAAAGTCCTACGGCTGCATCGAGGTGATGGACAATGTGTTCATCGGGGCGGACGTCAGCATCCTGCCCAACGTCCGCATCGGCCCCAACGCCGTCATTGGGGCGGGGGCCATCGTCACCAGGGACGTACCGCCGGGTACGGTGGTGGCCGGTGTGCCCGCCCGGGTCATTGGCAGCTTTGACGAGCTGGTGGCCGCCCGAAAGGATACCCTCCACCCGGAGGGCGACGAGGCGGCTCTGTGGGCCGTCTTTGACCAAGCCCGCCCATGACCCCGGAAAGGAGCGCTATGGAAACGATACTGTCCGCCGGCCTGGAGGCCCTGGGCCTGCCCACTGAGGGGGCGGCGGCCCTGGCCCGGTACGGCCAGCTGCTGCAAGCCCAAAATCAGGTGATGAACCTGACCGCCATCACCGACCCGGAGCAAATCGCCCGGCTTCATATGCTGGACTGCGCCGCCCTGGCCGCCCACGTCCCCCTGTCCGGGGCGAAGGTGCTGGACGTGGGCTCCGGCGCAGGGTTCCCCGGCATGGTGCTGAAACTCCTCGTCCCCGACTGTGAAATGACCCTGCTGGACGCCCTGGAGAAGCGGATGCGCTGGCTGGCCTCCATCGCCCCGGAACTAGGAGCGGAGGACGTGGTCTGCCTCCACGGCCGGGCGGAGGAGCTGGGCCAGTCCCCGGACTTCCGGGAGGGCTTTGACGTGGCAACCTCCCGGGCGGTGGCCGACCTGTCCATGCTGGCGGAGTTGAGCCTGCCCTTCGTCAGGGTGGGCGGGCTGTTCGTGGCCATGAAGAGCGTAGACAGCCGGACGGAGGTGGACCGGGCCGCCCACGCCGTGGCCGTTTTGGGCGGGCGGCTGCTGCCCGCTGTGGACTATACCATCCCCGGCACCGATGTCACCCACCGGCTGGTGCGGGTGGAGAAGGTGCGCCCGACTCCGGGGCAGTATCCCCGGCGGTTTGCCAAACTCAAGAAAGCGCCGCTGTAGGGGGTGTTAGTGGCTAGTGGCTAGTCGCCCCTGTGGGGCGAAGCTGTTAGCTGTTAGCCACCGTGGTTGAAACCGCCGGGGGTTCGGCCATCCGGTAGGGGCGCACAGTGTGCGCCCGGGTGACGCGTGCTCTTTGGACAAGGGTGGATAAAGGAAACAAGGGGTTGCCTGACTTCGGGGCCTGTTTTCCTTAGATAAGGATATTAGAGAGACCAACGTTCTTGCCCTCCCGGCGGGCCCTATTTCTTGCTCCGCCAAGAAATAGGGGAAAGAAGGCGGCTTAAAGGGGAGCTTCGGGGCCTCGCTCCCCCTTAAGAATCCCCCTCCTATCCCGCTGGGCTTCGCGCTGTCTAGTCCGTAGGTGGTCTATTAGGGCAACAGACGATGTGACTTGACACGCACCAAAGCTGCCGCCCATGGCGGCTGGGGTACGATTGCCGCCCACGTCCCTTGCCTACGGCGGGACGGGCGTCAATTTTGTTGCCCTTTGGTCGCGAACATCTGACTGTACGGCTGCGCTGCCCCCTCAACCCAGGTTAGATTGCACCTTCAAGCTTATGACATTGACCTAGCGGCTTCCATAAACCCAATCCCCCCTGACCGGATAACCCCCTCCGCGAAGCGCATCCCCGCTGCTGGAAAAAAATTCCTGAAAAGTTTGGGAAATTTGGAAAAGAGGGGTTGCAATCCTGCCGGGAAATATGGTAAACTGTACAATACAGGAGAATGCAAAATGGGTATTTCAGTTGTGATTACATCGGGAAAAGGTGGAACGGGAAAGACGACTGTGACCTGTGGCATTGCCTCCGCCCTGGCAGAGCTGGGCAAGCGCGTCCTGTGTGTGGACGTGGACATCGGCCTCCGGAACCTGGACGTGACCCTGGGGCTGGCTGACCGCGCTCTGATGGATTTCAGCGACGTTATCGCCGGGCGCTGCCCGCTGGAGGCGGCGGTGTGCGAGCATCCCACCCTGAAGGGCCTGTACCTGCTGAACGCGCCGGTGACGCTGCCCGCCGCCCGGGTGACGGAGCAGGGTATGCAGGAGCTGATCGGCAGCGCCCGCCTCTGGTTTGACTATGTATTGATTGACTGCCCCGCCGGCATCGGCTCCGGCTTCCGGCTGGCGGTCTGCGCCGCCGACCAGGCCATTGTGGTGACGACAACGGAGCCCACCTCCCTCCGGGACGCCCAAATGACGGTGGCCCAGCTGCGGGGGTATGAAATTCCCATTCACCTGACGGTGAATCGGGTGAACAAGCGGCTGATGCGCAGGCTGCGCACCAGCATTGACGACGCCATGGATACGGCGGGTCTGCCGCTGATCGGGGTCATCCCGGAGGATGACCGGGTCACAGAACTGTGCGCCAGGGGTGAGTTGGTGATCCTTCACAGCCGCAGCGGCGCAGCCAGGGCCTATCGCAACATTGCCAGCCGCCTGACCGGGCGGCGCACCCCGCTGATGCGGATATGATGAAACAGTGGAAGCGGCGTTTCTCGCCGGGCCGGAAGAAAGGAGCCTATCACAATGAATATCGCCCTCATTTCAGATGAAAATAAGCAGGAGCTGATGGTGCAGTTCTGCATTGCCTACTGCGGCATCCTGGCCAAGCATACCATCTGCGCCACCAGCACCACCGGACGCATGGTGGCGGAGGCCACCGGGCTGAAGGTGCAGCGGTTCCTCTCCCATGATCAGGGGGGCTGCCAGCAAATCGGGGCGCGTATCGCCTATAACGAGCTGGATATGATTTTCTTCTTCACCGGGCCGGATAATGACGATTATCTGGACGATTTGAAGTATATTTGCCACCTGTGCGACATCAACAACGTGCCCGTCGCCACCAACATCTGCACCGCCGAGATGCTGATTCAGGGCCTGAACCGGGGCGACTTGGACTGGCGGGAGATGATGTACCCCAGGACGAAGAACGTGCTGGCCTGATTGCTGACAAGAGAAAAGCCTCAGCTTGCCCTGGCAAGCTGAGGCTTCAACGCGCTTATGGAATTTGCCCCGGGGGTTGGGACGCTACAGCAGACTCCGCACAATGCCAACCACCATCAGCAGGCTGCCCACGCCGCACAGCACCCGGTCCGCCGCCCCGTCGGCGGAGCAGAGGTCCAGCGACCAACTCCACCCCGCGGGGTACAGCAGCCGCACTCCCTTCCGGTTGAGGAGGTCCAGCAGGATGTGGGAGGCCATGGCCACGAAGAAGGCCCCTGCCAGCGGCTCCGCCCCTCGCCAGACGCAGAAGGTCAGCAGGGCCAGCCCCGCCAGGGAGTGCATAAAGGAGCGGTGGGGCTGGGTGGCGCCAAAGACGCACAGCCCCAGGAACAGCACCGCCCAGGCCGCCATCTCCTTCGCCCCAGCGTACCGCAGCAGGAACCGCTCAATGTGCAGCTGAAAAATAGTGTTCAGCGCCCAGCCCAGCAGCAGCGCGGCCCCGGCGGTGGAGACGATGCGCACCAGCTCCCTGTGGGAGGTGGAAGTGGTCACGTCCACATCGGAAACCACGCCGCCCACCGCCGCCGCGCCCAGGCACAGCACCAGGGCGCGGGGGGTATCGGGGTGCAGCAGACACAGGGCCAGCGCCTCCCCGCAGACAAGATGGGTTTTTCCGGTCATCGTGACAGCCTCCATGATACAACTGCGCCTCTTCCCTGCGAATCGAAACAAATCGGGCTGGAAAAGGTGTGTGAATTTCAAAAAAGTAGGAAAAATGTATTTTTCAGCAAAATAGTTGCAACGCCGGGAAAAATGCTATATAATGGGGCAGGTCGCCGCAGGCAGCGCAGCTGCCTGGAAGCTGAACGGAGACGAAAGGATGTAAAAAGAGTATGAAACTGAGCCCTTCCATACTTGCCGCCGACTTTGCCGTCCTGGGCGCGTGCTGCCGCACGGTGCTGGACGCGGGGGCGGATATGATACACTACGACGTGATGGATGGTCACTTTGTAGAGAATCTGAGCTTCGGCCTGCCGGTGCTGCAAAGCCTGGACAAGGCCCTGCCCGACGCAGTATTTGACGTTCATCTTATGATAACCAACCCGCGCCGTTATGTCAAGGCCTTTGCCGAGGCCGGGGCGGATTGGATCACCTTCCATGTGGAGGCGGAGGACAGCATCCCTGACACCATCCGGGCCATCCGGACGGCGGGGTGCAAGGTGGGGCTGTCCTGCTCCCCGGACACGCCGGTGGAGGCCATGCTGCCCTGGCTGAGCCAAATCGACCTGGCCCTGGTCATGGGGGTGCAGCCCGGTCAGGGGCGGCAGACCTTCCTGCCGGAGAGCGAGAGGAAAATCGCCGCCATCCGGGCGGAGCGGGACCGCCTGGGTCTGGCCCTGGAAATCAGCGTGGACGGCGGCGTGAACCTGGCCACCACCGGCCCCCTGTGCAAGGCTGCCGGGGCGGACATCCTGGTATCCGGCTCCGCCGTGTTCAACGCCCCGGACGTGGCAGTGGCGGTGCGGGCCTTCCGGGCGCTGTGAGGTGGCGGCATGATACACACCATAGTGTTCGACATTGACGACACCCTGTACAGCTACACTAAGGCGGACGCCGTGGCCTTCCCCGCCCTGGCCGCCTACGCCCGGGAGCAGTTCGGCGTCCCCTATGACCGCTTCTATGACCTGTACTGGAAGGCCTACCGGGAACAGATTCGCCGGGTGGGCCATGAGTGCGGCGCCACCCACAGCCGGGTGCTGCGGTGCCAGATTATCTTGGAGTGGCTGGGGCAGCCCCTGACCTTTGCCCGGGAAATGGAGGGGCTGTACTGGAACACCCTGCTGGACGCCATGGAGCCCACCCCCGGCGCGGAAGCGTGCCTGAAGGCGCTGAAAGCCCAGGGCTATCGCCTGGGCATCGGCACGGACCTGACCGCCGGCTGGCAGCTGACCAAGCTGGAACGGCTGGGATTTTTGCCTTACTTCGACTTCATGGTGTGCAGCGAGGAGGCGGGGGCGGACAAGCCCGACCCCCGGTTCTTCGCCCTGTGCCTGGAGAAGGCGGAGTGCGGGCCGGAGTGCTGCCTCTTTGTGGGGGACAACCCCCGCCGGGACGTGGCCGGGGCCAACCAGGCGGGGATGCACGGGGTCTGGTTCCGGCCGGAGGACGGAAAGGACGGCCAGGCGAGGACGCAGGGGGCATGGTTCCGGATGGAGAACGCAGAGGCCACCGGGACGGAGGATATGCTCCGCATCCACTCCATGACCGAGCTGCCCGGCCTGGCGGAATCCCTCTGACAGGCGGAGCCTGCCTCCTGACGCAGCCGAAGGGAATGGAGTGAAAAGTTCTGAAAACACGTTGTTATCAGAAGATACAGCCACTCTTTTTAAAAAATGGAAGGGACAGCCATTCGTTGTTTTGCCAGAAAGCTGTCCCTTTTGTTTTTTCTTTTTGTGAAAAAATCTTTCACGGTTGTATGTGCTAAAATGATATGGCCCTTCTCCCCCGAATAAAAAGTAGAGAAGTT
>JAJBUK010000094.1 GCA_020860385.1 Clostridiales bacterium
GGGAAAGAGGGCGGCTTAGGGAGGGGCTTCGGGGCCTTGCCCCTCCCTAAGAACCCTCCCCCTATCCCACTGGCGGCTTGCGCCTTGTCTCTGCCGTTCCGTGGCAGCGCAGAAAACAGACGATGGGACTTGACACGCACCAAAGCTGCCGCCGATGGCGGCTGGGGGACGATTGCCGCCCACGTCCCTTGCCGTCAAGCGGCATTTCCGCTTCGCTCCCTAGCCTTACGGCGGGACGGGCGTCAATTTTGTTGGCCTTTGGTCGCTGAAATCTGGCTGTGAGGGGACGCTATTACTCCTAATGCAAAAAAGCTATGAATGACTACGCTCCTTCGATAAAAAGTCGTAGCTTTGCCGTACCGGCAGATGTTATCCATCGTCGGATGATAAAATTGCACGTTCCGCCCGCCAACGGCTAGGGAGCGAAGCGGAAATGCCGCTTGACGGCGGAGGGCGGAACGGCAATCGTCCCCAGCCGCCATAGGCGGCAGTCTCACCAGTGTGAAGTCACATCGTCTGTTGCCTGCGCTGCCACGGAACGGCAGAGACAAGGCGAAGCCCACAGTGGGACAGGGGGAGGGTTCTTAGGGAGGGGCGAGGCCCCGAAGCCCCTCCCTGAGCCGCCTTCTTTCCCCCATTTCTTGGCGGAGCAAGAAATGGGGCCCGCCGGGAGGGCAAGAACGTTTTTCCTTTATCCATCCTTATCTAAGGAGAACCGGCCCTGCCAGTCGGGCAAAACGTTGTTCCTCTATCATGCCTTATCTAAGGAGAGCACGTCAGCCGGGCGAACAATGTTCGCCCCTACGGGATGGGGGGAACATATCGTCTTTCACTACCACGGCTAACAGCCAATAGCGAACCGCTCAAACAATAAGGAGCATCCCATGAACACACAAACCATCAAAATCACCACCGACTATATCAAGCTGGACGCTCTCCTGAAGCTGGCCGCCCTGGTGGGCTCCGGCGGGGAGGCCAAAGTCCGCATCCAGGGGGGCGAGGTGCAGCTGAACGGCGAGACCTGTACCATGCGCCACAAGAAAATTCGCCCCGGCGACACCGTCCGGCTGGCGGACACCCTGATTCAGGTGGAATGACCGCCCATGTATGTGAAAGAGCTGCACCTGGAGCGGTTCCGGAGCTTTGACCAGTTCTCCGCAACCTTCTGCCCCGGCATCAACGTGATTTGGGGGGACAACGCCCAGGGCAAAACCACCCTGCTGGAGGCCATCGCCTACCTGTCCGCCTGCCGCAGCCACCGGGCCCGGTATGACCGGGAGATGATCCAGTTCGACGCCCCCTCCGCCGCCATCGACGCCCGGCTGGAGAGCCGGAACCGGGACTTTCACCTGGAGGCCAAGCTGAACCGGAACGGGCGGCGGCAGCTTCGCTCCAACGGGGTGAGGCTGAAAACCGCGGCCCAGCTGTCCGGCATCCTGAACACCGTGCTGTTCTGCCCGGAGGATTTGAACCTGATACGCGCCGGGGCGGCGGAGCGGCGGCGGTTCCTGGATGACGCCATCTGCCAGATGCGGCCCCGGTATGCGGCGGCCCTGGCGGAGTACAAGCGCCTCCACGAGCAAAAGACCCGCATTTTGAAGGACTGGCACGACAAGCCCGACCTGCTGGAGCCGTTGGACGACTTCAACCTGCGGATGTGCCAGACCGGCGCCCTCATCGTCCACTACCGCGCCCACTTCCTCCGGCGGATGAACCAGTTCGCCCCCGCCATCCATCGGGAGTTCTCCGGCGGGCAGGAGGAGTTGCGGCTGGACTATCAGACGGTGAAAACCGTCACCGACCCCCTGGCCTCCCCCCAGGTGATTTACGGTCAGCTTTGCGACCACATGGCCTCCCACCGCACAGCTGAAATCGAAAGCGGCAGCTGCCTCTCCGGCCCCCACAAGGACGATATGGCGTTCACCATCAACGGCCAGCTGTGCCGCAGCTACGCCAGCCAGGGCCAGACCCGCACCGCCGCCCTGAGCCTGGAGCTGGCGGAGCGGGAGCTGTTCCGGGAGCAGGACGGGGAGTATCCGGTGCTGCTGCTGGACGATGTGCTCAGCGAACTGGACCCCCGGCGGCAGGAGTTCGTCCTGAACCGCATCACCGGCGGGCAGGTGTTCATCACCTGCTGTGAGCGGGAGCGGCTGGGGGCGTTACAGGCGGGGGAGACGCTGGAGATACGGAAGAGCGGTTAGCTGTTAGCTATGAGTTGTTGGCTGTTAGTGGCTGGAACTGCTGCGTTTCCCGCTCCCAGTAGGGGCGAACAGCGTTCGCCCGGCTGCTGAAACCGTTACGATACGCCTGGAGTAGGACATGAAGCCTAAATCTTTACTTTTCTGTAGGGGCGGCCCTTGGCCGCCCGCAGAAACCGCCCGCTTACCCCGGGCGGCCAAGGGCCGTCCCTACACATGATTACAAACAGTGATTTTAAACCATGTCTATACAAAATGTACTGTCTGGCACAGCCGTTTTTCCTGCCTGAACCCATTTTCTAAAGGGGAAAACGGGCGGGCGCACACTGTGCGCCCCTACGGGAGACTTGCCACCCTTGGATGAGGGGCACAGCGCGGCCGTACAGTCAGAGTTCAGCGACCAAAGGGCAACAAAATTGCACGTTTCGCCCGCCTTTAGGCAGGGCGGAACGGCAATCGTCCCCCAGCCGCCATGGGCGGCAGCTTTGGTGCGTGTCAAGTCCCATCGTCTGTTGCTCTAACAGACCACCTGCGGATTGGACAGCGCGAAGCCCTGCGGGACACAGGGGAGGTTCTTAGGAGGGGACGCACAGCGGCCCCTCCTGAGCCGCCTTCTTTCCCCCATTTCTTGGCGGAGCAAGAAATGGGGCCCGCCGGGAGGGCAAGAACGTATTTCCTTCAACCTTCCTTGCCCAAGGAAGATACCCCCGCATGAAGAACTACCAAAGGAGCACCCCATGTACCTGAACATCGGCAACAACATCCTCCTGAATGACAAGGACATCCTGGCCGTCTTTGACCTGGACAACACCTCCCAGTCCCACCGCACCCGGGCGTACCTGAAGAGGGCGGAGCAGGCGGGGCAGGTGACCTACACCAATATCGAGGAGATACCCAAGAGCTTCCTGGTCTGCGCCGGGCGGAACCGCCACGAGCAGCGGGTGTATATCTCCACCCTGAACAGCCAGACCATCGCCGCCCGTCTGGGCAGAGGATAAGCGAAAACACACGCAAACTAGCGTTTTCAGATAGAGTGATAGAGTATCGAATGGAACTGCGCCCGCCTTCCGCCGGACGCAAGGGAAAGGAACGACACTATGGCAGAAGAATTATTAGAGCGCGGCACGGCGGTGTCCGCGGACAACGAGTATGACGCCTCGGAAATCCAGGTGCTGGAGGGGCTGGAGGCCGTCCGGAAGCGTCCGGGTATGTATATCGGCTCCACCTCCACCAGCGGCCTGCACCACCTGGTCTATGAAATCGTGGACAACGCCATCGACGAGGCCCTGGCGGGGTACTGCAACGAAATCAAGGTCACCATCCACAACGGCAACTCCGTCACCGTGGAGGACAACGGCCGGGGCGTCCCCGTGGACATCCAGGCCCAGACCGGACGGCCCGCCATGGAGGTGGTGTACACCATCCTCCACGCCGGCGGCAAGTTCGGCGGCGGCGGCTACAAGGTGTCCGGCGGCCTCCACGGCGTGGGCGCCAGCGTGGTGAACGCCCTCAGCGCCTGGATGCAGGTGCAGGTACACAAGGGCGGGCAGATTTACGAGATGCGCTTCGCCCGGGGCAACGTTACCCAGGAAATGACCGTGGTGGGCAAGACGAACCGCACCGGCACCACCGTCACCTTCCAGCCCGACCCGGAGATGTTTGACGATTTGGTGTTTAGCTGGGAGACCCTCCACACCCGTATGCGGGAGCAGGCGTTCCTGAACGGCGGCGTCACCATCGTCCTCACCGATGAGCGGGAGGGGCAGGAGCAGAGCGAGACCATGTGCTACGAGGGCGGCATCCGCTCCTTCGTGGAGTTCATCAACGAGAATAAGGAGCCCATCCACCCGGAGGTCATCTACATGGCCGGGGAGCAGGAGGACAGTATGTGCGAGGTGGCCATGCAGTACACCGACTCCTATAACGAGCTCATCCTCTCCTTCGCCAACAACATCCACACCCCGGAGGGCGGTATGCACGAGACGGGCTTCAAGACCGCCCTGACCCAGGCCATCAACGCCTACGGCAAGAAGGCCAAGCTGCTGAAGGACGATGAGAAGGTCTCCGGCGACGACTGCCGGGAGGGCCTGACCTGCGTCATCTCCGTGAAGCTGACGGAGGCCCAGTTCGAGGGCCAGACCAAGGCCAAGCTGGGCAACAGCGAGATCCGGACGCTGGTGAACAACGTGGTGTCCAAGAAGCTGGACGAGTACCTGGAGACGCACCCCGCCGTGGGCCGGGCCATTATCGACAAGGCCATGACCGCCGCCCGGGCCAGAGAGGCCGCCCGGAAGGCCAGGGAGAACGTCCGCCGGAAGAACGCCCTGGACGGGGCGACGCTGCCCGGCAAACTCAGCGACTGCAATGAGCGCGACCCACGGCTCACCGAAATCTATATCGTGGAGGGCGACTCCGCAGGCGGCTCCGCCAAGGGCGGACGGGATTCCCGGTATCAGGCCATCCTCCCCCTGTGGGGCAAGATGCTGAACGTGGAGAAGGCCAGGAGCGACAAGGTCTATGGCAACGACAAGCTGAACCCCGTTATCACCGCCCTGGGGGCCGGTCTGGGGGACGAGTTCGACGTGACCAAGCTGCGCTATCACAAGGTCATCATCATGGCCGATGCCGATGTGGACGGCAGCCACATCCGCACCCTGCTCTTGACCTTCTTCTTCCGGTTCATGCGGCCGCTGATAGACGGGGGCTATGTCTACGCCGCCGTGCCGCCGCTCTATAAGCTGGTGCGGGGCAAGACCACACGGGTGGCCTTCTCCGACGAGGAGCGGGACAAAATCTCCGCCGAGCTGCGGGGCGGCAACCCCAACGTGAAGGTGGACATCAGCCGGTTCAAGGGCCTGGGCGAGATGAACCCCTCCGAGCTGTGGGAGACCACCATGGACCCCACCCGCCGCACCCTAAAACGGGTGACGCTGGACGACGCCGTCCGGGCGGACGCCATCTTTACCCTGCTGATGGGGGAGAAGGTGGAGCCGAGACGGGCGTATATCGAGGAGAATGCGTCCAAGGTGGTCAATTTGGATTATTGATATTTGAACGGGGTTCTCCTTAGGAAACGTTTGCGGGAAAGGAGTTGCCCGGCCGGCGGGCTTGGTTCTCCTTAGACAAGGAATGATAAAGGAACAACGTTTTGCCCTCCGGGCGGGCCCCCTTTCTCGCTCCGCCGAGAAAGGGGGGAAAGAGGGCGGCTTAGGGAGGGGCTTCGGGGCCTCGCCCCTCCCTAAGAACCCTCCCCTTATCCCGTTGGCGGCTTGCGCCTTGTCCCTATCGTTCCGTAGCAGCGCAGACAACAGACGATGTGACTTGACACGCACCAAAGCTGCCGCCCATGGCGGCTGGGGGACGATTGCCGTTCCGCCCTGCCGGGGGCGGGCGGAACGTGCAATTTTGTCATCCAACGACAGATAACATCTGCCTGAACCGCAAGGTGGCAACCTCTGATGAAAAAAGCGTAATAATCCATTCTTTTTTATAATAGGAATAATCGTCTGCCCTTACAGTCAGATTTCAGCGACCAAAGGAAAATAAAATTGTCGCCCGTTCCGCCGTAAGGCATAGGGAGCGCAGCGGAAATGCCGCTTGACGGCGGGGACGTGGGCGGCAATCCCCGCCAGCCGCCATCGGCGGCAGTCTCACCAGTTATAAAGTCACATCGTCTGTTGCCTGACAGACCACGTATAAAGCGGACAGCGCGAAGCCACAGGATAACAGGAGGAGGGTCCTTAGGGGGGAGTGAGGCCCCGAACTCCCCCCTGAGCCGCCTTCTTTCCCCCATTTCTTGGCGGAACAAGAAATGGGGCCCGCCCGGAGGGCAAAACGTTGTTCCTTTATCATTCCTTATCTAAGGAATCATGCCCAGATAGACACATTTCATCGACCTGCGGGTGCGTACCCCGCACCCCACAGAGCAGGAGGAAGATACTTTGAGTAAGAACAAAGATTACAATCCGGAGGACATCCTCTATCCGGAGCAGAAAATCGTCGAAATCGACCTGGAGCACGAGATGAAGACCGCGTACATCGAGTACGCCATGTCCGTCATCGTGGGCCGGGCCCTCCCCGACGTGCGGGACGGCCTGAAGCCCGTCCACCGCCGCATCCTCTACGCCATGTATGAGGACGGCTTGGGCAGCGACAAGCCCTATAAAAAGTCCGCCACCTGCGTGGGCGACGTGCTGGGTCGGTACCACCCCCACGGCGACGCCTCCGTCTATGACGCCATGGTGCGCCTGGCCCAGGACTTCTCCATGCGGTACTGCCTGGTGGACGGCCACGGCAACTTCGGCTCCGTGGACGGCGACCCCCCGGCGGCCTACCGTTACACCGAGGCCCGGATGAGCAAAATCTGCAACGAAATGCTCCGGGACATCGACAAGGACACCGTGGACTGGGACCCCAACTTTGACGAGAGCCGGAAGGAGCCCCGGGTCCTGCCCAGCCGCTTCCCCAACCTGCTGGTGAACGGTTCCACCGGCATCGCCGTGGGTATGACCACCAACATCCCGCCCCACAACCTGCGGGAGGTGATTGACGGGGTGGTCTGCGTGCTGGACAACCCCAACGCCACCCTCTCCGACCTGATGGAGCACATCAAGGGGCCGGACTTCCCCACCCGGGGCATCATCATGGGCCGCAGCGGCATCCGCCAGGCCTACGCCACCGGCCGGGGGAAAATCGTCGTCCGGGGCAAGTGCGAGTTTGAGGAGTTCGGCAACGGCCGCACCCGCATCATCGTCACCGAGCTGCCCTATATGGTGAACAAGGCCCGGCTGGTGGAGAACATCGCCGAGCAGGTCCACGCCAAGCGGCTGGAGGGCATCTCCGGCCTGCGGGACGAGTCCGACCGGGAGGGTATGCGCATCGTCATTGAGGTGCGGAAGGATGCCAACGCCCAGGTGGTGCTGAACCGGCTGTACAACCAGACGGCGCTGCAATCCAACTGCTCCGTTATCATGCTGGCCCTGGTGAACGACCAGAAGCAGCCCAAGGTGCTGACCCTGCGGGAGGTGCTGGACGAGTACATCGCCTTCCAGATGGACGTGCTGACCCGCCGCACCATCTATAACCGGAGGAAGGCGGAGGAGCGGGCCCATCTGCTGGAGGGGCTGCTCATCGCCCAGAACAACATCGACGAGGTCATCCGCATCATCCGGGAGAGCTACGACAACGCGAAAGAGAACCTGATGAACCGCTTCGCCCTGGACGAGGTGCAGGCCCAGGCCATCCTGGATATGCAGCTGAAACGGCTCCAGGGTCTGGAGCATGACAAGCTTCAGGCGGAGTATGACGAACTGGAGTCCAAAATCGCCTGGTACAACGAACTCCTCAGCGACGAGAGCAAGATGAAGGGCCTCCTCCGGCAGGAGCTGCTGGAAATCAAGGACAAGTACGGCGACGACCGCCGCACCGCCATCGAGATGGTGGAGGACGAAATCGACGTGGAGGACTTGATTCAGGAGGAGCAGAGCGTCTTTACCCTGTCCCAGGCGGGGTATTTGAAGCGCACCTCCGTGAAGGAGTACCGGGCCCAGGGCCGGGGCGGCAAGGGCGTGAAGGCCCAGTCCTTCCGGGAGGAGGACTACGCCCAGAGCGTGTTCACCTGCTCCACCCATGACACCATCATGTTCTTCTCCGATAAGGGGAAGGTGTACTGCCAGAAGGGCTACCGCATCCCGGAGGCGGGCCGGACGGCCCGTGGGGTGAACCTCATCAACCTGCTGCCGGTGGAGCAGGGGGAGCGCATCGAGGCCATGCTCCACTTCCGGGAGTTCAGCGAGGAGGAGTACCTGGTCTTTGCCACCCGCAACGGCACGGTGAAGCGCATGGCCCTCAGCACCCTGTCCACCAACCGCAAGACCGGCATCCGCGCCCTGACCCTGGAGGACGGGGATGCCCTCATCGCCGTCCGCAAGACCGGCGGGGAGGATGAGATCATCCTGGCCACCCACAACGGCATGGCCATCCGCTTCCCGGAGCAGGAGGTGCGCCCCATGGGCCGGGACGCCGTAGGCGTCCGGGGCATCAAGCTGCGGGAAGGCGACTATGTGGTGGGCTGCGAGGTGGCCAGCCACGGGGCCGCCCTGCTGACGGTGACGGAGCGGGGCTACGGCAAGCGCACCGGCGTCGGGGAGTACACCATCCAGGGCCGGGGCGGCTACGGCAATAAGAACTATCAAATCACGGCGAAAACCGGCCTGGTGGCCGGGTGCGCCATCGTCAACGCCGAGGACGATGTGCTGCTCATCACCGACGACGGCACCATCATCCGCACCACCTGCGGCGGCATCAGCCAGTACGGCCGGGCGGCCCAGGGCGTCCGCATGATGCACCTGGGGGAGGAGAACCGGGTCATCGGCATCGCCAAGACCAGAGCTGTGGACGAGGACGCCGGGGAGACGGCCCCCGACGAGGCCTAGAGCGAACCGGAGGATTAAGGAAAAAAACAACGCCCCCTCTCCCGCGATAGCGGGGAGGGGGCGTTTGGTGTTGTGTGGGAAGGGGAGGAGGATAGAAAAGAATTGCAAGGTTGACAAACCGACTGTCACGGTATATAATAAACATAGAAAGGGTGCTGCCCGGCAACGGTTTAGCCCCCTGGTTTGTACTTTAAGAAGTAACCGCCAAGTTGGTAGCTGGGGCGGTTACTTCTTTTTTGCCTGAAGGAACAGGCCGATTATGCCAATGATAACAAGGCAAAACTGGAATAGTTCTGATGTAGTCATCGGGCAGCCCCCCTTTCCGAAGAACAGGGGAAGCAAAGAAGCTGCCCCCGTAAAAGGGGCAAACCGCCACCGTATTGGGCAGCACCAGCCCTCAAGAGGGCCATTGACAGACTACCACAATTTTATTTAAAAAGCAAGTATTTTTGTTATATCGGTCATAAAAGGGAATTACTTTCCGCTATCCACGGTAAACAGAATATCAGTCCAAAACCAGAGCTATAGATACAGCGTTTTGCCCTCCTGGCGGGGCTGGTTCTCCTTAGATATGGTTCTTGAAAGGAAAACGTTTTGTCTCCCGGCGGAGGCCATCTGTTCCTTAGATAAGGTTCTTTCAATGAACAACGGCTTGCCCTTGCCAGGGCGGGGCCTACTTTTCTCGCTCCGCCGAGAAAAGTAGCAAAAGAGGGCGGCTCAAGGGGAAGCTCGGGGCCTCGCTCCCCCTTAAGAATCCCTCTCCTGTCCCGGGGGGCTTCGCGCTGTCCAGTCGGCAGGTGGTCTGTTCCGATAGAGACGATGGGACTTGATACGCACCAAAGCTGCCGCCGATGGCGGCTGGGGTGGGATTGCCGCCAATGTCCCTCGCCGTCAAGCGGCATTTCCGCTTCGCTCCCTAGCCGTTGGCGGGACAGGCGGCAATTTTGTTGCCCTTTGGTCGCTGAAATCTGGCGGTGCCGTCAAGATATGGCCTCTGATGAAAAAAAGCAATGGAGCATTACGCTTTTTCAATAAAAGGTAGTAGCCTTGTCTTACAGGCAGATGTTATCCATCGCTGGATAATAAAATTGCTCGTTCCGCCCGCCATCGGCAGGGCGGAACGGCAATCGCCTCCCAGCCGCCATCGGCGGCAGCTTTGGTGCGTAGGGGTTCCATCGTCTGTTTTCTGCGGAGCCACGGAACGGCAGAGACAAGGCGTAAGCCGGCTGCCTGATACGGGGAGATTCTTAAGAGGGAGTATTGAGTACAAATCCGACAATTCAAGGAAACCTGTTAATTCACAGCATTTCAGCGGAATATAAGCAGAATTGTAGATATTGCTTGCACCGTCCTTTATTATGACGCGGTTTCACTACAAAATCAACAGCCGCTTTAAAGGCCACGCCGGGTTATCCCAACGCGGCCTTTATTATTTTACTGTTTAGAAAGATAAGTCGAAGCACAGAACCCGGAATACTTAATACCCTTATATGTTGCCTGTACATAAAGCCACTTCACGTCATTCACTGTCGTATAATAACCATAACACTTTACATCGGTATTTTTCGGCAGAACAACCATAGCCGTTTTATCTTTTCCCGCTCCGTTTCGCATATAAAGCGCAACCGTAGTCTGGTAGGTACCTCTCAGTGTCTCGTCATAAGACTGCGCCGAATCAGTCGCGGTTTTAACAGCGGAAGAATTTGTAGTGCTAGTGACGGAGTACTTATCATAATAGGTCTGCCCGTATCCTGCCCGTTTATTCTGTACGGTAGTTCCCTGATTAGCGGGTTTCTCGAATTTAGTCAGCACCACATTAGACGCTTCCAACACAGAGGTTGCGTTCTTCAAACTTGACAGTACCGTGGTATAACTTTCTGATAATTCTTTCCACAGAAATTCAAGCTGCATATTCAGATCGCCAATAGAGGTTCCCTGTGTATCGCAGTAATCTTTCAGATTCTTTTTCCGGGTCTTATAAGTCCACTGGGCCAGCCCATAACCGGCAGAATCGCTTGCTATATTGAATATAAAATCTCCTGCTGTCTCCGGTTGGAAAAGAGGCTCTAGTCCCAAAATAGAATATGTCTGTAAACTTGCCCGGTATTTTAATGTTTCCGCTGATTATCTGTTAGGACTAAGCCAATTGAGAAACCCGGATACACCACTGGCAGACGATGAAGTTCTGCTGTTGGCTGCTTATAGATCAGCTGATACAAAAGGGAAATTTCAAATCATCCAGGCTTGTATGAATGAAAGGTAGGTGCCTGCTGTGTACGAAGATGTTAAAAAGGTCTGTCTCTATGCCCGGTATTCCAGCAACAATCAAACCGAACAATCTATAGAAGGACAGGTAAGAGTGTGCCGCGCTTTTTGTGAATCGCACGATATGGAAATAGTTAAAATCTATGCAGACCGGGCCACTTCTGCCAGTAAAAATATTGATAAGCGTGTACAATTCCTGCAAATGATAAAGGATAGTGAGAAGGGAGATTTTCAGGCGGTCATTGTTTATAAGCTGGACAGGTTCTCGCGTTCCCGGTATGACAGTGCAAACTATAAGTACAAGTTGAAAAAGAATGGTGTGCAGCTTATTTCAGCTACAGAGAATATATCTAATGACCCGGAAGGGATTATTCTGGAATCTGTATTGGAAGGTATGGCAGAGTTCTACAGTGCAGAATTGTCTCAAAAGATAAATCGCGGCCTGTGGGAATCAGCCTATAAGCATAACTCCATCGGTGGGGCCATCCCCCTGGGATATAAGGTGGAAAATAAGAAACTGGTAATTGACCCGGAGACTGCGCCGATTGTTCAGGAAGCTTTTCATATGTATGCAGAGGGACACAGCGTAGCGGACATTTGCCGGACATTCAACGCCAAGGGATATAAGACTTCAAAGGGAACCCGGTTCGGTAAAAGTTCGTTTTCAGTGCTGTTCCATAATGAAAAATACATTGGCATTTATCAGTTTCACGATTATAGAGTAGAAGGAGTAATACCTCCTATTATTGACCGTGATTTATATGAACAAGTACAGTTAAGAGCCGGGGCAATAAAAAAAGCCCCCGCCCGAAATAAGGCGAAGGTTGTATATTTGTTATCGGGTAAGATATTCTGTGGACATTGTGGGTCGCACATGAACGCCGGATCAAACGGCAATAAATACTATTATTATGCGTGTCAAGGGAAGAAAGGCTTAAGAATAGAGTGTAATAAGAAGAATGTGCGAAAAGAATTTATAGAAGATGTGGTGGTGCAGGACGCTTTCTCCTTGTTGACAGATGAATATATTGAGCAGCTTGCAGATGTAGCGGTAAGCACCAACCGGTCAGAAATTGAATCGGATACGAATTTACCCGCCCTGAGAAATAATCTGCATGAGACAAAGGTGTCTCTTGAAAATTTAACAAAGGCCATTGAATCTGGTCTTGCCCCGAATACGATTGTAAAACGGATTGCAGAACTAGAAAAGGAACAAAAGGCGATTGAAAAAGAGATACGAAGTGTTGAAGGAGACAATGTATATCTGGATAAGGTGCAGGTCATTTATTGGCTAAACCAATTCAAAGAGGGCGATATTAAGGATGAAGATTATCGTAGAATGCTACTTGACCTTCTGGTTAATTCTGTAACCGTCTGGGATGAACCGGGCGATACTTTTAAAATTACGATTGCTTATAATCTTACCTCTACAAAAGCAAAAACTTACCGCCTTGCAAAAGACGGTAAGTTGTCGGATTTCGCTTCCAATGGAGGGGGCCATAGGCCTCCCTCTTGAGCCGCCTTCTTTCCCCTATTTCTTGGCGGAGTAATTTACGGCGTCCAAAAATGTGCCAGTGGCACATTTTTAGCCGGAAACCGATGCCAGCTATGCTGGCGAGGGTCACTGTCCGAGGAGGATATCGTAAAGGGTCAGCAGGCGGTAGTCAGGCCCGCCGGGAGGGCAAAACGTTTTTCCTTTATCCATCCTTATCTAAGGAGGCTACCCCCCAGGCGGCCAAGGGCCGCCCCTACAGAGGGCGTGGGAACCGTCACCCGGGCGCACA
>JAJBUK010000027.1:0-2398 GCA_020860385.1 Clostridiales bacterium
AGGCGTCGCCGCCGCCCACCCTGTCCAGAATGTTGAAGGTGAACAGCTTGCTCTCAAACGTATGCCCCTGGTACCACATGAAGGCCTTCAAGCTGTTCTCGGTGCCGGAATGAGCATAGCGGACGTGGCGGGCGATACACTTCAGGTTGGGGTACCGGTCAATGAACGCCTGGAACACCTCGTCCTGCTGCTCATAGCTGGGCTGGAGGGGCACGCCGTCCTTCCAGTCCCCCTTGCTGTGGTCGTTCTCGTCCCGCCACAGGTGGTAGGGCTCGATGCCGAACAGCACGTCCACATAGGGCAGGCACTGGGTGCAGAAGTCCCTGGCCTCCTCCCACGTCCACAGGCGGCTACGGAAGTTGCCGTCAAAGCTGACGGTGAGCCCCTTCTCCTTGGCGACCTTGAGGCAGTTCAGAATAAACTCCGCGCAGCTGGGGCACAGGGCCGGAGTGATGCCGCTGAGGTGGAGCCAGTCAAAGCCGTCCAGCAGCTTGTCCAGATCTACCTTGGAGAAGTCATACTCGGTGATGGCGCTGTGCTTCCGGTCATAGGTCACCTTGCTGGGGCGGATGCCGAAGCCTGTCTCCAGATAGTAGGTGCCCAGCCGGTGGGTGGGGGTCTCCTCCGGGGTGGAGAGGATGACCGGGGTGCAGTGTACATCGTTGGAGCGGAGCCAGCGCACCGCGCTTTTGCCCAGGCTGTTGTTGGGTACGACGCTGAAAAAGGTGCTGTCTACCCCCAAATTGGCCAGGGCCAGGGCGATGTTGGCCTCGCTGCCGCCGTAGCTGGCCTCGAAGCTGGAGGCCATGCGGATTTTCTCATAGTTGGGCGGGGTCAGGCGGAGCATGACCTCACCGATGGTGATGAACTTCTGGGGGCTGTCGTTCTTTTGCAGCAGGGGATTGAAGTTTTCCATAAAAGCGCCTCCTTATGTGGCCGTCCGGCAGGACGTGGGTTTGCCTTTTTATTATACCTTTTATTTTTGTACTTTTCAAGACGGCGGGACAAAAAAGATACGGAAATTAAGTTTGAAATTCGTTTTACGCGACCGCCGGTGTAGGGGCGGCCCTTGGCCGCCTACAGAAACCGCCTGCTTACCCCGGGCGGCCAAGGGCCGCCCCTACAGAAAAGCGAAGATTTAGGCTTCACATTCTACCAGGTTGAGGAGAACAGCGTAGCCTTACAGTCAGATTTCCATGACCAAAGGACAACAAAATTGCACGTTCCGCCCGCCATCGGCTAGGGAGCGAAACGGAAATGCCGCTTGACGGCGGAGGCCGGACATATCCTCTATAAAGAACCATATCTAAGGAGAACCAGCCCGCCGGGAGGGCAAAAACATCGTTCCTTCAACAACCCTTGCCCAAGGAGCGTAATCCCCTTAAATTGATACCATCACCGGAAAAACCACAAAAAGGCGGGGCTGGGAACCTTCCCAGCCCCGCCTTGGGGGTCTCATCCGTTTCGGGGAAACAGTTTACTTCCTGCTGCCGGAGCGGCGCTTCATCAGCAGGATAGCGCCCATGATTACCAGGGCGATACCCGCCAGCACGACCCACAGGGTCAGGCTGGCATTGTCGCCGGTCTTGGCGCTGGAGGTCTTGCTCTCGGAGCTGCTGCTGGAGGAGCTGCTAGAGCTGCTGCTGGAGCTGCTGGAGGAAGAAGCCTTGGAGGAATCGCTTGTCCCGTCCGCATCCTCCTCATCGTCCGCAGCGTTCCCCAGGGCGGCGATGGACTCGGTGTAGGTCTCGCCGCAGACGGTGCAGGTGTAGGTGATTTCCCCGGCCTCGTCGGCGGTGGCTTCCTTCGTCACCACGCCGTCGTCCCAGGTGTGGGCAATCATATCGGTCTCAACGGTTTTTATGTTGGCATAGGTCAGTCCGTTAACTGTGCAGACTGCGACATAAGTCATGCTGCCCTTGGCTGTGCAGGTAGCCGCCGTGCCGCTGGAGGTTACCTTACATTCATCCGTTGTGGTTGCATCCCCTGCCGAACAGGTGAAGGTGACAGTGCAGGTGCTGTAATCGTCCGACCAGGTGTAGGCGGGGGTGTCGTAGTCATAGCTGTGGCCGGTGGCCTCGGTTTCGCTGTCGGTGTAGGTATCGCCGCAGTTGGCACAGGTGTGGGTGGTGTAACCCTTTTCCGTGCAAGTGGGCGCGGTGACAACGGCATCATAATCGTGGCCGGTAGCGGCAACCTCGTCCGCGGTGTAGGTGTCGCCGCAGACGGTACAGGTATAGGTGGTGTAGCCGCCCTCGGTGCAGGTGGGGGCGGTGACGACGGCCTCATAGCTGTGGCCGGTGGCGGCAACCGTGACGGTCACGCGGCTGATTTCTTCGCCGCAGACGGAGCAGTAAACCACTTCGTCATAGGAGCCGTCGGTGGTGCAGGTGGCGGC
>JAJBUK010000027.1:2498-12397 GCA_020860385.1 Clostridiales bacterium
TCATAGGAGCCGTCGGTGGTGCAGGTGGCGGCCACTTCGTTCTCCACTACAGTTTCGCCAGCGGTATGCTCCACTTGGCTGCCGTTCAGATAGTCCATATAGTAGCTCAGAGCGGCCAGGGGATGGCCGATGCTGTCGAACAGGGTCTGGTTGTCGAAGGAGGAACCCTCGCTGGCGCTCATGCTGTAGCTGATGTAGTCGCTGGCCCACTTGGTGGCCCAGCCGGTGCCCTCGTCATAGGTGCCGGGGAGGGCCGTCCAGGCAGGCTCCCAGTAGAACATACCGGTGCAGCCGTCGGAGGTGGCGGCGGTGTTCAGAATGGCGGTCAGCGCAGCTTCCTGGCCTTTCTCGGAGATGGCATATAGGTTGGCGTTCATGTCGAAGTCGTCAAAGGAGGTAACCTGGTTGCCCAGGTCGTCAAAGTTCTCGCTGGTGTAGGGGTAGGCGGTCTCCGCGATAAAGACCTCCTTGCCGTAGGTGCTGGCGATGGTCTCGATTTCGTTTTGCAGGTTGCTCATGGTGCCATGCCAGTACATATAGTAGGAGATGCCCATGGCGTCATAGTCCACCCCGGCGTCGTCCAGCAGACCGGCGTACCAGGAGGGGTTGGCGTTGTTGGGGTTGGTGAAGTGGAGGGCCACCTTGATGGTGGTGCCGTACTCGTCAGAGATGTCGCGGACGGCCTGGGAGCCGGAGCTGAACAGTGCGCAGATATTCTGCCAGGTCTGGTTGGTGCTGGCATCGAAGGCTTCGCTCCAGTCAATGGCCTCGCCGCAGAGAGCGCCGTTGGTCTCGTTGCCTACCTGCACCATGCCCACATTGACCCCCGCGTTCAGCAGGTACTCCAGGGATTCATAGGTGTAGTCATACAGAGCCTCCACTTTCTCATCAATGGTCATATCCGTCCAGGCTTTGGGGGCCAGCTGGCGGCCGGGGTCGGCCCAGAAGTCGGAATAGTGGAAGTCGATGAGGACGCTCATGCCCGCCTCAGAAGCCCACTTGCCGATGATGGCGGCTGTGGCCACGTCATTGTTGCCGCCGCCGTAGGGGTTGTCATCCTCGTCATAGGGGTCGTTCCAGACGCGGAGGCGCACCCAGTTCACGCCGCACTTGTCATACAGGAACTGGAAGAATTCCACGGCGTTGTTATTGGCCTGGCTGTACTCTTTGCCGTCATAGTCGTAGTACACCGCGCCGTTGGTCCAGTTGGTGTAGAAGGTGGAGAGGTCCATGCCCCGCATGAAGTCGCAGGACAGGGAACCGGTGGTGATGTCCTCGCTGGCCGTAGCGGTGGACTCGGTGACGGTGATGGTGGCCACGTCGGTGTTTCTCAGAATATCCGTATAGGAGGAATCCTGGAGATTGCAGGCGATGTAATAGGTACCCTCGGAGGGGAAGGTGATAGTGACGCTGTTGGACAGACCGGTGTTGGGGGAGATGGAGCAGTCGGTCAGGCCATCGCTGTGGCCGTCTGCCCAGCTGTCCGCCCAGACCCAGAGGTAAACGTCGCTCTGATTCGCCAGGTCGATTGCCTCGCCGCCGTAGGTGACGGAAATGTCAAAGGTGAGGGATTCGTTCTGCTCACAGGTGGTATCAGAGGGGGTGATGGTGACGGCGTAGGTGTCGGTGCCGGTGCTGCTTTCCCTCACGGTGAAGTCTTCACTGGTGGAGGCCAGGATGTTCCAATCGGAATCATACAGTGCCGCCTCCACGGTGTAGGTTTCCCCCGCCGTGAAGTTGTCAGCGGACAGATAGATTTCGGTGGAGGTGGTGGTGTGGCTGGCGTTCACCGGGGTGACCCATTCGCTGTCGTTCTGATACCAGATGGACAGGGTGTAGCCGTTCGGAATGTCGTCGTAGACGGTTCCGTCTGCGGTGATGACGGTGGAAACATACACGGTGTCGCCCAGGGAGGGGGTGGTCTCGAGGATGGACATGGACAGGGCATAGCCGGGATTGAACTCCATCACGGTGAATTCGGTGACGGAGAGGGCGTCACTGACCCAGCTGCCATCCTCCCAGTAGCCGACATAAATCTGGTAGATTCCGGCGGTAAGGCTGCTGATGATGTAGCTGTCGCCGTTGGTGATGTACTCATCGACAAGTTTATTGTCCCAGTTATCATCACGGACAATCTGCACGTTGTAATATTCATCGGAAGTTGCCGTGCCGGAGAAGTTGACCGTGATGGACTCGCCCTCCGTCATGAAGTTGCTGCTCAGGGTGGCGGCGCCGTTGGTGGTGGTGCTGCCACCGCTTTCCGTCACGGTGAAGGTGGTAGCGGAGAGGGCATCGGACTTCCAGGTGCCGTCCTCCCAGTAACCGATGTAAATCTGGTAGGTTCCGGCGGAATAGCCGCTGATGGTGTACTCATCGCCGCTGGTAACGTTGATATTGACATACTCAGTTGACCAGTTCTCGTCATAAATCTGAACATTGTAATAGGCGCTTTCGGTGGCTTCCTTGGAGAACGTGACCTCAATCATTCCGTCCTCGTCCATGGTGTCGTTAACCAGGGTGGCTGTGCCGCTGTCCGCAGCGAACGCCGGGGCCACCATTGCCACCAGCAGGCACAGCGCCAGCAGGCCAGCAAGGCATCTGCTCAGTTTCTGTTTCATAAAGTTCCTCCTCTTGCGAAAGATGCTACAATTATGCGCAAACGTTTGCGCAGCTTACTGTTATCTTATCACAGGGGAAGTATTTTTACAATAGACACATCGCCGAAAAGATTCCAAAAATGTTACAAAAATAACAGACCGCCGCATTGGCGCAGCGTCCCCTGGGGAACAGGCAAGAGAAAAGGCGGGGCCGGGAATCGTCCCAGCCCCGCCTCAGGCGGTTCACCCACGCTCTCTGGCCCGGTGAAAGGCCACCCCCTTGTTCACCAGCTTCCGCGCCACATCGTAAATCACGGCGAACACCGGCACGCCGACCAACATCCCCACGAAGCCGAACAGCCCGCCGAAGGTCAGGATGGCGAACAGCACCCAGAACCCGGAGAGACCGGTGACGTTGCCCAGGATGCGGGGCCCCAGGATATTGCCGTCAAACTGCTGGAGCACGATGTCGAACACCAGGAAAATCACCGCCTTCACCGGGCTCACCATCAGAATCAGCAGGAAGGAGGGAATCATGCCGATGTAGGGGCCGAAGAAGGGGATGATGTTGGTGACGCCCACCAGGACGCTGACCAGCACGGCGTAGGGCGTCCCCGTGACCAGGGTGAACGCCAGGCAAATCACGCCGATGATGAAGGAGTCCACCAGCCGCCCGTTGATGAAGCCGCTGAACACCTGGTCGGCATACCGCACCTCCCGCAGGATGGCCTCCGACCACCGCTTGCCGAAGAGGCTGTAGTTCAGCTTTTTCGCCTGGGCGGCGAAGGTTTTCCGGTCGGCCAGCATATAGATGGACACGACCACCCCGATGCAGAGGTTGTAAACCACCGTCACCACGCCGGTCACACTGCTGGATACGCCGCCGATCAGCGTCTCTAGGTTGGGCAGCACCGTCTCCCGGAGCCACTCCGGCAGGGAGGTGGAAACGCTGTCGGTAAGGCTGCTGATGTAGTTGCTCAGGGTCTCGTTGTCCCCCGCGTATTGCAGCAGCCACTCCCTGCCCTGCTCCACCGCGCCGGGGAGCTGCAACAGGATGGCATAGATGCTCTCCAGCAGGGTGGGCACCACCAGCACCAGCAGCACGGTGATGATCACTACCGCCAACACCAAGGTGAGGACGATGCTCAGCGCCCCCGCCATCCGGTTATCCCCCTTCCCCCGCTTTTGGGAGAATGCGTTCAGCTTCTCCTCCAGCAGGTTGCAGCCGGGTTTCAGGAGGTAGGCGATCACCGCCCCCACCAGGAAGGGCATCCACACCCCTTGCAGGGCGGACAGGGCGTCCTGTATCCCGTCGAACCGGGACACCAGGAAGAACAGCAGAATACTCAGCGCCGCCGCCCCAAAGAGGGCCAGCATCAGGTAGAAATAGTTGTTTTTCAGCTTTTTCATCACGTTTGGTTCCTTTCCGTTCGCGCCGCCGTTGGGGCGGACTGTCCGGCTGCGCCGGCGAACATCAGGTCAGTCCTCTGAGTCAGACTTGTCCGCCGGTTCCGCGGCGGCTTCCTCCGCCGGTTCTTCTGCGGCATCCTCTACAACTTCTTCCACGACCTCCTCCGCCAGGGCGCGGCCTCCGCGGAAGAACACCGTAACGATGTCAAGCACCGCCTCCGCAATCAATGTGATAGCGGTGTAGACCCACAGGAAGGAGGTGGCGGTCAGGGGATGGGTAAAGATGATGGCAGCCCCCAGGAAGGACAGGGCCGCCCCGATCAGGGCGATGAACCACTGGTGCCTCCTCATACGCGCCAGGTCAATGGCCCACTGCACCTTGACAAAGCCCGTCACCAGCAGCACCACGCCGTAGAGCAGGGTCAGCACCGGGAAGGTGTCGATGAACCAGTCGGAGCAGAACACGCAGAACAGGCCCACGGCCAGCTCAATCAGCCCCACCGTCAGCTGATGGCCCCGCATGGCCTCCTCCGGCGGGAGGCGGAAGTGGGAGACGGCGCTGATGATACCCAGCACCACCAGCACCGCGCCCACTACAACGATAACGCCGGTGGTGTACCCCACGGGGTCCATCAGCAGCAGAATGCCGATGACCAGCTCGCACAGGCTCATAATCAGGTTGCTCAGATTTTCCTTGAGGGTTTTCATAGGAATCGACCGTCCTTTCTGAGGGGAGCCGCCGTTGACAAGCTCCGTGAAGTATGATACGATTGTTTCCGTGAAACAGATGTATCTTACCAAAGGATAGCATACTCGAACGGTTTCGTCCAGAGGCTGTGCCGGGAAATAGACAATTTCGCGAAATTTGTCTCACCGGCACAGGCAGGAGGCAATCCTATGACAACGAATGAAACGGCGCAGCAGAACGCGCCTGTGTCAGAGCTGGAAAAGCGCAACATCCGGCGGATGTCCGGGGAGGAATCCAACCGCATCTCCCGGGAGTGCCTGCGCACGGCGCTGATGCAGCTGCTCAGCGAGAAAGACTTTCAGAAGATCTCCGTCACCGAGTTGGCGCAGCGGGCCGGGGTGTCCCGTGCCACCTTCTATCGGAATTACAGCGACAAGGAGGCCCTGCTGCGGGAAATCGGGGAAACCGCCGCCCTGGAGATTCAGTCCTTCCTCCGGGCCACCCGGACGCCGGAGGACGTGTACCAGTCGGCCCTGGGGCTGTTTCGGAAAATCAAGGAGAACGAGCGGGTCACCAAAAACATGGTGTCCTTCCGCATTTCCCTCAGCGCGGTGCTGGCCATACCGCCTCTGGCGGAGCAGGAGGAACCCCCTGCGGACGCGGCGGCCCATTACTGGCATCTGGCCGTCGAGGGGGCGGTGATGAACATCATCCGGGACTGGATGGTGAACGGGATGCAGCAGAGCCCGGAGGAGATGGCGCGGGTCTGCGCGTCCCTGGCCTCGGAGGTCAGGACCTGGCTGGCGGGGTGAGGGGTTCCCTCTCCTTACCTCAGGAATGCGTTCCCCCTCAGGTTGGCGCGATTGTCTGCAAACGGCCCCCATTCCCCAAAACTTCAAAATTATTTCATAACTGAGGCGCAAAAAGAGATAGGCTTTTTGCGTCTCTTGTGTTATAATACAGATTAGACAGTTTCCCGGCGCTGCCGCCCTGGCAGCGCCTCCGCCCCTGCCCCGGGCATAGCCCGGCCGGGGCGCTATCCCCTCACTGAAAGAGGTGAACCGCCTTGAACCGAACCGCCCTCCTGCTGGCCAGCCTGATGCTGGCGCTGCTGCTGACGGGGTGCAGCACCAGCGTCAGCTCCCCGGAGGATTACTACCGCCTGCCCAAGGCCAGCGAAGAATATGAGAGCCTGGAGGATTGCCTCCAGGACGCCCTGAACAGCGGCTATGAATACGTTTCCCCGCTGAAGGGCACCAATACCCAGCCGGTGTCGGTGGTGGACCTGGACGGGGACGGCCTGGATGAGGCCGTGGCCTTTTTCCGGGACACCGACGGCGGTGAAAATCCCCTGAAAATCTGCCTCTACTCCCAGAACGGGGACGGGGAGTACAGCCTGCTGACCACCATCGAGGGCCAGGGCAACGCCATCAACTCCGTCACCTTCTGCCAGCTGGACGGCGGAGCCGACTCCGTGGAGGAGCTGCTGGTGAGCTGGCAGATCTCCAGCTCGGTGTACACCCTGTCCGCCTACTCGGTGGAGGAAGGGGCCGCCGTGCAGATGATGGACTTCACCAGCTACTCCCGCTACTCCGTGGCAGACCTGGACGCCGACGGCACCAGCGAGGTGGTGGTGCTCCAAAGCTCCGCCACCGACACCACCGAGAAGCAGGCCCAATATTACGTCTGCCAGGAGCAGCGCATGGTGCTGGCCGGGACGGCCCCCCTGTCCCAGAGCCTGTCCTCCATCGACCATGTGCGCACCGGCGTCCTGTCCGGCGGGGAGGCGGCACTGTTCGTCTCCGGCTATGTGGCCGATTCCGCCGCGGATGAAAACAGCAACAGCGACCAAATCACCGACATCTTCGCCCTGGTGGACGGCGTCTTTACCTCCGTGGCCCTGAACAGCAGGACCGGCGACTCCTCCACCCTCCACTACTACCTGACCAACGACCAGGACATCAACGGCGACGGCTTCTGGGAGATTCCCTTCCCCACCCTGCTGAGCAACTTTGACACCGACAGCACCGACACCTTCTATGCCCTGCTGTGGAAGCAGTATGACCTGTCAGGGGAGGCCGCCCTGTCCGCCGCCACCTATTACAACGGTACGGACGGCTGGTATCTCGAGCTGCCGGAGGAGTGGCTGTCCCGCCTCTCCCTGGCCCGGTCGGATACCACCAGCGGCAACACCGTGGAGCGGGGCATCCTGTTCTACTACCAGGCGTCGGAGGATGAGGAGGCCTTCCCCCTATTCGCCATTTATAAGAACACCGGCGCCAACCGCTCGGAGCGGTCTGCGGCGGACAGCCGCATCTCCCTGGCGGAGGACAGCACCGCCACCTACTCCGCCAGGCTATACGACGGCGCCACGGAGAACGGCCTGCTGGATGCGGCCACCCTGCGCACCATGTTCTGCCTGATCAAGACGGACTGGTCGGAGGACTGAGGGGCGTTCCCACAGAAACAACATCGGAGGATTTCTATATGCGTAAGGTACTTGTTCTGGAAGATGAAGACAGCATCCGCTCCTTTGTGGTGCTGAATTTGCAGCGGGCGGGCTATCAGACGGTGGAGGCCTCCACCGGCGAGGACGCCCTGGAGCTGATGAAGCAAAACCCCGACATCCGCCTGGCCCTGCTGGACGTGATGCTGCCGGGTATCGACGGCTTTGAGGTTTGCCGCCGCATCCGGGCCAGCGGCAAGAAGGTGGGTATCATCATGCTCACCGCCCGCTCCCAGGAGACGGACAAGGTCACCGGCCTGATGACCGGCGCGGACGACTATGTGACCAAGCCCTTCTCCCCGGCGGAGCTGACCGCCCGGGTGGACGCCCTGTACCGCCGCATCGGGGACACCTCCGAGTCCGCCCAGCCGGCGCGCAGCGGGGAGCTCAGTTCTCCCCCCTTCCTGCTGAACACCCGCAACCGCACCCTGGAGAAGAATGGCCAGCGCATCAAGCTGACCCAGGTGGAGTATACCGTCATGAAGCTGCTGATGGAGAACCCCGGCAAGGCTCTGTCCCGGGAGGAAATTCTGGAAGCCGTCTGGGGCCGGGATTATTACGGCGAGGTGAAAATCGTGGACGTGAACATCCGCCGCCTGCGGCTGAAGGTGGAGGACGACCCTACCACCCCCACCTACATCACCACCGTCTGGGGCTACGGCTACAAATGGGAGGCATAGCGCGCCCGGCGCACCTGTGAGAGCGTCAGCGGAAAGGAGGAACAGCGATGGCCAGTGAAAAGCGCACCCCCCGCACCCAGGGGCAGAAAGCACCCTCTGCCGGGGAGAAGAAGCCGGAAAAGCGGCAGCGTCCCCCGCGCCAGCGCCCCCCAAAGCAGAATAAAACCTACACCGTCAAACAGAAGGCCGCCTCCAACCGCCCCGCCGTCAACCCCATCGACCTGATCCCCCAGTACGCCCGCGCCGCCTGGAGCAAGCTGGAGCGCATCCCCCAGGGCGGCCTGCGCCGCCGGTGGCTGTTCAACAGCGTGGGCGTGGTGCTGCTGGTGGCGGTGCTGGCGGTGACGCTGCTGTCCCTGTTCGTCAGCAACTATTACTATTCCTCCATGCGGGCGGGGCTGGAGTCCACAGCGGAGTCCGCCAGCGGCTTCATCTCCTCCTACGCCACCAACGAGCAGACCTATCTGGAGATGGCCAACTACTACGTCAGTGACTTTAACCAGAGCGCCAGCCTGGAGCTGCAATTCCTGAGCACCGACGGGCAGGTCATCCTCACCTCCTACGCCATCTCCGGCAGCCGCCCCGGCACCTCGGAGATCCGCACCGCCATCGAGACCCAGACCGTGGCCTCCTTCATCGGCAAGAGCCCCACCACGGGGGAACGTATCCTGGCGGTGTCCGCCCCCATCCTGAACGGGGATGAGGTGGTGGGCGTCATCCGGCTGGTGTCCAGCTGTACGGCGGTGGACCGCCAGATTCTGATGATCATTTGCATCACGGTGCTGGTGGCCGCCGGTATCGTCATTATGATGTATGCGCTGAGCCTGTACTTCATTCAGTCCATCATCGTGCCGGTGAACAGCATCACCCAGACCGCCCAGCGCATCGCCGCCGGCAGCTACGGCATCCAGATGGAGAAGAACCGGGACGATGAGATCGGCGCCCTGGTAGACGCCATCAACGATATGTCCACCAAAATCAGCCTCAGTGAAAAGACCAAGGATGAGTTTATCTCCTCCGTCTCCCACGAGCTGCGCACCCCCCTGACCGCCATCAACGGCTGGAGCCAGACCCTGCTCAGCGGGGAAATCACCGACCCCCAGAGCGTACAGAAGGGCCTCTCCATCATCTCCAGCGAGGGCCAGCGGCTCAGCAAGCTGGTGGACGAGCTGCTGGACTTCTCCCGCATCGAGGATGGGCGCTTCACTCTGAACATCGAGCTGATGGACATCAAGGCGGAACTGGAGGACGCGGTGTTCACCTATCAGCAGTTCTTTAAGGAGAAGCACATCCCCCTGATTCACCATGACTGCGACGAGGAGTTTCCCCCCATCCCCGGCGACCCGGCCAGAATGCGGCAGGTGTTCTCCAACCTGCTGGACAACGCCGGGAAGCACGGCGGCGACGGGAAGCGGGTGGATACCTATATCGACCGGGACGACGGCATGGTGCGCATCCGCATCCGGGACTACGGCCAGGGCATCCCGGAGAAGGACCTGCCCCATGTGAAGGAAAAGTTTTACCGGGCCAATACCAAGACCCGGGGCAGCGGCATCGGCCTGGCCGTCTGCGATGAGATCGTCACCCGCATGGGGGGCACCCTGGACATCACCAACGCCGAGGGCGGCGGCTGCCTGGCCACCATCCATCTGCCCATCGCCACCCCCGCCGTTCCGGCTGCCAGCCTGAAGGCGCAGCTGCAAACCGCCGCCCAGGATACGTTCCATAAGACGGTGTAGTAGGGTGTGAAGTCTAAATCTTCACTTTTCTGTAGGGGCGGCCCTTGGCCGCCTGGGGGCTTCGTTCCTTAGATAAGGATGGATGAAGGAAATAGGTGTTTGCCCTCCCGGCGGGCCTGACTACCGTCTGCTGACCCTTTACGGTATCCTCCTCGGTCAGTGACCCTCGCCAGCATAGCTGGCATCGGTTTCCGGCTAAAAATGTGCCGCTGGCACATTTTTGGACGCCGTAAATTGTCCCGCCAAGAAATGGGGGAAAGAAGGCGGCTCAGGGAGGGG
>JAJBUK010000012.1 GCA_020860385.1 Clostridiales bacterium
GTAATGGTGCCGCTATAGGTGCTTTTCATCCCTTCAGCGTGCCAATACATCTCGAACGCCTTCAGGAAGCGCAGCAGCTTACTGGTGCCATACCCCACATTGAAAGCGATTTGCTTCTCGATTTTCAAGTCCCAGGACAGCTCCCCGCTGTCACACATCCGTTCAGGATGGGCGGCGGCCTCCTCTGCGCTGATGGAAATGCTGCCTGTCAGCCGTTCATCCGAGGCAAAGCAGTCCCCGGCCTCGACAGAGTATGGTGCTTTCCCGTGTATCTTCACATCCTTCCACGGGAAAAAACGATGAAGATGGCAATGATCGTCGCCCCAGCAACCGGCCTTCACCATCAGGTAGGAGGGGCACACACCCTTTTCTTTGTTCTCTGGAAGCTGTCCAAGGGTCGGTTCCTCCTGTGCAAGCGCCGGATTGCAGGTAAAAAACTCAATAAAGAACGGCTTTTCCTCACCAGTCTCCTCATTGATGGCGGTGAAAGAGTGCCACCACCAGTCATAACCCTTCCTCCGAAAGGGGCCAGTCAGCATAAATTCGTTTTTTGCCGGGGCTTTTCGTTCAAATCCCATTTCCAAATGGCCTCCATCACGATTTAAAACCAGATAACCTTCACGATCAGCCAAATCATAACCAGCCAGAACACGATGATTGGAACGGCGTAATACCATTTCTTCGGCTTGCCATCCGCCCACAGCCCTTCGCTGGATGCCCTGCTTCTCTCCCATACATCCTTCGGGATGCACCTGATCGTCAGCGCCGCCAGCGCAGGCAAAAGAATGACATCATCCAGATACCCCAGCACGGGGATGAAATCCGGAATCAGGTCGATAGGAGACAAGGCATACCCCACCGTGATACCGGCAAACAGCTTTGCCATCAACGGGGTATCCCTATCCTTGAGGGCAATGAAAATCGCCGGTATGTCGCTTTTGAGCCGTTTTGCCCAGTCCTTTAGACCCATTTTCTTCACCTCGTATCGTCGCTAGTCCTTCCTGTTGTCCTTCCGCTTTTTCAGAAAATCTTTCCTCGGTTCGTTTTCTGTCGGAATGTTTTTCAGCCCCGGCAGATGCCGTTGCAGCATGAGGAGCGTCATCACCACGGTGAGGATTCCGACCTCAGTTCCATAGCGGCAAAAGGCGGGAATGAGGAAGGCGGCGGGAATGAGAACAGCGCCGATGGGCAGATAGTGACTGACCAGAACCCCGATGCCACCAATTGCGCACGCCAGCAAACCATATCCAAAGGAAATGCTGACAAGTGCCGCGCAGGTGCAGGAGACGCCCTTCCCGCCCTTGAAGTGATGCCATATGGGGAAATTATGGCCGAGAACTGCCCCAAGCCCGGCATATGCAGCGGCTGCTGTTCCGGCCTCCGGAAACAAAACCATGCGGCAGAGCAGACAGGGGAGAAAGGTCTTGGTCAGGTCTCCCGCCAGCACCAGCGCGGCGGAGCTTGCCCCATCCTGCGCTGCGATATTTGCCATGCCAGGATTGCCGCTGCCTCTTTCAAACGAGCTTTTCCCGGAAGTCCTGCGGGAGACGACCTCAGCTGTCAGAAAATTACCGCATACATAGCCAATTAAAAGGCTCCATACCCTGAACATTGAATCCCTCCATCCATCAACTCCATCATTTTGAACAGACCACGCTGACCGTGACTGCAATCATCATCACGGCGACCAGGAGGAGCGGTATCATGCCGTCCACATATCCCTTCACACTGTCCAGGTTATAATACAGCAGATAGCAGACTAAACTGACGATCGCTGCAAGGACGGTAATGACAAGAACGGTGATTGCTGTAGGTCTGGAATAATGCCCCAGAGCGAAAAGCCCGTTCACCTCCAGGAACATCAGCACTGTCCAGCCCACGATGAGAAACAGCTCCGTTGTGACCTGGCGATTCAGGATAATGGAGGTCGCCGCCAGAAGCACAACATAGGCGGCAACGCCGCCGACCAGCACCGCGGTTCTGGGGAGCAGCGCCGCCTGACCGTCTACGCTGCTGCCCCGGACGATTTGAACCACTGCCGCCAGCCCAAACAGGAACGCAGGAATCAGCAGCCAGCCGCTTTTCATTCCCTTGATGGCACCTTCCGGCTTAAATGCAATCAGCCACCACGCCAGATAGAACACGCAGCAGCCAACAAGAAGGAGGTTGCCGGTCAGCATCTGCCGGGTCTGCAAATCATACTGTGAAAACATTTCAATCATCTCCATGTACACGGTTTTCCAGCATCATATTCGCCCCTTTATTATAACAGTTCGGTCATGCTGAAACAAGCAGTTTTGAGAAAATGATAAAATTGAGTTGACCTTTGCGGTAATTGCAAATGTAATATATTTGTAAAGTTTTTGTCGAAAAGCCGAAAATCACGCGGAAGCCGGACAACACGGGCAACCTCCAGGTCAGGGGAAGCACGCATAGTTTCAACTGGAACTGGCTCATCTGCCCGGCCATGCAAGGCCAATGCGGTGGGATGATTCCACTCGTATACCGCGCAACCCAGAGAAAGGAATGAGAGTATGAAAAAAACATGCGTCCTGTTCAGCCCCATCGGCAGGACAGACCCCTGCAGACAGCAGAAGGACGGCACCATGCGCGATGGCGCGATGCTCCACATCATCCGGTACTATCATCCGGAAACGGTGGCCCTGTTTATGACCAGGGAAATGATGCAGTACCATCGAAAGGATGACCGCTACCGCAAGGCGATTCACGCCGTCTGCCCCGACCTCAGGGACGAAAACATCAGAATCATTGACCACGGCGAAATCGTGGATGCGAACAAATTCGAGTCGTTCGACCAGCACTTCCGCAAGGAGCTGGAAAAGCTGCACAAGGAGTATCCGAACCACGAGATTCTGGCCAACATCACCTCCGGCACGCCCCAGATGGAGGCATCCCTCTATGTGCTGGCAGTGACGCTGCCCTTCCCCATCAAGCTGGTGCAGGACAACGCTCCCTTCAAGTCCAACTGGGTGGATCGCTTCGGCCCGGTGGAGGAGGCGCTGACCAGGCTGGCGGAAAGCGAGCTGTCCACCCCGGAACTGAATCGCTCGGTGGAGGTCAAGCCCCAAAACCTGATTAGGACGATGCAGCAGGAGAACATCAAAGCCCTGCTCAAAAGCTATGACTATCAGGCGGTTTATGCCGTCCTGGACAATGCTCCGGAGCTGTTCTCTGACCGGGTAGTCAACCTCCGCAAGGCCGCCGCCTGCCGCCTGCGCCTGGAGACGCAGAAAGGCTACGACTTTGCGCGCAAGGTAGGGCGGGGAAACACCTTCGCCCTCCACGGCCAGGGGGAGCTGGAGGAGATTTACGAGTACCTTCTGACGCTGGACATCCTGCTGAAACGGGGCGCTTATGGCGACTACGCCAGAGCCGTCTCCCCGGCCATCACGGCGGTCATGGAGCCAGTGACCTCCCGCTGCCTGGGGTATCCCGTCCATGACCTGTGCAAGCTGGATGAAAAGGGGGTATGGCGCATTCAGCCGGATTTGGTGAAGGCCAAAAATGAAGCGCTCTATCAGTACCTGATGCACAGCTATAAAAACAACTTCCACCCCACGCCGCTCAGCGCGGACAATCTGCTGAATATCCTGCGCTATTATAAGGAGCAGGTCGACCCCGGCTTCTTCCTGTACGATTTTGAAGATTTGCGTGAATTTGAAAGCAATATCCGCAATTTGGCTGCCCACACTATTGTCGCCATCACGGAGGAAAAAATCATTCAGAACTGTGGAAGGCCGCCCAGGGATTATCTTACGCTGCTCCGTGGGCAGCTTGACAGGCTTTGCGCCGCCCGCCTGCCCTGGAACGACTATGACCAGATGAACCAAGCCATCATCACGGAGCTGAACTGCAAGTGACCCGCCCGGCGGGAACCCCCGGAACCGCAGGATGTTTCCCCGCCCGGCGGGACGGTTCGTGCCGGGAACCGGCACAAAAATCGGCCCCACGGCATTGACGCGGCGGCGATTGTGTGGTATAGTTTGCTACAGGCGGGGCAATTCGACGGTTTTCGCCCTGCCGCCGGGCAAACCTCTGTGCAGGATTGCCGAAACAATTTACACCCCGCAAGGTGACGGAAACGCCATGCCAGTACCACATACGCTTTTTTGAGGCCCACGAAACAATTTACACCCCGCAAGGGGACGGAAACAAAAATCGGTTTCAATCTTCGGCTTTTCTATGCCGAAACAATTTACACCCCGCAAGGGCAGGGAGGGGCGCAGCCCCGGAAGTGCCGCTTGACGGCGGACGGAAACGGCGTTCCCCTCACGTACCCCGCCACGGCGGAGCGAACAATTTAATATGCGAACATAGACCGATTGTTGTAAAAGGCAGTCGGTCTTTTTTATGCCCGAAAGGAGAATTGATATTCATGTCAAAAGAGTTGGATGACCCGAGGTCAAGCGTGACCGCGCCAGGCAACAGGCCGAAGTATGGAAGCGCAGGGAGGAACAGGCCAAGCAGCGAGTGAAGTATCCGCTCTTTCTGCGCGATACTGTTCTATCATTTATTTTGATTTTGATTTTGTCATTGACAAATCTCTTATCTTGTGCTATAATTGAATTATGTTCGGTGAACAATATTCAACGAATGCCGTTCACAAGTATAAAAAGCAAGGAGGAGTAAAAATGAGCTGTAAGTACGATGCGCTTTTTTAGCCCCGGCAAATCGGGTCGGTCACCATCAAGAACCGCATTGTCATGTGTCCCATGGGCGGGACAGCAATCATTGAAAACAATGAGTTTGACCAGGCTTCCGCCGATATGTTCATTGAACGCGCAAAGGGCGGCGTCGGACTGATCGTGTCAGGCATCATCCACATCACCGATATGTGGGGGCGCGGCTCTGGGCGTCAGAGGTCACGGAGGACTGCATGAACCATATCAGCGCGATGATGGACGAAATCCATAAATACGGCTGCAAGATGTTCGCGCAGATCGGCGCCGGAATGGGTCGTGTGCTGTCCATCAATTCTGGTATGCTGCCGCCCGGGTTCAACCCGGTCAAGGCCATGCGCGGCCCCAGCGAGGGCCTGCCCAATGTTTGGATACCGGAGAAGAAGCACCGCGAAATGTCGAAGGACGAGATTCGTGAAATCATCCATGCTTATGGTATCCTGGCAAAACGGCTAAAAGACGCCGGACTGGACGGCGTGGAGGTTCACGCGATTCACGAAGGATACCTGCTGGATCAGTTCTCCATCTCCAACACGAACTGGCGGAAGGACGAATATGGCGGCTCGCTGGAGAACCGGATGCGGTTTGTATGCGAGATCATTCGCGCTATCAAGGACGCCTGCGGGGAGGATTTCCCGGTGTCTGTGCGGTTCAGCGTTACCAGCAAGATGAAGGGCTTCAACGACGGGGCGCTGCCCGCCGAAAACTACAAGGAATTTGGCCGCTCCCTGGAAGAAGCGCCTTCAGTTGCGCGGATTCTGGAGGCCGCGGGCGCGGACCTGCTGAATGCGGATAACGGCTCCTATGACTCCTGGTGGTGGGCGCATCCGCCAATGTATATGCCGAAGGCCTGCAATCTCCCTGAGGTGTCGTACATCAAGCAGTTTGTGAACATCCCCGTGGTCTGCGCCGGACGGATGGAAGACCCCGACGTGGCGCTGAATGCCATCGAGAACGGAAAGGTCGATTTCGTCGGCATCGCAAGGCAGATGCTGACCGATCCAGAGTGGTCGAATAAGGTGGCCAGCGGACAGGTTGAGGACATCAAGCCCTGTATCGCCTGCCACAACGGGTGCTTTGGCCGCCTGTTCGCGGAACTGGGCACGTCCTGCGCACTGAACCCTGCCGCGATGCAGGAGAAAAAGTACGAAATCAAGCCCGCCGCCGAGAAAAAGAAAGTTTTGGTCGTCGGTGGCGGTATCGGCGGCATGGAGGCAGCCAGGGTGTCGGCCATGCGTGGCCATGAGGTGACGCTGGTGGAAAAAACGAACCAGCTGGGCGATATCTTCATTGCCGCAGCCGCATTCGACTTCAAGGAGTCGGATCGGCAGCTGATTCGGTGGTACATCCGGCAGCTGGACAAGGAGCATGTGACCGTGCTGATGAACACCACCGCAGACAAGGCGTTTATCGAGAAGATGGCCCCCGACGAGGTCATTATCGCCACCGGCGCGGTGCCGCGGAAGCTGGGCATCAAGGGAATCGACGGTGACAACGTCCTGGAGGCCTGCCAATACCTCTTGAAGGAGAAGGAAGCCGGTCAGCAGAACGTGATTATCGGCGGTGGATTGACCGGCATCGAGATTGCCTACGATTTAGTGAACCACGGCAAGAAGGTCTCCGTTGTGGAAGTGAAGGACAAGATCCTGGAGGGCAAGTGCCTCTCTGCGGCCAACTCCAATATGCTGCGGCAGATCATCAAAGACTACCAGATTCCGGTCTATACCTGCGCCTCTATCACGGAAATCAACAAGGACGGCATCGAGTTTGTCCAGAACGGTGAGACCCATGTGATTGCGGCGGATTCCGTCATCACGGCGACTGGGTATCTGCCCATGCAGACGATTCCGGAAGGCGTGGAGGCCGGGGATCATGTACACATCATCGGCGATGCGGGCAAGGTCGGCAACCTGATGGATGCGATTTGGGCCGCTTATGACGTGGCGCTGGCCATCTGAGAAGCACTGCGTGTTTCAAAGAACCGGTGCGGACGGCAGGATTCCTGTGTCCGGGAAACGACACGGCGCATGAAATCCTGCCTCCGGTGATGGAATGGGGAAAGGCTCTGGCGAGTGGATTTGGTCACGACCCCAGAAACCAGGTTTACATTTGCCAGAGTTTCCCGATATATTACAGCCGGAAACGGCAAAACCAAAAGGAGCGTTGAGCAATGCAAGAAAAACAACAACAAAAGCTGTCCATGGCGGAAAAGTTTGCCTATGCTATGGGTGACTGCGGTGCAAACGTCTATGTGGCGGTCACCAGCACCTTCCTGACAGCACTCTACACGGACACGGCGGGCATCGCTGCTGCCGCCGTCGGTACCATGATGCTGGTCACCCGTGTCTTCGATGGCGGGTCCGACCTGATCATGGGCGCCGTCGTGGACAAAACCAAGACCCGTTGGGGCAAAGCGCGGCCCTGGCTGCTTTGGAGCGCTCCGCTGATGGCCATCGGCTTTATCCTGCTGATGAACATTCCGTCCGGGTTCAGCTCCGGTGGCAAACTGGTGTACGCCTACGTTACCTACATCTTCATGAACTGCATCGTTTACACGATGAACAACCTGCCCTACAACGCCCTGCTCTCCCGTATGACATTGGATGTACAGGATCGGGCCTCGGCGTCCTCCATCCGATTCTTTATGACGCAGCTGCTGACCCTGATTTTGAACGCTGTCACGGCGAATCTGGTCAGCTCCGTCGGCTGGTTTACGCTGTCCATCGTCTACAGCATCATCATGGCGCTGATGCTGGTCCTCTGCTTCCTGGGTACCAAGGAGCATGTGGGCGAGGACGCCGATTCCGGCAACGTGAAGGTGGAAAAGGTGCCGCTGAAAGTCGCGCTGCCTGCGCTGCTGAAGAACAGGTACTTCTTCATTGAAGCGCTGATGTTCTGCGTGCTCTACATCGGCATCGTCGGTTCCGGCACCCTGGGCTATTATTACTGCAACATCATCCTGAATGACGTTACCCTGGTCACGTTTGTCTCTATGGGCACCACGATTCCCGCCATGATCACCAACATTGCGGTGCCGAAGTTGGTGTCGCGCTTCGGCAAGTGGAAGCTGATGATCACCGGCTGCATCCTGATGCTGGTCGGCAGTCTGGTGATTGGCGTGGCCAACACGAACTTTGCCCTGGTGGTCATCGGTCTGGTCATCAAGGGCTTCGGCATGGGCCCCATCATGTCCGGTATCTTCGCAATGGCTGCCGATGTTGTGGACTATGGCGAGTGGAAGACCGGCATCCGGTCTGAGGGCCTGGTCAACAGCTGCACCTCCTTTGGTATGAAGGTAGGCATCGGTCTCGGCTCCGCCGTGGCCACCGGCGTTCTCTCCCTCGGCAAGTACGACGGCACTCTGGCTGTGCAGCCGGATTCCGCTGTCAGCGCCATCCGCTTCGGTTTCGGCAACATGGGTGCGATTATCGCCGTCGTCTTGTTGATCCTGTGCATCCTGATGAACATCGACAAGTACATTGACGACATTCAGCGTGACCTGACTGCGAAGCACGCTTCGTAATTCGGCGCAACTCAGAACCAAAATTGGGGGAAGCTTTCGGGCGTCCCCCAATTTTGAGGCATCCTGAAAGCGAAATTAGAGGGCCGTTTCCGGCCCACGATTAAGGAGGTTATCTGTTATCATGTCAATAGCGAGTGAGACTGTCCGCACCAATTTTGCTGCGGGCGACGACATCCGGGACGCAGGTCTGACAACACCGGAGGATATTCAGCGGTTCGATGACATTGCCTATGGTCCGGATACCGATTGGCAGATGCTGGATGTCTACCGTCCGAAAGCTGCCGCAGGGCGGGCCCTCCCCGTCATTGTGAGTGTACACGGCGGCGGTTGGGTCTATGGCGACAAAGAGCGCTACCAGTACTACTGTATGAACCTGGCCCAGCGGGGATTTGCCGTGGTGAACTTCACCTACCGCCTTGCGCCTGAGTTCACGTTCCCCAGCTCCCTGGAGGACACCAATCTGGTGTTTACCTGGGTGTTGGCGCACAGCGGGGACTATGGGTTCGACACAGACCATGTCTTCGCCGTGGGAGACTCCGCAGGCGCCCATCTCCTGGGGTTGTACTCCTGCGTCTGCACCAACCCGGACTATGCGGCCTGCTACCCGTTCCAGCCGCCAGTGGGCTTTGTCCCAACTGCTATCGCGCTGAACTGCGGGGTCTATCGCGTTACCACGGATGGGGAAACGGATGAACTGACCCGGGAAATCATGAAGGATCTTCTGCCCGGGAAAGGGACGCCGGACGAGCTGGCGCAAATCTGCGTGCTGGACCACATCACGCCCCAATTCCCCCCAACGCTCTTCATGACAGCCACAGGGGATTTCCTGCAGGAACAGGCACCGCAGCTTCAGGCGGCACTGCTGCGCAACAGTATTCCCTTTGTGTTCCGGTTCCACGGGAGCGCGGCGGAGGAGCCGTTGGGCCATGTGTTCCACTGCAACATCAAGTCGGAAGCGGCCAAACGCTGCAACGACGAGGAGTGTGCGTTCTTCAAGGAATTTCTGTAAAAAACGGCTGCCCCACTCTCACAGAGGGAGGCAGCCATTTTTGTACCAGGAAGAATTGTTTCAAAAAATGAATCAGCAGGAGGCAGTCAACTATGAAACGGAAAGTAAGAACGTTCAGCGGCTCCCGGGACAGCGCCGTATCCGCACGGGAGGTCAAAAACCGCGCAGTCGCCCTGAAAGCGGCGGAGGAGGGCATCGCCCTGCTGAAAAACGACGGCGTGCTCCCCCTGGAGAAGGGGACGAAGGTCGCGCTGTTTGGCAGCGGCGCGGGCCATACCATCAAAGGCGGCACCGGGTCCGGCGATGTGAACGAGCGAGACGTGGTCAGCATCTACCAGGGCATGGTGAACGCCGGGTTCGATGTGACCAGCGCAGACTGGATCTGCAGCTTCGACCAAATCTACCGCCAGTCGCGGGAGGACTGGAAGAACCTGATCCTGCAGGAGACCGGGGAACAGGGGCCGATGGAGTTTTTTGCGGTATACGCCTCCCACGCCTATGAGATGCCGGCGGGGAGGGCCATCACGCAGGAGGACTTCGGCGGCGCAAAGACCGCGGTGTATGTGGTCAGCAGAATCGCGGGCGAAGCCGCAGACCGGTTCGACAGAGCGGGCGACTACTATCTGACGGAGCATGAGAAAGAAGACCTGCGGATCATCTCGGAAAACAGCGAAACTGTCATTGTCGTTTTGAATGCAGGCGGCCAGATCGACATGCAGGACATCCTCAGCATTGAGAATGTGAAAGCGATTTTGAGCGTTGTGCAGCCCGGCATGGAGGGCGGAAACGCCCTTGCCCGCATCCTCTCCGGCGAGGTGACTCCCAGCGGCAAACTGACGGAAACCTGGGCCAAAAAATACGAGGATTTCCCCAACTCAGCCTCTTTCAGCCATAACAACGGCAATGTGCAGAAGGAGAAATACGAGGAGGGCATTTACGTCGGCTATCGTTACTTTGACAGCTTTCAAAAGGAAGTGGAATACCCCTTCGGATTTGGTCTGTCCTACACGGCGTTTGAACTCTCGGCAGGGGCCGTGACGGCGGAAGAGTCCACCGTCACTGTGCCGGTCACAGTGAAAAACACCGGCGCGTGTTATGCGGGGAAAGAGGTCGTCCAAATCTACGCGACCTGCCCTCAGAGCGGTCTCCCGAAGGAGTACAAGCGGCTGTGCGGGTTTGCGAAAACCGGACTTTTGCAGCCGGGAGACAGCGAGACCCTGACGATTTCCTTCCCTGCGAAGGCGCTGGCCTCCTTCGACGAGAGCAGGAGCGCATGGGCGGCCGAGGCCGGGCTGTACGGCATCTGGGCAGGCAATTCCTCCCAGAACATCGTCCTTGTCGGTGTGCTGGCCGTAAAGGCAGACGCAGTGATTGAGGAAGTGAAGCACATCTGCCCCCTGCGGGAGGAGCTGAACGAGCTGGTGCGCCCGGACGCGGTGCTGGCGCTGGAAGCGGCCTGGCACCGGGAGGCGGAGGCGAAAGGGATTACGCCGGTCGTGTTTGCACCGGAGAGAGAAGTGAAAATCGAGATTCCGAACAGTAAATTGGACCAAAAGGCGTCGGAGGTTGTAGAGCAGCTCTCTGATGAGGAGCTGACCGCTATGGTGATTGGCGAGGTCAGCAAGGGACAGGGCGCACTGGGCGCAGCGGGCATCATGGTTCCCGGCGCGGCTGGAGAAACCAGCGGTGCGCTGGAGGCCAAGTGGGACGTTCCCGGCATCTCCATGGCGGACGGCCCTGCCGGTCTGCGCCTCTTTCAGAACTATCAGGTGTCCCGCGAGACAGGCGAAATCTACAACTCCGGCCTTTTGGCCGCTTTGGAGGGCGGCTTCTTCGCTGAGGAAGTGAATCACGCGGACGCAGACACCTATTATCAGTACTGCACGGCCATCCCAGTGGGGACGCTCCTGGCGCAGACCTGGGACACAAAACTTCTGGAAGAGGTGGGCCAGGCTGTGGCAGTGGAGATGCAGGAGTTCGGCGTAGCCTGGTGGCTGGCTCCGGGTATGAATATCCAGCGGAACCCCCTGTGTGGCAGGAACTTCGAGTATTATTCCGAGGACCCAATCGTCAGCGGGAAGATGGCCGCCGCCATCACCCGGGGCGTGCAGTCAGTTCCCGGTGTGGGAACGACCATCAAGCACTTTGTCTGCAACAACCAGGAGGACAACCGCATGGGTTCTGACAGCATCCTCTCCGAGCGGGCGCTGCGGGAGTTGTACCTCCGGGGCTTTGAGCTGGCGGTGAAGGAGGCCCAGCCGATGGCCATCATGACCTCCTACAACCTGATCAACGGCGTCCACGCGGCGAATAACTACGACACCTGCACCGTGGCGGCGCGGGAAGAGTGGAACTTCCAGGGGATCATCATGACAGACTGGACGACCACGGAGAACGGCAGCGAGGCGTGGAAATGCGCGGCGGCGGGCAACGACCTGATTATGCCCGGCTGCGACGCGGACAGCCAGAACATTCTGGCAGCTCTTGCGGATGGCCGCCTTGACCGGGACGCCCTGAAAGGCTGCGTGAAACGGATGCTCAAAGTCATCTACCAGACGCTGGGGTATGAGGATTGCGTCAGCTATGGGGCACAGTTCGAGTAAATACGTATACTCAGTGATGCACTAACCTGATATGTAATGACCTTTGTCAAGAGGCAATTTGCCCAAAAACAGGGTCAAG
>JAJBUK010000015.1 GCA_020860385.1 Clostridiales bacterium
CCCGCTGAGGAGGCCCCCGCCGTTGAGGAGACCCCCGCTGAGGAGGCCCCCGCCGCAGAAGAAGCGCCTGCGGAGGAGCCCGCCGAGTAATTCGACCGGCTTCGTTGTATATTTTCCCTCGCATGGGATATAATGGCTCTGTGACAGTCTACAGACCCGTATCCCGACTCACAAAGGAGTATTATCATGAGTTTAGTTCCTTATGTAGTAGAACAGACCAACCGTGGTGAGCGCAGCTATGACATCTTCTCCCGCCTGCTGAATGACCGTATCATTTTCCTGGGCGAGGAAGTGAACGACACCACCGCCTCCCTGGTGGTGGCCCAGCTGCTGTACCTGGAGGCGCAGGACCCGGATAAGGACATTCAGCTGTATATCAACTCCCCCGGTGGCTCCGTCACCGCCGGTATGGCAATCTATGACACGATGCAATACATTAAGGCGGATGTCAGCACCATTTGCATCGGCATGGCGGCCAGCATGGGCGCGTTCCTGCTGTCCGCCGGGACGAAGGGCAAGCGCTACGCCCTGCCTAACGCGGAGGTCATGATTCACCAGCCTTCCGCCGGCACTCAGGGCAAGGTCACGGATATGGAAATCGACGTGGCCCACGTCCTGCGCATCAAGCAGCATATCAACGAGATTTTGGCGGCCAACACCGGCAAGACGCCGGAGGAGGTCAAGGCGGACACCGAGCGCGACCATTGGCTCACCGCCCAGGAGGCCAAGGAATACGGCCTGATCGACGAAGTGATCGCCCACCGCTGATGTGCGACCGGGGGCGGGAGACGCGCCCGCCCCCGCTCTTAGCATGAAAAGGAACACAGTTTATGGCTAAAAATGACAAAAAACGCACCATTCGATGCAACTTCTGCGGGAAGAGCCAGGATCAGGTCAAGCGCATCATCGCCGGGCCGGGGGTGTTCATCTGCAACGAGTGCGTCGAGCTGTGCAACAGCATTTTAGACGATACCGACGCCCGCCAGAGCGCTTCCAGCGGTCTGGAGATGCCGGGCAAACTGCCCACTCCCAAGGAGATCCACGATGTGCTGGACCAGTATATCATCGGCCAGGAAGAGGCCAAGGTGACGCTGGCTGTGGCGGTCTACAACCACTATAAGCGCATCTACTTCGGCGGCGGAGACGATGTGGAGCTGCAAAAGAGCAACATCCTGCTCCTGGGCCCCACCGGCTGCGGCAAGACGCTGCTGGCCCAGTCCCTGGCCCGCATCCTGGACGTGCCCTTCGCCATCGCCGACGCCACCACCCTGACCGAGGCCGGTTATGTGGGCGACGATGTGGAGAACATCCTCCTCCGGCTGGTGCAGGCGGCGGACTACGATGTGGAGCGGGCCCAGTACGGCATCATCTATGTAGATGAAATCGACAAAATCGCCCGCAAGAGCGAGAACACCTCCATCACCCGGGACGTCTCCGGCGAAGGGGTGCAGCAGGCCCTCTTAAAAATCCTGGAGGGGACTGTGGCCAACGTGCCGCCCCAGGGCGGCAGGAAGCACCCCCAGCAGGAGTTCATCCAGGTGGACACCACCAACATCCTCTTCATCTGCGGCGGCGCCTTTGACGGCATTGAGAAAATCATCGAGAACCGCACCGACCGGAAGAACATCGGCTTCGGCGGCACCGTCCTGAGCAAGAAGGAGAAGGAAGGCTCCACCCTCCTGAAGGAGATTCAGCCCCACGACCTGATGAAGTTCGGCATCATCCCGGAGCTGATTGGCCGTCTGCCGGTCATCACCACCCTGCAGCAGCTGGACCGGAATCAGCTGGTGCAGATTCTGACGGAGCCGAAGAACGCCCTGGTGAAGCAGTACCAGAAGATGATGGAGTATGACAACGTCAAGCTGGAGTTCCAGCCTGCGGCGCTGGAAGCCATTGCGGACATCGCCCTGGAGCGGGGCATCGGCGCCCGGGGCCTCCGGGCCGTGGTGGAGGACACCATGAACAAGCTGATGTACGACGTGCCCTCCGACCCCACCATCTCGAAAATCACCATTACACCGGAAGCGGTGCGGCACACGGGTGAGCCGCTGGTGGAGCGGGATGAAAACCGCAAATCCCGCCCCCGGCTGGGTACGGTGCAGCCTGAGCGCACCGCCCGCCGCCGCGGCACCACCGCCTGACAGCCGCCTGCCCATGACGTAATCAAAAATTGCCGCAAGCAGCCGCAAACGCTGCCTTGCGGCCTTTTTGACACAAAGGAGACCCTTGACCTTATGAGTATGAGTGAACGGAACACGATTTTGGAGGAGACCCTCCCTGAGGAGAGAGAGACAAAGCGTATGCCCGTCATCGCGCTGCGGGGGCTGACCATGTTCCCCAGTATGCTGCTCCACTTCGATGTGGGGCGGCGGGCGTCCGTCAAGGCGCTGGAGCAGGTAAACGAGGATGGCGGCTCCATCTTCCTGGTGGCCCAGCGGGATTTGCGGGTGGAAAACCCCAAGCAGGCAGACCTCTACGAAGTAGGCACCATCTGCGCCGTCCGCCAGGTGCTGCGCCTGCCGGGGGACAACGTCCGGGTCATGGTGGAAGGGCTGTCCAGAGGCCGCCTGCTGACGATAGAGCAGGAGAAGCCCTACCTGGCCGCCGCCATCGAACCCATGCCGGAGCAGGCCGTCTCAGGCCGGTCGCTGAAAACGGAGCTGTACCTGCGCAAGGGCTGCGAAGCCTTTGAGGCATACTGTGAACTGAACCAGAAGCAGTCGCCGGACACCCTCATCAACGTGCTGTCCGCCCGGAACCCGGGGTATATGGCGGACTATATCGCCCAGAATATCAGCCTCCGGGTGGAGGATAAGCAGCGGGTGCTGGAGGAGGAGCAGCCTATTGAGCGGCTGGGCCTGATGATTCAAATCCTGAACCGGGAGAATGACCTCCTGCGCCTGGAGCAGGATTTGGAGAGCAAGGTACAGGAGCATATGAACCAGGCCCAGAAAGACTACTTCCTGCGGGAGCAGATGAAGGTCATTCAGGCCGAACTGGGGGAGGACCCGGAGGACGACGACGAGCTGCGGGAATACCAGGAGAAAATCGCCGCGGCCAAACTCCCCGACGAAGTGCGGGAGAAGCTGGAGAAGGAACTGCACAAGCTGGCGAAGCAGCCCTTCGGCTCCGCCGAATCCTCCGTCATCCGGAACTATCTGGATGTCTGCCTGGAGCTGCCCTGGCAGGTGAAAACGAAGGAGCGGGTCAATATCGAAGCGGCCCGCAAGACCCTGGACGCCGACCACTATGGCCTGGAGAAGGTGAAGGAGCGCATCCTGGAGTTCCTGGCGGTGCGCAAGCTGGCCCCGGAGTTGGGCGGGCAAATCATCTGCCTGGTAGGCCCTCCCGGCGTAGGCAAGACCTCCATCGCCTCCTCTGTGGCGAAGGCGCTGAACCGGAAGATGGCGAGGGTGTCCCTGGGCGGCGTCCATGACGAGGCGGAGATTCGGGGGCACAGAAAGACCTATATCGGGGCTATGCCCGGCCGCATCATCACCGCCATCCAGAAGGCCGGTTCCTCTAATCCTCTGATTCTGCTGGACGAAATCGACAAGGTGGGCAGCGACTACCGGGGCGACCCCTCCTCTGCCCTGCTGGAGGTGCTGGATGGGGAGCAGAACGCCACCTTCCGGGATAACTTCCTGGAGCTGCCCTTTGACCTCAGCGATGTGCTGTTCATCACCACCGCCAACGACATGAGCACCGTTCCCCCCGCCCTGCGGGACAGGATGGAGGTCATCGAACTGTCCAGCTACACCGATGAGGAGAAGCTGCAAATCGCCCGCCGCCACCTGCTGCCCAAGGAGATGAAGCGCCACGGCTTGGACGGCCGCCGCTTCCGGGTGACGGACGACGCTCTGCGGGAAATCATCACCGGCTACACCCGGGAGTCCGGCGTCCGCCTGCTGGAGCGAAATCTGGCCACCCTGTGCCGGAAGGGGGCCATGGAGCTGGTCTCCGGCACCGGCAAGCGGGTGACCGTCACCGGCGACAATCTGGAGCAATACCTGGGCATCCGCCGCTACACCCCGGAGAATCTGGCGAAAGCGCCTGAGGTGGGCGTGGTCAACGGCTTGGCCTGGACCAGTGTAGGCGGCGAAATGCTCCAGGTGGAGGTCAACGTGGTGCCCGGCTGCGGCAAGGTGGAGCCCACCGGCAACCTAGGCGAGGTGATGAAGGAGTCCTGCCACTCCGCCATCTCCTATATCCGCGCCCACACGGCGGAACTGGGCATCGAGCCGGACTTCTACCAGAAGTGGGACATTCACATCCACTTCCCGGAGGGGGCTGTGCCTAAGGACGGCCCTTCGGCGGGTGTGACCATCACCACCGCCATCGTCTCCGCCCTGACCGGCGCGCCGGTGCGGCCGGACGTGGCCATGACCGGCGAGGTGACGCTGCGGGGTCGGGTGCTGCCCATCGGCGGCCTGCGGGAAAAGACCATGGCTGCCTTCCGCAACGGCATCAAAACCGTCATCATCCCCGCCGACAACGAGAAGGATTTGGAAGAAATCGACCAGACCGTCCGCAAGGCCCTGCAATTCTGCACGGCGGAGCGGGTGGATACGGTGCTGAACGCCGCCCTGCTGCCCGTGCCGGTGCAGAAGGAGAAGGCCCTGACCGTCCCCCAACCTATCCCCGTATCGGAGCAGCCGCCCAGAGGCGGCGACAAGCTGGGGATTCAGCAGTGAGGTGACTTATGAATTTGCACAACGCGGCCTATGTCCGCTCTGCGGGGACCCCCAGGGACTTCCTGCACGACCATAAGCCCCAGTTCGCCATGGCGGGCCGCTCCAACGTGGGCAAGTCCTCCGTCATCAACCGGATGCTGGATAGGAAGAACCTGGCCCGGGTGGGCAACTCCCCCGGCAAGACCCGCCAGGTGAACTACTTCCTGATTGACGACAGCTTCTACCTGGTAGACCTGCCGGGCTACGGCTACGCCAAGGTCACACGGGAGGAGAAGCAGCGCTGGTCCCAGCTGATGGAGGCGTATTTTGCCGACGGGCAAATTACCCTGGGCCTGCTGATCGTGGACGCACGGCACAAGCCCTCCAAGGACGATGTGGTGATGGCCAACTGGTTCCAGGAGACGGGCTGCCCCTTCGCGGTGGTGGCCAACAAGCTGGACAAGCTGAAAAAGAGTGAGATTCAGCCCAACCTGGCCCTGATTCGGGAGACCCTGGCGCTGGGGGAGGACACCCCGCTGATTCCCTTCTCCGCCGAGAAGGGGGACGGGAAGCAGGAACTGGTGAGCCTGGTGTTGAACACCCTGGCGAAAAAGTGATATAAAACAGACGCAGCCCCACGAGAACTCGTGGGGCTGCGTTTTTTGGTGTTGGTCTTTTTTCTTCTCAAGGGGATGCTTTTGGGGGAAACAGGTGGCTACCTGACCGGGCCTGGTTCTCCTTAGATGTAGTTCTTCGAAGGAACAACGGCTCGCCCTCCCGGCGGGCCCTATTTCTTGTCCCGCCAAGAAATAGGGGAAAGAAAGCGGCTCAAGGGGGAGCTTCGGGGCCTCGCTCCCCCTTAAGAAACCCCCTCCTATCCCGCTGGTGCTGCGCACTATCCAGTCGGCAGGTGGTCTGTTCCGATAGAAACGATGTAACTTCATACGCACCAAAGCTGCCGCCCATGGCGGCTGGGAAGGGATTGCCGCCCACGTCCCTGCCGTTGGCGGGACGGGCGGCAATTTTATTGCCCTTTGGTCGATGAAATCTGGCTGTAAGGGGACGTTGTTACTCCTAATGCAAAAAACAGTAGCGCATTACGCTTTTGCAATGAGAAGTTGTAGCTTTGCCGTACTGGCAGATGTTAGCCACCGTTTGGAATATAAAATTGCACGTTTCGCCCGCTTCCGGCAGAGGCCAACGAAAGCCGCTACACCATCGGCTCCGTCCTCCGCAGGGCGCAGCTCCCCAGCAGCATCACCACCGGGAAGCCCACGGCGGCTAAAATCCCCGTGTGGAGGTCTCCCCCCGCCAGGGAGGAGAGCATCCCCACCACGGTGGGGCCTGCGGAGCAGCCGATGTCTCCCCCCAGGGCCAACAGGGCAAAGAGCAGCGTTCCCCCTCTGGGCAGCAACCGGGCGGTCATACTGAAAGTGCCTGGCCAGAGGATACCCACGGAGAAGCCGCAGATGCCGCACCCCAGCAGGCTCAGCATGGGCCAGGGGGACAGGGAAATCACCAGATAGCTGACGACGCACAGCCCGGCACTGAACTTCATGGCCCGTATCAGGTCGATGCGCGCCCCGTACTTTCCGTAGAGCGCCCGGGCGGTGCCCATCAGGATGGCGAAGAACATGGGGCCGCACAGGTCGCCCAGGGTCTTGGACACCTGTAGGCCGGATTCCGCAAAGGTGGAGGTCCACTGGCTCACCGCCTGCTCGCTGGCTCCGGCGCAAATCATCAGGATCAGGGCCAGCCAGAAGGTGCGCTTACCCAGCAGCTCCTTCATGGAGAGGCCCCGCTCCCCCTCCTCCAGCAGGGAGTAGATGGGCACCCTGGCAAAAGCTATGCAGTTCACGATGGGGACCACCGCCCACAGCAGCGCCAGGATTTTCCACCGCTCCGTACCGAACAGAGTGAAAAAGATGGTGGACAGCAGCACCACCCCCACATGGCCCCAGCAGTAGAAGGAGTGGAGCAGGCTCATGGCGCTCTCCTTGTTGTCAGTGGGGCAGGCCTCCACGATGGGGCTGACCAGCACCTCCAGCAATCCGCCGCCCACGGCGTAAATCAGGACGGAGACCACCAGCCCCGCAAAGGGGCTGGACAGCAGGTCTGGCAGGACGGCCAAACCGATGAGGCCCGCCGCCGCCATGATGTGGGCCAGCATTATGGTGGCCCGGTAGCCGACCCGGTCAATGAACTTTGGGCTGAGGAGATCCACCATCAGCTGCACCGTGAAGTTGAAGGTGATGAGCAGCGTAATGCTGGACAGGGGGATGCCGTAGGCGGACTGAAAGGTCAGGAACAGCAGGGGGACAAAGTTATTCACGATGGCCTGCACGATGTACCCCACGAAGCAGGCTCTGATGGTGTGGTCGTAGGACAGCTGTCTGGTTTTGCTGGGCGTCATGCCGCGCACCTCCGGTTTTTTAGTGTCAGATGTTATTATAGCGCCGGGAAGCCTGGGGTTCAAGTTCTTTTTCAACGGATGCGAGGGGGAGCTGTTTCCCGCGGTGGAACTGGGCCATTCCCACGCGCCCCTTGCATTTCCGCCCCCGATTTGGTAAACTAAACCGTGATAACAGGCGCTGCGGACAGTCGGCAGCGCCGGACGAAACCGCCTCCCGAAAGGAGGCCCAGGAGGACGAACGATGCCCTTTGTCTATGTTTCCATGCCCTTCGAGGGCGACCGGCGGGCGGCGCTGGAGGCCGCGCTCCCCGGCGGCGAGTTTTGCTATTGCCCCGCACCGGAGGTGGACGACGCGGCCCTGACGAAGGCCGATGTCATCATCGGCAACGTGCCCCCGGCGAAGCTGGCGCTGGCCCAAAAGCTGCGCTTTCTCCAGCTGAACAGCGCAGGCTCCAACGAGTACGCGGCCCCCGGCGTGCTGCCGGAGGGCGTGGCGCTGTGCAACGCCAGCGGCGCATACGGCCTCGCCATCTCTGAGCATATCCTGGCCGGGGTGCTGACGCTGATGAAAAAGCTCCACCTGTACGCCCGCAACCAGCAGCGCCATGTATGGCGCAGCGAGGGGCAGGTGCGCTCCATCTCCGGCTCCACCTTCCTTATCGTGGGGGCAGGGGACATTGGTGGCGCTCTGGCGACCAGGGCCAAAGCCCTGGGGGCCTGCACCATCGGCATCCGCCGGACGGCGCGGCAAAAGCCGGCGTTTCTGGACGAGGTGTATGCCATGGACGCCCTGGACGACCTGCTGCCACGGGCCGACGTGGCAGTCCTCTCCCTGCCCAAGATGCCGGAGACCACCCACCTGATGGACGCCGCCCGCCTGAGGCGCATGAAGCCGGACGGCATCCTGGTGAACGTAGGCCGGGGAGACTGCGTGGTGACGGACGACCTGGTGACCGCCCTGCGCTCCGGCGGCATCGGCGGCGCGGTGCTGGATGTCACCGACCCGGAGCCGCTGCCGGAACATCATCCCCTGTGGGACTGCGAAAATCTGGTGCTGACCCCTCATATCTCCGGCTTTTATCACCTGCCTGCGACGCTGTACAACATCCAATCCATCGCCATCCGCAACCTGTCCGCCTGGGGCAAGGGGGAAACCCTGGAGAACACGGTGGACCGCGCCACCGGCTACCGGAAGCTGTCGGAATCGGAGGAATCCCCCGCTTGTCAAACGGACAGGGGCGGAGTATAATGACCTTGTTGGAAAACTACATGAAGGAGTCGGATACACCATGAACTACGCAGAGGAATCCCTGAAAAAGCATTACGAATGGCACGGCAAGCTGGAGACCGTACCCAAGATGGAGGTCAAGGACAAGGAGGCTCTGTCCCTGGCCTACACCCCTGGCGTGGCCCAGCCCTGCCTGGAGATTCAGAAGGACCCCGCCAAGAGCTACGACCTGACGGGCCGCTGGAACACCGTGGCGGTGGTGACGGACGGCAGCGCCGTGCTGGGCCTGGGGGACATCGGCCCGGAGGCCGGTATGCCGGTGATGGAGGGCAAGTGCGTCCTCTTCAAAGCCTTCGGCGGGGTGGATGCCGTCCCCCTGTGCGTCAAGAGCAAGGACGTGGACACCATTGTAAATACGGTAGCCATGCTGGAGGGCTCCTTCGGCGGCATCAACCTGGAGGACATCTCCGCCCCCCGCTGCTTTGAAATCGAGCGGAAGCTGAAGGAGCGCTGCTCCATCCCCGTGTTCCATGACGACCAGCACGGCACCGCCGTGGTGGTGTTGGCGGCCCTGACCAACGCCCTGAAGCTGGTGGGCAAGCGGATGGAGGACATCCGTGTCGTCACCTGCGGAGCCGGTGCGGCGGGCATCGCCATCATCAAGCTGCTGATCGCCCGGGGCCTCAGCGACGTTATCATGTGCGACCGGAAAGGCGCGATTTATGAGGGCCGGGAGGGCCTGAACGCCGCTAAGGAGGAAATCGCCGCCATCACCAACCGCTCTAAACGCAGCGGCAGCCTGGCCGAGGTGCTGGAGGGGGCAGACGTGTTCATCGGCGTGTCCGCACCGGGGATGGTGACGCCGGAGATGGTGAGCCGCATGGCTCCCAACGCCATCCTCTTCCCCATGGCCAACCCCACGCCGGAAATCATGCCCGACCTGGCCAAGGAGGCGGGGGCCGCCGTGGTGGGTACCGGCCGCAGCGACTTCCCCAATCAAATCAACAATGTGCTGGCCTTCCCCGGCATCTTCCGGGGTGCGTTTGACGTGCGGGCCAGCGACATCAACGACACCATGAAAATCGCCGCCGCCAACGCCCTGGCCTCCCTGGTGTCAGAGGAGGAGCTGAACCCGGAGTACATCCTGCCCTACGCCTTTGACGAGCGGGTGCGGCCCGCCGTGGCCTCCGCCGTGGCAGAGGCCGCCCGGCAGACCGGCGTGGCCCGGCTGTAAGCGAGAAAAGAGGGCCGCCCCTGGGCGCACCCGTGTGGAGAGAGAAATCGAGGCAACCCCATGGCAGAACGGATTTTAATTGTAGAGGACGAGGCGCAGCTGGCCCGTATGCTGGAGCTGGAGCTGTGCTACGAGGGCTATGACGTCACCCTGGCTCCGGACGGCCGGGAAGGGCTGGAACTGGCCCTGGCCCAGAAACCTGACCTGCTGCTGCTGGACATCATGCTGCCCGAGCTGTCCGGCATCGAGGTGCTGCGCCGCCTGCGCAAGGCCGGGCAGAATGTGCCCGTCATCCTGCTGACCGCCCGGGACAATGTGGCGGACAAGGTGGCCGGGCTGGACGCCGGAGCCAATGATTACATCACCAAGCCCTTCGCCATTGAGGAGCTGCTGGCCCGCATCCGCTGCGCCCTGCGCACCCCCTTCCCGCCGGAGCGGAGCGGAGAGCAGCAGGACCTGCTGACCGCCGGGCCGGTGACGCTCCAAATCTCCTGCCGCCGGGTCACGGTGAACGATCAGGAGGTAGACCTGACCCGCCGGGAGTTTGACCTGCTCCGCTGCCTGATGGAGCATAAGGGCACCGTCCTGTCCCGCAGCACCCTGCTGACCACCGTCTGGGGCTACGACTACGCCGGGGAAACCAATACGGTGGACGTCTATGTCCGCTTCCTCCGCAATAAAATCGACCAGGTCTATGGCCTGCACCTCATCGAGACGGTGCGGGGCGTGGGCTATGTCATCCGGGACTGACCGCCGCCTTTGATGGCACGCACACGTTTTCAGAAAGGAACCCAAACCGCTATGACTACATCTGATTTGATGAACCTGCTGGTGGGCCTCTGCATCGTCTCCCTGGTGCTGGGCATCGCCAGGAAGATGACGAAGGTCATTATCATTGCCGTCATCGTCCTGATTGTCCTCACTGTGCTGAACGGCGGGGTGCCCATCGACCTGCCCTGGTGGTGACGCCATGGAAGCGGAAGCAGCCAGGGGCTACACCTGTGAGGAACTGATTGCAATTTACGAAAAGGCGGGCACCGTGGAGCCGTCTGCCCTGGAAGCCGCCGCGGCGGAGCTGTACCCGGGGCGGATGGACGGGGACGCCCCGGCAAAAATCCAGGTGGAAACCGGCATCCATGGCCGCTGGTTCCGCCGGGAGGGCGGAAAGGGCACAGCGCCCACCTATGAAGCGCCCAAGTACACCATCAAGAGCCACCTGAACTGGGTGGGGGTGCTGGAGGATGGGACGGCGTTGGCGTATTGAAGCTGTGGGGAATCCCCGCCGGGGCTGGCTGCCGTTTCGACGGATAACAGCGGTTCCCCTGGTAGGGGCGGCCTTGGGCTCCTTAGGCAAGGATGGATGGAGGAACAACGTTCTTACCCTTGTCGGAGCATAGCCTCCTTAGATATGGTTCTTTCAATGAACAACGGCTTGCCCTCCCGGCGGGCCCTATTTCTTGCTCCGCCAAGAAATAGGGAAAGAAGGCGGCTCAAGGGGGAGCTTCTGGGCCTCGCTCCCCCTTAAGAATCCCCCTCCTATAGTCTTGGGGCTTCGCGCTGTCCAGCCTATAGGTGGTCTATTCCAATAGAGACGATGTGACTTCTCACTGCTGAGACTGCCGCCGATGGCGGCTGGGGAGAGATTGCCGTTCCGCCCTGCCGGAGGCGGGCGAAACGTGCAATTTTATTATCCGACGATGGATAACATCTGCCTGTGAGGCAAGGCAACACCTTTCAATTAAAAAGCGTAATCATTTATAGCTTTTTTTGTATTAGACGTAACAACGTACCTTTACCGCCAGATTTCAGCGACCAAAAGGCAACAAAATTGCCGCCCGTCCCACCGTAAGGCTAGGGAGCGTAGCGGAAATGCCGCTTGACGGCGAGGGACGTGGGCGGCAATCGCTCCCCAGCCGCCATGGGCGGCAGCTTTGTTGCGTGTCAAGTTACATCGTCTCTATTGGAATAGACCACCTGCCGACTGGACAGCGCGAAGCCCCAGGATAACAGGAGGAGGGTTCTTAGGGGGGAGCGAGGCCCCGAAGCTCCC
>JAJBUK010000020.1 GCA_020860385.1 Clostridiales bacterium
CCTAAAACCCCCTCCAAACCTCCGCACGCCCGCCCTGTTTTCCACAAACTGGGCGGGATTTGTGTTTTTCTTCATCTTTCAGGTGCGTTTAAGCTTGCCTGCGTATGCTTATACTGCAACAACGACAGGCGGCCCCACACCCCGCCCTGAAGGAGGAACATGAATGATTGAACTGAAAAACCTGGTCAAACGCTACGGCGACCACCTTGCGGTGGACCACCTGAATTTGACCATCGAGGACGGGAAAATCTACGGTTTTCTCGGCCCCAACGGCGCGGGGAAATCCACCACCATGAATATGATGACCGGTTACCTCTCTGCCACGGAGGGGGACATCATCGTCAACGGCCACAACGTGCTGGAGGAGCCGGAGGAGGCGAAAAGCTGCATCGGCTACCTGCCGGAGCAGCCGCCCCTGTACATGGATATGACCGTGGGCGAATACCTCCGGTTCTGCGCAGAGCTGAAAAAGGTGCCCAAGGAGCAGCGTGCGGCCCAGGTGGCCCAGGTGGAGGAGATGGCCCGGCTCACCGACGTATCCGGTCGCCTCATCAAGAACCTGTCCAAGGGCTACCGCCAGCGGGTGGGGCTGGCCCAGGCCATTCTGGGCTTCCCTCCTATCATCATTCTGGACGAACCCACGGTGGGCCTGGATCCCAAGCAAATCATCGAAATTCGCGACCTCATCCGCCAGCTCAGCAAGGAGCATACCGTTATCCTCTCCTCCCACATCCTCAGCGAGGTGCAGGAGATTTGCGATGAAATCATCATCATCTCCCACGGCCGCCTGGTGGCCAACGACTCCGCCGACCATCTGGAGGAGCATCTGCGGGGCGCTTCCAAGCTGAACCTGGTGGTGAAGGGCGGCGCGGAGGACGTCACCGCCGCTCTGTCCGCCGTGGCGGGGGTGCGCTCCGTCCAGGCCAAGGCCGGGGAGGACGGCGCCTGCACCGTCACCCTGGAGCAGGAGCAGGGGGCCGACCCCCGGGAGGCCATCTTCTACGCCCTGGCCGACGCCCGCCTGCCCATTCTGGAGATGAAGCAGACCCAGGCCAGCCTGGAGAAGGTGTTCCTGGAACTGACGGACGACTCGAACCAGTCCCCTGCCAATGGGAAGAAAGCCCGCCGCCGTCTGCGCCGCCGCCGTTCCGCCGCCCCGGAGGAAACCGCCCTGGACGCGCCGGAAACGCCGGATACCTCTGAGGAGAACACCCACACCGCCTCCCTGGACGAGGGGGCGGAGCCGGAGTTTGACGACCTGTACGAGGTCACGCTGCCGGAGGACGCCGATTCCGAAGCGCCTCAGGAAGCCTCTGCGGAACCGGCAGAGGAAGAGAAGGAGGATGCACAATGAAAGCAATTTACCGGAGGGAGCTGGCCTCCTTCGCCAACGGCATGATAGGCAGCATCTGTGTCGCCTTTATGCTGGCCTGCGTGGGCCTGTACTTCATGGCCTACAACCTGCTGAACGGCTATCCCAGCTTTGCCATTTCCCTGTACTACGCCCTGTTCCTGTTCCTCATCGCCATTCCGCTGCTGTGTATGCGGGTGATGAGCGAGGAGCGGCATAACCGCACCGACCAGCTGCTCCTGACCAGCCCCGTCACTGTCACCGGCATGGTGCTGGGCAAGTTCTGCGCGGTGCTGACCGTGTTCGCCATCCCCTGCGTGTTGTTCGCCTTCTGCCCGCTGATTATGAAACTCGCCGCCGGCAGCTCCGGCGTGGTGTACTACCTGACGGACTACTGCACGCTGCTGTGCTTCTTCGTGCTGGGCGCGGCCTATATCTCCATCGGTATGCTGGTTTCCGCTGCCACCGAGAGCCAGGTCATCGCCGCCGTGGGCACCTTCGGTATCCTGCTGGTGCTACACCTGTGGGACTCCATCGTGTCCTTCCTGCCCACCACCGCCTCCGGCTCCTTCGTCCTGCTGCTCATCGTCTCCATCGCCATTGGCCTGCTGCTGGACAGCCTGACCTCCGCCCACGCCCTGTCCGCCGGGGTAGGCGGCGGCCTGGCGGTCATCACCGTGGCCTGCTACCTGGTGGACAGCAGCTGGTTCGAGAGCCTGGTGCCCAACGTCCTGTCCGCCTTCTCCTTCACCGGGGTGCTGCTGAACTTCGCGGAGTATCAGGTGTTTGACCTGCCCGGCATACTGATGCTGCTGTCCGTCACCGCGCTGATGCTCTTCCTGACCGTTCAGGTCATTCAGAGACGCCGCTGGCACTAAAAGGAGGGGAATCAACTATGTCTGAGAAAACCAAAAAGGCCCGCAAGACCAAGGCCCCTGCCCAGCGGAAGGCCCTTTCCGCCAACCGGAAGAACGGCCTGTTCTCCGCGGGGATGATTGCCCTGGTGGTGGCCATCGTCATTATCTTCAACATCGCCATCGCCCAGCTGCCCACCGCCTATACCCAGCTGGACATCTCCAACACCCAAATCTACTCCATGTCCGACACCACGCTGGACTATATGGAGAGCCTGGACACCGACATCCAGCTGCTGGTGCTGGCCAGCGAGGACGATACCGACACCCGCATTTCCACCTTCCTGCGGAAGTTCGCCGCCCTCAGCGACCATGTCACCGTCTCCTACCAGGACCCCACCGAGTACCCCTCCCTGCTGACGGAGTATGACTGCGACGCGGACTCCATCATGGTGATTTGCGAGGAGACCGGCAACCAGACCAACGTTACCTTTGACGATATTCTGGTGCTGGACTGGTACTCCTATTACTACTACGGCACCACCTCCTACAGCGAGTTTGACGGCGAGGGCCAGCTGGTCTCCGCCATCGACCAGGTGGTGTCCGACAGCAGCTACACCATCTACCTGACCACCAACCACGGGGAGAGCAGCCTGGGCAGCGAAGTCACCGACCTCCTGACCAAGAGCCACTTCGCCACCGCCGAGGTCAGCCTGCTGATGGAGGACTTCCCGGAGGACTGCGACGTGCTGATGATTAACCAGCCCACCAGCGACATCACCACTGAGGAGTTGGCGACCATCCGCTCCTACCTGGCCGAGGGCGGACAGGTGGAGCTGATTCTGGCCTCCCAGGACTTTGACCACCCCAACCTGGACGCCCTGATGGCGGACTACGGCCTGGAGATGGTAGACGGCTATGTGGGCGACGAGAGCCGCTATATGGCCGCCGCCCAGAGTTACTTCGTATTCTTCCCGGAGCTGGACACCTCCTCTGACGCGGCGGACGGCCTCAGCAGCGACAGCCTGGTGCTGATTTACGGCGGCTACAACGGCTATCCCCTGGGCCTGACCACCACCGGCCTGGAGGACGACACCATCGACCTGGATACCTTCCTGACCACCTCGGAATACGGCATCGCCGTGGTGGATGAGAACAACTACACCGAGGGCGAGTACGTCCTGGCCGCCACCGCCACCCAAACCATCACCGTCGAGGCGGAGGATGAGGATGAGGACGCGGAAGCCTCCGACGCCGACGCCGAGACCTCCGACACGGAAGCCGAGGATGAGAACGACGACGCGGACGACAGCGCCGCCTCCTCCGACCTGGAGGCCGAGGAGGACGCGGAGGAAGAGGACGAGGAAATCACCAGCCGCTTCACCGTCTACTCCTGCGCCGTCATGCTGGACGACGACATCAACGCCTCCTATGGCGACTCCATCGTGAACCTCCAGGTGTTTATGAACAACCTGACCGCCGGCTTTGAGGAGGTCAGCACCATCTCCATCGCCTCCAAGAGCCTGGAAGTGACCTATAACACCTCCTCCAACGCGGGGATGTGGAGCCTGCTGTATGTGGCGGTGCTGCCGCTGGTCTGCGTGGTGCTGGGCTTCCTCCGCTGGATGAAGCGGCGGAAGCTGTAAGCGGGGTGATTCCATGAGCAAAAAGAAGCAGAAGCAGCTGATTGGGGTCATCATCGCCCTGGCCGTGGTGGTCATCCTGCTGTTGGCGGTGACGATAGGCAACGTCATTGCGGAGAACGCCGAAGCCGCTGCGGAGGAAGCCGCCAAAATCTATGTGGAGACGGTGGATTCCCCCACGGCCCTGACCTTTGAAAGCCCCACCACCGAGGCCCTGTCCTTCACCGAGACGGACGACGAGACCTGGACCTATGACGGCGACGCGGACTTCGACCTGGACGACAGCACCGTTACCACCATCGTCTCCACCCTGGAGGACCTGGAAGCCACCTATTCCTTCACCGCCGCCGAGGAACTGTCCTCCTACGGCCTGGAGGAGCCGGACTACACCCTGACCGTCACCGACGGCGACGGCAACTCCGCCACCCTGTATATCGGCGCCACCTCCGCCGACGGCGACTATTACGCCATGCTGGAGGGGGACAGCGAGACGATTTACACTCTGGACAGCACCCTGGCCTCCGCCATGGAGGTCACCCTGTACGACATGGCGAACCTGCCGAGCTGGCCCGACCTGGATGAGGAGAACGTCTCCACCTTCTCCGTCACCGGGGATACGGAGACCACCGTCACCGTGGCCTCCGCCACCGTGGAGGTGGAGAGCGACGACGGCGACGCCTCCAGCGGCGTGGAGCCGGAAGTCACCACCGAGTACTACTGGATGCTGGACGGCGAGGACATCACGGAGGACGCCTTCTGTGACGAACTGACCGCCGACCTGGACGGCGTATCCTTCACCGCCCTGGCGGCCTTCAAGCCGGACAGCGACGCCCTGGCCGAATACGGCCTGGACGCCCCCATCGAGGTCTACGTCAGCTATGAGAGCGACGATGGGGAGAAGGTCACCGTCACCCTGTCCATCGGGGCCTACAGTGAGGACGACGACGCCTATTACTGCATCCTGAACGGCGACACCACCTGTGTCTACCTCTGCGACAGCGACGATGTGGACAGCTTCGTCCTCTGCGCCGCCCAGGGCTACGCCCAGGCTCAGGCCGACGCGGAAGCCGCCGAGGAGGCGGAGGAGGAGTAAACCTCCACTGAATTTTGAATCCCACCTGTGATAAAACACGGTTTTATCACAGGTGGGATTTGTTTTTTTGGGGGGCGGGTGCGCCCGGCGAACGTTTCCTCCTTAGACAAGGAATGATATAGGAACCACGTTTTGCCCTCCCGGCGGGGCTGATTCTCCTTAGATATGGTTCTTTTCATGAACTACGGCTTGCCCTCCCGGCGGGCCCTATTTCTTGCTCCGCCAAGAAATAGGGGAAAGAAGGCGGCTCAGGGAGGGGCTTCGGGGCCTCGCCCCTCCCTAAGAACCCTCCCCCTCTTCCGGGGGGCTTTGCGCTGTCTGGTCGGCAGGTGGTCTATTAGGGTGACAGACGATGGAACCCCTACGCACCAAAGCTGCCGCCCATGGCGGCTGGGGTGGGATTGCCGTTCCGCCCTGCCGTTGGCGGGCGGAACGTGCAATTTTATAACCCAAACGGTGGATAACATCTGACTGTGAGGCAAGGCTTCAGCCGCTGAGGGAAAGCGTATGAAAAACCAATGTTTTCAGGATTAGGCGTAATAGCGTACCCTTACGGTCAGATTTCAGCAACCAAAGGGCAACAAAATTGCCGCCCGTCCCGCCAACGGCTAGGGAGCGAAGCGGAAATGCCGCTTGACGGCGAGGGACGTGGGCGGCAATCCTACCCCAGCCGCCATGGGCGGCAGCTTTGGTGCGTAGGGGCTCCATCGTCTGTTGCCTGCGGAACCACCTAAAAATAGGGACAAGGCGCAAGCCGGCTGCCTAATACGGGGAGATTCTCAAGAGGGGGGCCACCGGCCTCCCTCTTGAGCCGCCCTCTTTCCCCCATTTCTCGGCGGAGCAAGAAATAGGGCCCGCCCGGAGGGCAAGCCGTAGTTCCTTCCACGAACCATATCTAAGGAGAACCAGCCCCGAAGTCAGGGAACCACTTGTTTCTTTCCTCCATCCTTGTCTAAGGAACGCCCCGTTGGCAACCCCTCCGCCTACCCTTTCAGGGAAACGTAAAAAAGAATTGCATTGCTGCCCTAAGTTTAGTACAATAAGGGCAGCAGAAACCAACTTGGAAGGAGCAAAACGCTATGATTCAGGATTTGGAGGGCACGCAGTTCTCCAACGTCTGGCACGACATCCAGCCCAGCCCGGAGGACCGGGTCTATATCCGCAAGGGGCCGGACGTGCTGGTGAACGAGGCGGGGGAGCTGCCCATGCGCTGGGAGATACCCCACATGACCGACGCGGAGTTCCGGTACCTGTTCGAGGCGGACGATGAGCGATATTTCCTCTGCCTGACGAAGATGGCCATGCTGGGGGCCAGGGGCTGCGAGTGGCGGAACGCCCGCCAGTGGGCGCGCAGCGCCCGGCCCATGCATCTGGCGCTGGCGGGGTTCACCGCCATGCACCTGGCGGACTGGTACGGGAAGAACCGCTTCTGCGGCTGCTGCGGCGGGGAGACCGTCCCCGGCCATGACGAGCGGAAGCTGGTCTGCCCCAACTGCGGCAACGTGATCTATCCCCGGCTGAACCCGGCGGTCATCGTGGCGGTGACGGACGGGGAGCGGCTGCTGATGACCCGCTACCAGCGCAGCCATCGGCCGGTGAGCCACTTCGTCCTGGTGGCCGGCTTTGTGGAAATCGGCGAGACGGCGGAGCAGTGCGTGGCCCGGGAGGTGCTGGAGGAGACCGGCCTCCGGGTGAAGCACATCCGCTACGCCGGCTCCCAGCCCTGGGGCTGCGAGGGCAACCTGACCCTGGGCTACTACTGCGAGCTGGACGGGGACGACACCATCACCCTCCAGGAGGACGAACTGGAGGAGGGCCGCTGGTTCCGGCGGGACGAGGTGCCGGTGCCGGACGACGAGGTATCCATCACCGCCCACATGATACGGGCCTTCCGGGACGGCCGGGAGTGGGAAACACCCTTTAGCTGAGGTGAAAATACAAAGGAGGAAGCGCTATGTCGTACATTTGTCTCTTTGCCAATGAAACCGGCGTCTCCGTGGCCGGGGACAGCCGCGTCACCCTACAGCCCGGAAAACTGGGGCTGCACTTCGGCGGGCGGAAGGTGTTCTCCGACCCGCAGCAGAACACCGTCTGGTGCTGCTGCGGCCTGGTGACCTTCGGCGGGGTGCATTACCCCTCGGCGGCGGCCCGGATACTCCGCAACCCTGACCGGAGCCTGGCCACCGCTCTGGAGCGCATCGGCGGCCTGGTGGGGCCCGCCACCAAAGCCAACAGCCGCCTGTACCGGACGGACTGCTCCTTCCACCTGCTGGTGGGCCGGGTGACGGACGGCAAGGTGGACGTGCGGCGGCTGGACGCCCTGAACGGCGAGGTCACCATTCAGCGGATGGATACCCCGGTGCTGCTGGAGGCGGGGTGGCGCAAACGGCTCTACCCGGAGGCCCCCCAGCCCGACCGGTTCGCCGGGGACACCCTGGAGCAGCTGAACCGCCGGGCGGTGCAGCGGGTGCGGACGGTGATTGCCGCCGACAAGGCCAGGCACGAGGCGGACAAGCACTGGGTGCAGACCGTGGGCGGCAACGTCCGCTGCGCCTATGCGGAGGGGGAGAAGGCGGCGGTATGATTTACACGGCGATGACGAAGCACGCCGCGAAGCTGGCCTTCGCCGCCCATCAGGGGCAGACGGAGGACTGCGGCATCCCCTACATCTCCCACCCCTGGCACCTGGCGGAGCAGATGGATACCGAGGTGGAGACCACTGTGGCCCTCCTCCATGACGTGGTGGAGGACACCGACTGGACGCTGGAGGCCCTGGCGGCGGAGGGATTCCCGCCGGAGGTATTGGAGCCCCTGGCCCTCCTGACCCACGACCCGGCGGAGCCGTATCTGGACTATGTGCGGCGCATCAAGGCCGACCCCGTAGCCCGGAAGGTGAAGCTGGCCGACCTCCGCCACAACAGCGACCTGACCCGGCTGGATAAGGTGACGGAGCATGACCTGGCCCGGCAGGAGAAATACCGCCAGGCCCTTGCCATCCTGACGGAGAGTGAGGACACCGACCGGCTGGAGCGGCAGTTCCGGTTTATCCTGGAGCTGGACAAGGAGAAGTTCATCCAGCGCCAGACCTACCTGACCGACGGCCAGCGGCGGGAGAACGACGCGGAGCACGCCTGGCACATGGCGCTGATGGCGATTCTATTGCAGGAGTACGCCAACGAGCCGGTGGACGTGCTGAAAACCGTGACGATGATACTTCTTCATGACGTGGTGGAAATCGACGCCGGGGACACCTACGCCTATGACGAGGCGGGCAAGGCCACCCAGGCCCAGCGGGAGCAGGCGGCGGCGGAGCGGCTGTTCGGCCTGCTGCCGGAGGAGCAGGGGGCGGCCATGAAGGGGCTTTGGGAGGAGTTTGAGGCCAGGGCCACCCCGGAGGCCAGGTTCGCCCGGGTGATGGACAACCTCCAGCCCCTGATGCTGAACCACGCCACCGGCGGCAAATCCTGGGCGGAGCATGGGGTGCATCTCCACAACGTCCTGACCCGGAACGAAATCACCCCCCAGGGCAGCGAGGCCCTGTGGCGCTACGCCAGAGAGCAGTTCATCCAGCCCCATGTGGGGAAGGAACTGGCAGACGATTAAGGAGGGATTGCCGTGACAAAGGAACTGGAAACCCGGCTGGGCTGGGTCATGAGCCAGCTGGCCGCCCTGTCCGACCAGCTGGACGAGGTGCTGGAGACGCTGGACGCCTCCTGTGAGGGCAAGACGAAGCGGGAGAGCAAAAATATCCAGGAGCGGTGCGACGCCCTGGCCGAGGCCCAGGACAGCATCACCGACGCCATCCACTGCATCGAGGACGCGCTGGAGGAATCAGCTGGATAGTTCACGCTGAAATGTGACAAAACTGCCGTGAAACGTCCTTGCTTCCGGGAACTCCGCCGTTATACAATGATTTTATCGCAGGAAAAACGAGGGGGTTCCCGTATGAACGCATCCAAACAGACCAGAGACTTGACCCAGGGCAGGCCGCTGACCCAAATCCTGCTGTTCGCCCTGCCCCTGGTGGCGGGGACGCTGTTTCAGCAGCTCTACAGCTTTGTGGACACCGTTATGGTGGGCCGCTTCGTGGGGGTGGACGCCCTGGCGGCGGTGGGAGACACCTATTCCCTGAACTTCCTGACCCTGGGCTTCATCCAGGGGGCCTATGTGGGCTTCGGCATCCCCCTGTCCCAGAGCTGGGGGGCCGGGGAGCCGGAGGAGCTGCGGCGGTACTACTGGAATGGCTGGTACCTGTCGGCGGTGGTGGCGGTGGTGATGACCGTGCTGACCACCCTGTTTGCCGGGCCGCTGCTCCATCTGGTGCAGACGCCGGAGGACATCTTCCAAGAGGCGCTGGCCTATGTCCGCATCATCTTCCTGGGGCTGCCGGTGACGATCCTCTACAACTACGGGGCCAATACCCTGCGCTCGGTGGGGGATTCCCGGCACCCGCTGTACTTCCTGCTGATTTCCAGCGGGGTGAATATCCTGCTGGACTACCTCTTTATGGCGCCCCTTCAGATGGGGGTGCGGGGGGCGGCCCTGGCCACCGTGCTGAGCCAGGCCCTCAGCGGGGCGCTGTGCCTCTGGTGGCTCCATGGCAAGACGGACGTGGTGGCCTCCCGGCCGGGGGAGCGGCAGTTCTCCGGGCGGCACGTCAAGCGGATGTGCGTGGTGGGCCTGCCCATGGGGTTTGAATATGCGGTGTCCGCCCTGGGGGCCGTGGTGTTACAGGGGGCCATCAACAGCCTGGGCACCACCGCCATCGCCGCCCAGACCACCGGGGAGAAGATTCGCCAGATGTTCACCCTGCCCATGGAGAGCGTGGGCATGGCCATGGCCACCTATGTGGGGCAGAACTTCGGGGCGAAGCGGATAGACCGCATCCGGCAGGGCATCCGCTCCGGCCTGCTGATTCAGGCGGTGTACTGCGTGCTGGCGTGGCTGGTGCTGTTCGTGGGCAAGCGGCCCTTCGTGGCGCTGGTGCTGGGGGATTCCACCAGCGCTGCCGCCCAGGGTGCGCTGCAATACCTGACGCTCATCAGCCCCCTGTTCCTGCTGCTGGGGATGCTGATGATTTTCCGCAACACCCTTCAGGGGATGGGGTACAGCTCCTATGCCCTGCTGTCCGGCGTGGCGGAGCTGATTGGCCGCAGCGTCGGTTCGGCTATCGCCGTCACCTTGACCAGCTTCGCCGTCATTTCCGTCACGAACCCCATGGCCTGGGGGCTGGCTATGTGCTACTGCGCCGGGATGGTGGCCCATTTCCTGCGCAAGCATGAGAGACTGCTGCGGGAGGAGAACGGCCATGAGCAGTAATTTGGTGTCCATCGCCGCCCAGCAGGTGCTGGTGCTGTTCCTCCTGCTGCTGGTGGGCTATGTCTCCGTGAAGGCGGGGGCAGTGAAGGCGGAGCTGCGAAGCGGCCTGTCCGACCTGCTGCTGAACGTCATCCTCCCCGCCATGATTATCAACTCCTACCTGACGGAGTACGACCCCAGCATCTCAGCCAACCTGGCCGTCACCCTGGCGGCCAGCACGGCGGCGCTGCTGGTGAGCATCGGCATCAGCGCCCTGGTCTGCACCAGGGTGAAAAGCGCCGACGCGCCGCTGATGCGCTTCGCTATGGGCTTCTGCAACGCCGGATACATGGGGTTCCCGCTGATTTCGGCGCTGTTCGGCAGCGAGGGGCTGCTGTACGCCAGCGTGTTCCACACCATGTACAACCTGTTCGTCTGGACGGTGGGGGTAAGCCAGCTGGAGCGGGACAAGAAGGGGCGCGGCCTTGCCGCCCTGCTGGACGTGCTGAAAAAGCCCACCATGATTGCCATGGTCGTGGGCCTGGTGATTTATTTCGGGCAGATTCCCGTCCCCGACCTGATTGCGGAGCCCATCGGGCTGCTGAGCAACGTGAATACCCCCATGGCCATGTTCATCACCGGTATGGTGATGGCGGGCAGCAATTTGAAGGACACGGTGAAGGACGGCCGGATGTGGCTGGCCGTGGGGATGCGCCTGCTGGTCATTCCGGCGGTGACGCTGGTGCTGTGCCGGGTCGCCGGGGTCAGCGGCATGGTGGGCGCGGTGGTGGTGCTGCTGGCGGCCTGCCCCTGCGCCAGCATTACCTCGGTGTTCGCGGTGCGCTATCAGTATGAGGAGGCCCTGGGGGCTGGGATGGTGGTGGTCTCCACCCTCCTGAGCATTGGGACGCTGCCGCTGTTTGCGGCCCTTGTGTCCCTTTTGGGGTAAGAGAGAACGAAAAACTGCCGGTTTTGCATGAGAAACCGGCAGTTTTTTGACACCCACGGCCCCGTGTAGAAAACCGTCGCAAAAACGCGAAAAACCCAGTTGACAAACGCGGTCAGCTGTGGTAAATTATCATTCGTTGCGGCGAGAGGCCGTCCGGCGCTGAACCAAA